>JADZEA010000193.1 GCA_020850775.1 bacterium
GTAACTTTTTTAAAACCCACTAAGGTAAAAAAAATGAAAAATCTTTTACTTCTTTGCTTTGTTCTGTTGTTGGTTTCCTGTTTTACTGAAATTGACAACTCAAACCCTTTTGACCCAAACTACAAACTAAATCCACCAACAAACCTGCAGCTTTCCTCACTTACGGACAGCGAAGTCAGACTTGACTGGGATTTTGAAGCACCTGCTTTCAAAAACGAAAAACAAAAACAGGAATTTGAAAAAATAACAAAGTTTCAAATCCAGCGAAGCACTGACGGAACAAACTTTACCGAAATCGCAACAGTTCAGAAAGACACAACAAACTACACGGACAGCGGACTCCTTACAAGTGAAAACTACACCTACAGGGTAAAGGCTTTCACTAACTCGAACTCTTCTGCTTTTGCAACTTCACAAGCAGTTCAGACAAGTTTTCCAGCACCTTCAAACTTACAGTTTCTTGCACTTTCAGACAGCGAAGTAAGACTAACGTGGAATGACAACTCAGGTTTTGAACAAGGTTTTAAAATTGAAAGAAAAACAGAAAACAGCGGTTTTACCGAAATTGCAACTCTGCCAACTAACACAACAAACTACACCGACAGCGGACTTTTTACAAGTGAAAACTACACCTACAGAGTAAAGGCTTTCAACACTTTAAACTCTTCTGCTTTTACAACTTCACAAGCAGTTCAGACAAGTTTTCCAGCGCCTTCAAACTTACAAATTGTTTCGCTTTCAGACAGTCAGGTTAAGCTGACGTGGAACGACAACTCAGGTTTTGAACAAGGTTTTAAAATTGAAAAAAAAACAGGAAGCAACACTTTTACCGAAATTGCAACTCTGCCAACTAACACAACAAACTACACGGACAGCGGACTTCTTACAAGTGAAAACTACACCTACAGGGTAAAGGCTTTCAACACTTTAAACTCTTCTGCTTTTGCGACTTCGCAAGCAGTTCAGACAAGTTTTCCCGCACCTTCAAATTTACAAATTGTTTCGCTTTCAGACAGTCAGGTTAAGCTGACGTGGAACGACAACACCAGTTTTGAACAAGGTTTTAAAATTGAAAGAAAAACAGAAAACAGCGGTTTTACTGAAATCGCAACAGTTCCGAAAGACACAACAAACTACACGGACAGCGGACTTCTGACAAGTGAAAACTACACCTACAGGGTAAAGGCTTTCACAAGTGTGAACTCGTCTTTTAGTGAAGAAAAGAAAATTCAATTTTTTACTGCGGGTGCTTTGTTTTGGACGGGAAACCACAGTAATCGGGTTTGGTCAGTCAGTTTCAGTCCTGACGGAAGCAAAGTCGCAAGCGGAAGCTATAGCTATGACAACACTGTAAAAATCTGGAATGCTTCAGACGGTTCTTTGATTTGGACGGGAAACCACAGTGGCGATATTTACTCAGTCAGTTTCAGTCCTGACGGAAGCAAAGTCGCAAGCGGAAGCTACCAAGAAGTAAAAATCTGGAATGCTTCAGACGGTTCTTTGATTTGGACGGGAAACCACAGTAATCGGGTTTGGTCAGTCAGTTTCAGTCTTGACGGAAGCAAAGTCGCAAGCGGAAGCTGGGACAACACTGTAAAAGTCTGGAATGCTTCAGACGGTTCTTTGATTTGGACGGGAAACCACAGTTACTTTGTTAACTCTGTAAGTTTCAGTCCTGACGGAAGCAAAGTCGCAAGCGGAAGCGAGGACAACACGCTAAAAGTCTGGAATGCTTCAGACGGTTCTTTGATTTGGACGGGAAACCACAGTTACTATGTTAACTCAGTCAGTTTCAGTCCTGACGGAAGCAAAGTCGTCAGCGGAAGCGACGACAACACTGTAAAAATCTGGAATGCTTCAGACGGTTCTTTACTTTGGACTGGAAACCACAGCAACGATGTTTACTCTGTAAGTTTCAGTCCTGACGGAAGCAAAGTCGTCAGCGGAAGCTACGACAACACGCTAAAAGTCTGGAATGCTTCAGACGGTTCTTTACTTTGGACTGGAAACCACAGCAACGATGTTTACTCTGTAAGTTTCAGTCCTGACGGAAGCAAAGTCGTCAGCGGAAGCTACGACCACACTGTAAAAGTCTGGAATGCCGTGAATGGTTCTTTGCTTTGGACGGGAAACCACGATAGTTACGTTTTCTCAGTCAGTTTCAGTCCGGACGGAAGCAAAGTCGCAAGCGGAAGTTTTGACAACACGCTAAAAGTCTGGACAGTTGTTGAAGGTTGGTACGAAGTTCCTTAAAAGGAGGTTTTAATGTTTTTTTTGATTTTGGTTTTGATTTTGGTTAAGAGTGTTTTTTCACAGGAGTTTGAAAAGTTTTCCGTTGAGCGGAGCAGGTTTTTGGAAAAGACAAAGATTTTTGGCAGTTGGGAAAGTGGCAGAAACAAAGGAAAAGATAAACTTGATGCCAACGGGAAGTTTCTTTCAGGGATAAAAATCATCACACCTGTTGAAGGTCTTGTAGTAGAATCGAGGCTTTCAGTTTACGAGACGGAACGGAAACCGGGTGAAGTTTTTGTTTACGTTTCGCCTTACGAGACAGCGCTGACACTCTACGCAACCGGACACGAGCCTCTTGAAATCATTTTGAGCGGACAGGGAATCCGTCTGAAAGAATCTGAAGTTTGGGAAATCCGGCTTAAAACAACCGCAAAACACAGTTCAAAGACAGAAAAAGGGACTTTGATTTTGGATACAGTTCCGGGTGGCTGCACAATCACAATTGACGGTTTGCCTGCTTTCAGTGAAAAAACACCTTACACTTTTAAGGACTGGATTTCACAAAGGTACGAAATCGGGCTTGAACTAACAGGAAACGAGGACTACGAGAAACTTGACACGCTGATTTTTATTGAAGCAAAGCAAACTTCAAAAGCAACTTTAAAACTGAAACCGACTTTCGGGACTTTGCAGGTAGAAACAGACAGTGAAGCGGAAATTTTTCTTGACGGAGAATTTGTTGGTAAAGGCAATTTTTCAGGCAAAGCAAAAGTTGGTGAACACACTCTGACAATTAAAAGAAACTGGTTTGCTACTTTAGACACGGTTTTGGTTGTTGAAAGCGGAAAATTTTTTTCGAAGAATTTCAAACTGAAGCCAACTTTCGGGACTTTGCAGGTAGAAACAGACAGTGAAGCGGAAATTTTTCTTGACGGAGAATTTGTTGGTAAAGGCAATTTTTCAGGCAAAGCAAAAGTTGGTGAACACACTTTAAGAATCAGCAAGGGCGAAAAATTTTACTCAATTTTGGAAAATTTTTACCTGGAGGCTCTTGAAAACAAAATTTTTAAGAAGAGTTTAAAAGCTAAAACGGGTGAACTTGTAGTATCGGTTTTGCCGAAAGAAGCGGTTTTGTTTTTGGAAGGCAAAGCGAAAGGAAACTCAGTTTCGGAGGTTTTGCAGGTTGGAACTTACAAGGTGCGTGCTGAACTTTTGCCTGACTACGTTACACAGGAAAAGAGTGTAACAATCGGTGAGGGAAAGGTAAGCGAATTAAATTTTGAACTTGAGTTACAAAGTAAGGGTTTGCTTTCCGGTTTTGAGAAGTGGAAATTCAGGAGGAATGTTTTTCTTTACACGGGACTGAGTTTTTTGGCTGCAGGCAGTTACAGCAATTTTTTACAGCAAAAAGCAGGTAAAGACTACGAAGCAGCAAGTTCTGAAGTTGAAGTAAAATCGGCAAAAGACCGAAGCAGCAAGTGGAAAGCAGTTTCAATTGTTTCTTACGGGATTGGTGGAGCGAGTTTGTTTGGAGCA
>JADZEA010000194.1 GCA_020850775.1 bacterium
CTTGGAGTTCCTTTGCTTGGTGAAATTCCGATTGACACAAAAATCAGAATTGGCGGAGACAAAGGCGAACCAATAATGATTTCAGAGCCTGACTCATTGATTGCAAAAGAGTTTATGAAAATCGCAAAAAAACTCGTTGAAGCTACAAACGACAAGGAACTGATTGCAAAACTTCAGAAGAACAACTTTTCATTTTAGAAAGAGTGTTTTGGGAAGATGCTTCAACAGCTGCGATGAAAGTTTTGCTTTTGCAAGAACTTAAAGGTTTGTTTTTCAAAATTTTAATGTTTATTTTGAAAAAAACAGTTGCTAAATTAAACGGCAGTATTTTTTGGGTAAACACTTGTGGAAGAAGGTAAAGAGTGAAAAAGTTATGTGCAAGTGCTGAGTAGTAGCTCAAAGGGACAGAATTTGTTCCAACACTCGAAGGCAAGACCAACGAAGCCGTAAGAGTTGGGAAAAAATATTTTTTAGGAATCTTAAACATGCTAAAATTCAGTGCACCGAAATTAGAAACCGCAGGAAAATGGTGTTTTGTTGGACAAGTCTTTGATGAAGTACATTTAGAATCGTTGAACGAGATAGGTGAATACTGTTTTGTTCAATGCACTTTCAGCAAAGATGTTATTTTTAGTTCTTTAACGAAAGTAGAAAAAGGATGTTTTGCAGGCAGTAAAATAAATGCAAATTTAATTTTTCCAAAATTGACGGGGGAGTTACCAAAAAACTTTGCATTTTCAGTGCAAATAAAAGTAGGTAATTTTATTCAAATCAGAAAACAAAAATTCTATTCTTACAACGAATTAGTTTCAAAATTAAATGTTAATTATGACCAAGATGAAATTAATAACGACATTGAAACTCAAAAAAAGCTACACGAATAAGAAAACGAACATGACTTATTACGACAAAATAAGAGAATTAACTAAAACAATTCCAACGACTTTGGTTGATTTTGGACTTCCACGAGACCCTGCAAGAACTCCAACACAAGCATCATCTAACTTTATTACAAACAAGGAACAAGGAGATTGGGCAGAAAACTTGGTTTTCAGAGCAATAAATGAAACTTCAAAAAACTTTGTAGCTGTAAAATACGGAAAGTCTGACGATTTAATGGCAGGTGAAGATGGTTTCGACACTTTCTATCAGGAATTTCAGGATGAACTTGATACAATCGGGAAAAGACCTGACCTGTTAATTTTTAAGCGGGAAGATTTTATTGCTGATTTGGGAAATGACATCAGCCAAGTTCCTCATCACAAAATTATGAGTTATGTAAAAAAAGCCCTTGCAGGGATTGAAGTAAGGTCGAGTGTTTTTTTGATTGACAAGTATGACGAAGCAATGCAAGCCAGAACTGAGAAATTCAGTAAAACAGCATTGCAGACAAAAGATTTGATTCTGGTTGAATTTCAGGAAGAATTAAATCATCCAACAAGACATGCGTACATTGATTTACTCCAAAGCATTACCCAAAAAACACTTTCGGTAACGGATTTTAGGGTACCAAGTTGGAGTTCAACTGAAAGGTTGTCTGAACTAAAAAGCCATTTCAGAACTCTAAAAGATGCAATTAAAGAAATTCAAAAGAGAGATTACCTTTCAATCACGCCAAAAGTTGAAGACGTCAAAGTCGTTTACAAGTGGATAGAAACGTTCAATGTCCCGCATTTTTACTTTCAAGTTTTCTTCGACAAGGTTTATGGAATTTCTTTTGAGCAGATACTTTCAATAATTTCTGATTCCTACAACGAAGGTATTATTTTTTCTGTAGAGAAAGATACCAAAAACCAGAACAAAACTACAATTAAAATAAACTCAAAATCGGGGACACCGATTGCCTCAAAAGTTGACGAACCTGTCCACGAAAGTGTGAGAAAAGAAATGGACAGAGGCAGACTTTTGTTTTACGTAACTTTCAAAGGTGGAACGGCATATCTTGATGTTGATAATTTGATAAACGTACTTGGTATTGATGTAAGCGAGTTTTAATGACAGAGTTAAAAAACATAGTATCGGCAACAAATAATCAGGTTGAAAAAAGCTACTCCAAATCAATTTCTTTAGCGCACAGAAAAAAATTTGCCCAATTTTTTACGCCTTTTCAGCTGGCATCATTAATGGCAGATTGGTTATTGGGAAATCAAAACCTAAAAACAGTTTTAGAACCGGCTTTCGGGCTTGGCATTTTTTCAAGAACCTTATTGAACAAGAAACCTGAACTTTCAATTAAAGCATTTGAAGTTGACGAAACTATTTATTTTGAAGCAAAAGAAGTTTTTAATGAAATTTCGCAGATTAAAATTCAGCTGGAAAACTATATGTTCAACGATTGGGACAACAAATATGATGGAATCATTTGCAATCCACCTTATTTCAAGTTCCATGATTATGACAACAAAACAATCCTGAACGAAATCGAAAAACGATTAAAAATAAAACTCAATGGATTTACAAATCTTTACACACTTTTTTTACTGAAGTCTGTTTCTCAGTTAAATCTTGGCGGAAGGCTTGCCTACATTGTACCATCAGAGTTTTTAAATTCAGATTATGGTAAACTTGTGAAATCGGCACTCATAAAAAGCAAAATTTTAAGAAACATTATCGTAATCAACTTTGAAGAAAATATTTTCGATGATGCGTTAACCACTGCCTGCATTCTTTTATGCTCCAATGACAATAACTTCCACAAAGTCAAATTTTCAATAATCAATAAACTTGACGAATTAGAAGGGATGCAAAGTTTTATTTCAACTTATCCTGCTAATAAAATTGATGGTTTGACATTCCCTTTTAGCGAACTTGACCCGGAAATTAAGTGGCGTAAATATTATCAGGAACAAAATGGAATAAGATACAAAAATTTGATTCCATTCTCAAATGTAGCAAAAGTAGTCCGTGGCATTGCGACAGGTTCAAACGAGTATTTCACTTTTTCTAAGTCGAAGGCACTTCAATTCGGTATTGATAAAAAGTACTTGCTTCCGTGTATCTGTAAAGCTGTTGACGTTAAAGATAACTTTTTCACTACAAGGAAATTTAATGATTTAGTAAACACTGACAGGCAGGCATTTTTGTTTAACGCAGTTGGGGCAAAAGACGAGAAGGTATCAAATTACATTGAATTGGGAGAAAAAACAGGTGTTGACAAGAAATACCTGACCGCTTGCAGAACGCCTTGGTACTCGTTGGAAAATCGTCCGCCTGCTCCGGTTTGGGTTTCTGTTTTTAACAGAAGCGGACTAAAATTCATAAGAAACGAAGCTAACATTTCCAATCTCACTACTTTCCATTGCATTTATCCTTTTCAGTCGGGTTTGTTTGACAACATAAATATTGACGTTTTGTTTGCGTATTTGATGACTGACGTTGCAAGAGAGATATTCGAAGACAACAGAAGAGAATACGGCAACGGGTTGCAAAAATTTGAGCCAAATGACCTTAACAAAGCAATGATGTTTGACTTGGCTCTGTTGGATAAAAACACAGAAAAAAAAATTATGGTTTTGTATAAAAAATACAGAGAGACAGTTATTAACCAATCGCCAGACGATACTTTGTTGGAAGGCATAAACCAAATTTTTAAAAATAAATATTGCCAATGCTCAACTGCTACACTCACCTCCAACACACAAAATTATTCCTCATTCCCCCTAAAAACAGCTAAAAATCATCACAGGTTTTAAAAAAAAAGTTTGTCCTTTTTTACAGGACAAACTTTTTCAATCTTTACAGCCAAACTAAAAAATTATTTTTCTAATTGTTCGCAGTGATTCGGTAAAAGTAAGTGTTCCCAAGTGTCAGAACGCTTGTGTCTGTCCAGTTCGTGAGAGTTGTAGTTCCAACTTGCGTGAAACCTGAACCCGGATTTGTGCTTCTGTAAATTTTGTAACTTGTTGCTCCTGTTACCGAACTCCACGAAAGAACAATTCCACCAACATTTTTAACAATTGTTACTGCCGCC
>JADZEA010000195.1 GCA_020850775.1 bacterium
CAGTAGAAATTGATGAAAATTTTCCAATTGACGCAGAAACAGTAGAAATTGATGAAAATTTTCCAATTGACGCAGAAACAGTAGAAATTGATGAAAATTTTCCAATTGACGCAGAAACAACAGAAATTGATGAAAGTTTTCTAATTGACGCAGAAACAACAGAAATTGATGAAAATTTTCCAATTGACGCGGAAACAGTAGAAATTGATGAAAGTTTTCCAATTGACGCAGAAACAACAGAAATTGATGAAAATTTTCAAGTTGACGCGGAAACAAAAGAAGTTGAACTTTCTCCTTTAGAAAGGCTCAAAGCAATTCGCAAAGCCAAAGAGAAAAACGATACTGAGGCTTTAAACAAACTGTCTGGATTTAACGAGCAAGATTTTGAAAATGATTCTGAACTTCCTGAACTTGACGAAACATCACAAAATAAAATAATTGACCCAAAATTTGGAATTACTAACATTGATGATTTTCAATCCATTTTAAATGAAACCTTAAAACTAAACCCAAAAGAAGACGTTCAGGAAGATTTTAACAACCTTTACGAGTTAGAACCAAAAGAAGAAACTAAAGTTGTTTTACCTGAACCAAAACCTTCTAAGCCTGCTTTGGATTCAAGAGGACAAATTAATTCGCCTTTACTTGTAAGAATTTATGTTGAACAGGAACTTTATGGCAAAGCAATTGATTTGCTTGAAAACAGAAAAAAGACAGAAAAAACAGACAAGTACGATTCAGAAATTGAAAAGTACAAAAAACTTTTAGCAGAACAAAAAGAGGCGGAGAAAAAATCAAAGAGATAGTTTCCTTTGTGATTGTAACGTGGAACAGCGAAAATGAAATTGCAAATTGCCTTTCGTCAATCCAAAAAGTCAGGCTTCCACACGAAACAATCGTCGTTGACAATGCTTCTTGTGATTCTACGGCAAAAATTGTAAAAACCTTCCCAAAAGTAAAACTGATTGAGAATACTGAAAATCTAAAATTTGCCAAAGCAAACAATCAGGGATTAAAAATTGCTTGTGGAAAATTTAAAATGCTTCTCAATCCCGATACAATTTTAAAAGAAAACGCAGTTGAAACACTTGTCAGTTTTCTTGAAAAAAACGATAAAGTTGGAGCAGTTGCACCAAAACTTTTGAATTTAGACGGAAGCCTTCAGCCTTCCTGCAGACGTTTCCCAAATTTCAAGACACTTTTTTACGAGGCATTTTTGCTGAACCTGATTTTTCCTGAAAATAAAAAATTCAATGCTTACAGAATGAAAGATTTTTCGCACGACACAACTTGTGAAGTTGACCAGCCACAGGGAGCAGCAATTTTAGTGCGAAGTAAAGTTTTGGAAAAAATTGGTTTGCTTGACGAGAGATTTCCAATGTTTTTCAACGACGTGGATTTTTGTTTTCGGATAAAAAATGCAGGCTGGACAATATTTTTTGTCTCAGAAGCAGAAATTTACCACGCAAAAGGAACGAGTATTTTTAAAGTTCGTAAAGAAATGATTTTTGAAGTTCACAAAGCTTTTTGGATTTACCTTGAAAAACACTTCCCAAATAAAAAATTACTTCTGAAGTTTTCTAAAATTTTATTATATTTTACGGCAAAAATTCGCTCTTTTAGGGCGTAAAATTTTGCTGAGAATGGCAAGACTTAACGAAAAAACAAGGATTTAGAATGATTTTAGAACTTGAAAAAAATATTACCACAGATAAAAAACAGGTAATCTTTTCAAGACTTTTTGAGCAAAATTTGGGTTTTAAAGAAATTTATTTTGGTAATAAAAATATTGTTTACCTTACAACGAACAAGCACGTTTCAGGTTTAGACAGACTTGAAGGAGTAAGTAAAATCCTAAGTTCATTCAAACACGAGTTCAAACTTGCAAGCCGTGAGTTTCAAGAAATAAACACAGTTGTTGACGTTGACGGAGTAAAGATTGGTGGTGAAAAATTAGTGATGATTGCCGGACCTTGTGCTGTTGAAAGTCTTGAAAGAACGATGACAATTGCGAAAAAAGTTCAGGATTTGGGAGTTGAAATTTTGCGTGGCGGAGCTTTCAAACCAAGGACTTCACCTTACAGTTTTCAGGGTTTACAAGAAAAAGGGCTTGAAATTTTAGCAGAAGTTAAAGCAAAAACGGGCTTGAAAATCATTACAGAAGTAATTGACACGGAAACAATTGGTTTGGTTGGTGAAGTTGCTGATGTTTTTCAAATTGGCTCAAGAAACATGCAAAATTTTTCTTTACTAAAAAAAATTGGCAGAACTCAAAAACCCGTTTTACTCAAAAGAGGGCTTGCAGCGACGCTTGAGGAATTACTTTTGAGTGCGGAATACTTGCTTGGCGAAGGCAATAAAAATGTAATTCTTTGCGAGAGAGGAATTCGTACTTTTTCAAACCACACACGAAACACACTTGATTTAAGCATAATTCCAACGATTAAAGAAGTCAGCCACTTACCAATAATTGTTGACCCAAGCCACGCAACAGGAAAACGAAACCAAATTTACGACATGTCTTTGGCATCTTTTGCTGCTGGTTCTGATGGAATTATTGTTGAAGTTCACAACAATCCTTCTGAAGCACTTTCAGATGGTTTTCAGGCAATCTTACCGGAAGAGTTTGCTAAAATAGTTGAAGATTCAAAAATTATTGCAAAAATCCGTAAAAGGTATTTTTAGAAAGGAATTGATTGAAGTTAGCGATTTTCTGTGATTTTGACGGAACAATTACAAAAGATGATTCCTTGCAATTTTTGTTGGATTACTACGTTGGCGATAAGTGGTACGAAATTGAAAACCAAGTTGAAGCAGGAACTTTACCTGAAAATGAAGCCTTGCAACTTGAGATGGATTTTTTGAAAGTTTCTGAACAGGAAGCCTTCGAAACGCTTGGTAAACACATAAACATTGACGAGACTTTTGGCGATTTTGTGCTTTGGTGCAAGTCAAAAGGCTATGAAATTTTTATACTTAGCGGTGGATTTAGAAAAATTATTGAATTTACCTTTAAGAAAAATTATATTGAGGCAGTTGAAATTTTTTCAAATGATATTTTTATTGATTCCAAAAACAATTGGAAAGTGATTCCTTCGGCGACTCCAAAAATTAATAATCTGTGCAATCACTGCAAAACTTATCACTTGGAAAAAATCAGGGAAAAAGTGGATAAAATTGTTTACATTGGCGACGGAACTACTGACAGATGCCCGGCTCAAAAATCCGACTTGATTTTTGCTAAAAATGGTCTGTCAAAGTTTCTTAAAGAAAAAAACGTTCCATTTTTTCCTTTTGAAAACTTTGAGGAAATTAAATTTAAACTTCAAAACTTAATCTAAGGGGGTTCTTAATTTATGGCTCTTAAATTTATAACGGCTTCAATTAAAGACGAAATTTGCACACTTACCTTAAACGCCCCACCAAGAAATATTTTAAACATTGCCACAATGGAAGAAATTAACGATGCTCTTGAAGAGTTAAGACAAAGAAACGATTTTAAAATCATTGTTTTTGATGCTCAGGGTGATAATTTTTCGTTTGGAGCGGATGTAAAAGAACACACAAGAGAGGTAGTTCAAGAACTGATTTACAACTTCCACAAAATTTTTTACAGGCTTGATGAGTTCAATATTTTGACTGCTGCAAAAGTTAAAGGCTTAACTTTTGGTGGTGGGTTTGAACTTGCGATGTTTTGCGATTTTGTTCTTGCCCGTGAAGACGCTGTTTTTAGCCTTCCTGAAATTAATCTTGGTGTTTTTCCACCTATTGCCTTGATTGTTTTACCGGAACTTGTTGGTAAAAAAATGGCTCAACACCTGATTTTTAGCGGTGAGAAAATCGATGCAAAAGAAGCAAAACAAGTTGGTCTGGTTACTAAGGTTTTTGCAAAAGATACTTTTGATAATTCTTGCAATGAGTTTTTTAAAAATATTACTAAAAAAAGTTTCATTGCTCTTGAGCTTACTAAAAAGATTTACAGAGAATCAAACAAAAACGATTTTCAAGCTAAACTAAGACACGCTGAAGATTTTTACTTAAATAAATTAATGTGGACTTTTGATGCTAATGAAGGGATAAAATCTTTCATTGAAAAACGCCTGCCGGTTTGGCAAAACAAATAATTTTTTAATTTTTAAATTAATATTTTCCAATTTTAAATTTTTGACTTAAATTAAAACAGACAAGCAAGCTTAATTAAAGTCTTTTGACTAAATTTCTTTTTTTCCCATTCTGACCAAAAACTCTAAGAACGAAAATTTTTGGTTAAATTTCTTTTAGGAGGTTTAGATGTTTGGTTCTGCAAATGGTAATGGTTATGTTTCTTTTGGTATTGCAAGCATGCAAGCTAAAAGTGGAATAAACCTTGATTTAGACTTTGGTACAATCCATGAGGTTGATATGCTAAGGTACAAACTTGGATACCGGACAACTGATGAGTTTCTTCAAAAACTTATCAATCTTGCATTAACTAACGAAGATGTACAAAAGTTACTTTGATTAAGTAACAAAAACGGACTTTTTACTTTTAAAAAGCCCGTTTTTCCTTAAAAAAAACCTTTTTTACTAAGTAACAGCACTTGGAAAATTCTATAATTTCCGTTCAAAACCTCACTAAATCCTACAAGGTTTACAAACGACGTGAAGGCATTAAAGGTGCTTTTCTTGACCTTTTTAACAGAGATTACTTTTTTCTTGACGCTGTAAAAAATATCTCCTTTGAAATTCCTGAGGCTGAAACCGTTGGTTACATCGGAACTAACGGAGCCGGAAAATCTACAACTATCAAAATGTTAACCGGAATCCTTTACCCAACTCAGGGTGAAATTCAAATTCTTGGTAAAAACCCCTGCAAACAACGAAAAGAACACGTAAAAAATATTGGTGTCGTTTTTGGACAAAGAACTCAGCTTTGGTGGGACATCGCAGTCATTGAAGCATTCAATCTTTTACAAAAAATTTATCAGGTTGACCATAAAATCTACAAACAAAGATTAGAAAAATTCACTGAACTTTTAGATTTAAAAGACTTACTTCACACTCCTGTCAGAAAACTGAGTTTAGGACAAAGAGTAAAGTGTGATTTAGTCGCTTCCCTAATTCACAACCCAAAAATCCTTTTCCTTGACGAACCAACAATCGGGCTTGACGTCTCTGTAAAGCATAAAGTCAGAGAATTTTTAAAAGAACTGAACTCAACAGAAAAAACAACTTTAATCCTTACAACTCACGACCTCGTTGATATTGAAGAAGTTTGCAAAAGAATAATTATCATTGATAAAGGTTCAAAAATCTACG
The DNA here is from genome assembly GCA_020850775.1 of bacterium. Taxonomy (GTDB): domain Bacteria; phylum CLD3; class CLD3; order CLD3; family CLD3; genus JADZEA01. The sequence continues at coordinate 5,299 of JADZEA010000195.1, forward strand.
ATGGAAATCTCAGGGAAATTCATAAAAAATTTGGTAACAGAAGAAAATTAACCTTGGATTTTCATAAAATACCAGAACTTTCAGAACTCAAAAAAGTTACTGAAAAGCTCAGTGCAACACTTGAAAATAATTTCACAATTGATTTTTCACAAAACGAAACAAGTTCTGCAAGTTTGATAGAAACAATTTTGCAAAAATTTGAAGTCCGGGACCTAAAACTTGAAGAGGAAGATTTAACAGGAATTATTAAAAGCATTTACGAAGGAAAAAATAAATTTCCTTAAAAAATACTAATTTATTAAATTATCAAATCAATTTTGAGAGTTGAAAATGCTAAAATCAATCTTCAAACAAATTCTGAATCTTGAAATATCAAGGTTTTTCGTCCGAAAATTTTACAACTCAAACCTTTGCTCAAAAAACTTGCAAAAACGAATTTTGGAAGGAATTGCACTTTCAGGGGTAATCGCCTGTAAAATGCCAAACTCTCAAAAACTTCTGTTAAAAACCGACGCAAACGACAAAATCGCAAGCCTTTTTTACTGGAAAGGATTTGACGGATTTGAAACCGACACGCTAAAACTTTTTATGAAACTTTGTAAATTTTCGCAAAACACAATTTTTGACATCGGTGCCAACACTGGAATTTACTCTCTGATTGCTTCGCTTGACAACCCTGAAAAACAAGTTTACGCTTTTGAACCCGTTCCGCAAATTTTCACTTATTTCAAAGAAAATCAAAAACTTAACAACCTAAAAAACCTGCAGATTTTTCAAACTGCAATCACAAACCACAACGGTGAAATCACTCTTTACGTCCCTGCTGAAAAGTCAGTTTTGCCAACTTCTGCTTCAACTCTCAAAGGCTTCCGTGAAAATTGCGAAGCAGTTTCAGTTGAAGCAATCACGCTTGATGCTTTTGTTCAAAGGCATAAAATTGAAAAAATTGACCTGCTGAAAATTGACACGGAAGCAACAGAACATTTTGTCCTTGAAGGTGGTTTCCAAACACTGAAAAAGGACAAACCAATAATTATTTGCGAGGTTTTGAAAGGGCGAACTGAGGAATTTTTGCACAAAATCCTTGACCAGACAGACTACAAATTTTTTTGGATTGCTGACGAAGGTTTAGTTCCAAAAGAAAAAATTGCAGGAGACCCGACTTACAAAAATATGAACTACCTTTTTGTTCCTGAAAGTAAAATTGCGGAACTTAAAAAAGCTAAAATCCTCTGAAAAAACTTTAAAAGTTCGTTTTTTACCAACTTGAAACAAAAAAACCTTCAAGTTTTTTGAGCCTTGAAGGTTTAATTTTAAAATCGGGTTTTTGCTAAAATTACTTCAACAGAACCATTTTTTTCGTTTCGGAAAAATTTTCTGCTTTCAGTTGGTAAAAATAAATTCCTGACGAAACTTGTTTTCCATTTTCGTCTGTTCCGTTCCAAACGACGTTGTGCGTTCCTGCTTCAAAATTTTTTGACACTAAAGTTTGCACTTTCTGACCAAGCGTGTTGAAAATTGTTAACTCAACTTTTGCGTTTGTTGGCAAAGAAAACTCAATCGTTGTCGTTGGATTAAACGGGTTCGGATAGTTTTGTCTGAGATTGAAATTTGTCGGTAAAATTTTGTTTTCACTGATTTTATCACTCTGTTTTTCCCTTAGCAAACTGCTCAAAAATCCTTCTGCCGTCGTTTCGTCCAAACTTTTTGATGAAGCTAATTTCGTGAAAAGTCCACTACCTGCCTCAAAAAATTCGTTCTCAAGCAATGCCAAAATCTCGTTTTCCGTGCCGTTGTAAGCGTTCAAAAGCTCAACAACAATCTCGGAAGCTCCGATAA
>JADZEA010000196.1 GCA_020850775.1 bacterium
CACCTTTTGTTTTTAATGAAGGTAAAGATAAAAAATAATGACAGGTAATACTTTTTTTAGTTTACTTTTGAAATAGTTTAAAAAAACAACTTCCGTCGCAAAAACATTGCCAAAATATAGTATAAAACAAGGTTTGAATAAATTGACTTTTTCAAAAGTCTGAAGCCTGGGTTATTAAAAATAATTTTTAGGTTTCTCACCTTTTTTGTGTTAAAATTATCTTACTCAATTTTAATATTAAAATTTTATTGTTTAGAAACAAAGATTGCTTGGCAAGAAAGTTTTTACTACATTTTCTAAAGTTAAAATCTGATTAATTTGTAAATTTTTAAAGGAAATTTTTATGTGCAGGTTTTTGGCTTACCACGGAAAAAAGGCTTTGCTTGCAGATTTTGTTTACAACTGCGAAAACTCACTTGTAAAACAAAGCTACAATGCTAAAGAAAGCCGTTTGGCAGTTAACGCAGATGGTTTTGGAATTGGTTGGTACACTCCTGAAATTGATGAACAACCTTGCGTTTTAACAAGTATTTTACCTGCCTGGAGCAGTAGAAATTTAAAAAATATTTCACAAAAAACGATTTCGGAATGCTTTTTTGCACACATTCGTGCTGCTTCACCCGGAACAACAGTTGACCTGAACAATTGCCATCCTTTTTATTCGGGAAAATTAATGTTTATGCACAACGGGGCAATTTCTAATTTTTTAAAAGTAAAAAGAGAATTGCAAAACGAACTTTCAGCAGAACGTTTTGAGAAAATTCTTGGAAACACTGACTCGGAACTCATTTTTTCACTTTTCCTTGACAAACTGCAAAATGAAAACAACCCGACAAAACAAGACTTGATTAATGCAATGCTTCAAACAATCCAAAAAATTGTTGAAACACAAAATGGTTCGCCTTGCCATTTTAATTTTGCATTAACAGATGGAAAAAATCTTTTGGCTACAAGGTTCTGTTCGGATAAAAATGCCGTTCCAGTTTCACTTTACTACACTTTTCCCGAAAAAATCTTTGTTGAAAAAGACTTGCTTCACTTGATTTGCGGAGAAAAAAAAGAAGCTGTTTTAATTTCATCCGAGCCATTAACTCAAGATGAAAAAGTTTGGACGAGTTTTCCACCAAACTCAATGCTTTTCGTTGAAGAAAACCTTGATTTTGAACTTTTACCAATCAAAATTTAGAAAAATAATTTTAGGCTTTTGTTTTAAGGACAAAAAAACTTAAATTTTTATCCCGTGAGTAAGAATTTTTAGCCACAGAAAATAAAACTCTTTCTGTGGCTTTATTTTAAAAAAGGGGAAAAATATGCCTGTAAGCCACGCAGAAATTTTGAAAATTGCAAAACTTGCAAAACTTGAATTTAGTGAAAAAAATTTAGAAAAACTTAGCAAAGACCTGAATAATATTCTCAATTATGTTGAACTTCTCAAAGAAATTGATACTGAAAATATTGAAACGCTCGATTCAATCCACGAAACAGGAAACGTCTTGCGTAAAGATGAAATTTTATCTTCGCTTTCTAAGGAAAATGCTTTGACAAATGCTCCTGAAACACAAAATGGGTTTTTCAAAGTTCCAAAAGTAGTTCAGGAGGGAAATTAATTGAAACACAAGACAAAGTACATTTTTGTAACTGGCGGAGTAATTTCTGCACTCGGAAAAGGTATTGTTTCAGCTTCACTTGGGATGCTTTTGAAATCACGTGGTTTGAAAGTTACAATCCAAAAATTTGACCCCTACATTAATCTTGACCCGGGAACGATGAGTCCTTACCAACACGGAGAAGTTTACGTAACTGAAGATGGAGCAGAAACAGACCTTGATTTAGGACACTACGAAAGATTTTTAGGAGTAAACATGACTCGTAAAAATAATATTACAACGGGACAAATTTATAATAATGTAATCCAAAAAGAACGAAACGGCGATTACCACGGAGTAACTGTCCAGGTCATTCCACACATCACAGACGAAATTAAAAGTTTCATAACTGACTTGCCTCAAAATGAAAATTTTGACGTTGTCATCACTGAAATTGGTGGAACTGTCGGAGACATTGAAAGTTTACCTTTTCTTGAAGCAATCCGCCAATTTGCACTTGAACAAGGTAAAGACAACACAATGTTTATTCATTTGACGCTTGTTCCCTGGATTTCAGCAGCTTCAGAGCTAAAAACAAAACCAACCCAGCACAGCGTTCAAAAACTTCGTGAAATTGGAATTATTCCTGATGTTTTAATTTGCAGGACGCCTAAAAAATCACTTACAAAAACAATTAAATCTAAAATTGCACTTTTTTGTAACGTTGATAAAGACAATGTTATTGAATGTTACGACACAGATTCAATCTACAAAGTTCCATTAATTTTAAGAGGCGAAAAACTTGATAAAACAGTAACTGAAAGGTTGAAAATTAAATGCCACGAAGCAATTTTAGACGAATGGAACACTTTTGTAGATAAAATTTCAACTCCAAATTTCCACGTAAAAATTGGAGTCGTCGGAAAGTACGTGAAACTCCCGGACGCTTACAAAAGTATTCTTGAAGCATTTTTTCACGCAGGAGTTGAAAATAGTGCAAAAGTTGAAGTAAAATTAATTGATTCAGAAAAAATCACTTCGGAAAATGCAAAATCTTACCTTCTGAACCTTGACGGAATTTTAGTTCCCGGCGGTTTTGACATCCGCGGCGTTGAAGGAAAGATTGAAACAATTCGTTTTGCAAGGGAAAATAAAGTTCCATTTTTTGGAATTTGCCTTGGCTTACAGTGTGCAAGTATTGAGTTTGCGAGAAATGTCTGCAACATCAAAAATGCTACAAGCGGTGAATTTCAGCCAAAATCGCGAAGTAAAGTAATTGACTTGATGGAAGAACAAAAATCTGTTAAAAAACTTGGTGGAACGATGAGGCTTGGCTCTTACCTTTGCACACTAACTGAAGGAACGAAAACTTACAAATCTTACGGAAAAGACATCGTTACAGAAAGGCACAGACACCGCTACGAGTTTAGTAATCAGTTCAGAGAAATTTTTGAAGCTAACGGGATGGTTTTTTCGGGGATTTGGGAAGAACAAAACCTTGTGGAAATCATTGAATTAAAAAATCATCCCTGGTTTGTTGCAACACAGTTTCACCCTGAATTAAAAAGCCGTGTGATTAATTGTCATCCACTTTTCAGGGATTTTGTCAAAGCAGCTGTTGTTTTCTCTCAAAGCAAAAACGGGAACCCGGAAAAAGATTAATTTTTCAACTACCAACTGACCAAAAGAGGTGTTTTTTTGTTTGTTTACTTTTATTTTTGTAAAATTGGATTTCTTGAGTACCTGACTTACAGAATGATGAACGTGATGCACTTTTTTTCTTATCCGATAATCATTTTTGCAAATCATTTTCTTTACCAGGCAATTTATGAACAAAAAAGCAATATTGGTGGTTTCTCGCTTTCGGAAATTACAACTTACATTACAATTAGCTGGGTTTTACGTTCAAGTTACAGAACCTTTACCGCTGTAAATATTGGGGTAAAAGTTCGCGACGGTGGAATTGCGATGGATTTAATCAAGCCTGTCAGTTTCATTTTTTACAACCTTTCACTTTCAGTTGGAAAATGTTTTTACAGAATTTTAAGCGTCTCAATTCCGGTTGCTTTGCTTTTATTTTTTACTTCACCTTTGGTTTTGCCTTCAAACACTGAAACCTGGTTAATGTTTGGAAGCATTTTCGTACTCGGCTTTTTGATACTTTACTTCGTGGACTTTTTAATTGGGCTTTTAGCTTTTTACCTTGATTTCAATGATGGTTTTGCCTGGACGGTTGAGTTTGTGATTTCGCTTTTTGCAGGGCTTGTAGTCCCGCTTTCTTTTTTCCCGGAACCGGTTTACAGAGTTCTAAAACTTTTACCTTTTCAATATTTTTACTTTGTTCCTGTTCAAATTTTTCTTGGAAAAGTTGATTTTGAGGCTTTTAAAGTGATTATTTTTGAGGAATTGGTCTGGCTTTTGGTTGTTTCCGTTCTTGCAAAAATTGTTTTTGCTCACGGAGTAAAAAAACTAACAATTCAGGGCGGATAAAAAAAATTTAAAAAAACTGACGTTTTTTAGTCCTTCTAAAAATAACGGGTTTTCATTTTTTGCATAAACTTTTAGTGATTCAACAACTTGTTTAAATTTTACTTTCTCATTTTTAAACTTCAAAAACTACTTGTCAATTTGCAAAATTGCTAAAAATGCTTCCTGCGGGATTTCCACGCTTCCGATTTGTTTCATTCGTTTTTTACCTTCTTTTTGCTTTTCAAGAAGTTTCCTTTTACGCGAAATGTCTCCGCCGTAGCACTTTGCAGTAACGTTTTTTCTCATTGCTCCAACGTTTGTCCGTGAAATTACTTTTGAACCAATCGCAGCCTGAATTGCAACATCAAACATTTGTCTCGGAATTAATTCTTTTAGCTTTGAGCAAAGTTTCAAACCCCATTCGTACGCTTTGTCTTTGTGAACGATGATTGAAAGTGCGTCAACTGGTTCACTGTTAATCAAAATGTCAAGTTTTTGTAAAGTTGTTCTCTCAAACCCTGCAAAATCGTAATCAAACGAAGCGTAACCACGGCTAACAGATTTTAGTTTGTCATAAAAATCGAAAACAACTTCAGCAAGCGGAAGGCGAAACTTGATTTCTGCCCGCTGCGTGTCAATGTAGTGTGTGCTTAAGTAAACACCTCGCCTGTCCATCACCAAAGTCATCAGGTTTCCGATGTAATCTGCAGGTGTAATTATTGAAGCAACAATAAAAGGTTCAGTAATGTAATCAATTTTTGAAAGGTCCGGTAAATCAGCTGGCGAATCAATCGCAATTTTTTCTCCGTTTCGTAAAAATATTTCGTACTCAACGCTTGGCAAAGTTGTGATGATGTTCATTCCGTACTCACGTTCAAGCCTCTCCTGAATAATTTCCATGTGTAAAAGCCCTAAAAACCCACAACGAAAACCAAAACCTAAAGCAGTAGAAGTTTCTGGTTGCCAAATTAACGAGGCGTCGTTTAGCTTTAATTTTTCAAGCGAGGTTTTCAGTTCTTCGTAGTCTTCAGAATCAACAGGAAAAAGTCCGCTAAAAACCATTGGTTTTACTTCTTTGTAACCTTCAAGTGGCTTTTCACAAGGATTTTCCACAAGCGTAATTGTGTCGCCAACTTTGGTATCGCCAACATCTCTAATGTTTGCAATCACGTAGCCAACATTCCCTGCCGTGATTATTTTTGTTTTTTGCCTTTGCATTTTTAAAATGCCAATTTCGTCAGCACCAAAAATTTTTCCCGTGCTACAAAATTTGATTTTATCGTTTGTTGAAATTATCCCTTGCTTCACTCTGACCAAAGCAATCGCTCCTCTGTAGGAATCAAAAACAGAGTCAAAAACTAAAGCCTGTAAAGGCAGGTTTGGGTCGCCTTCAGGTGCCGGAACTCTCTCTACAACTGCTTCAAGAATTTCTGCAATCCCAATTCCTGCTTTTGCACTTGCAAGCAAAATATCTTCTTCTTTACAACCAATCAAATCAATGATTTGTTGCTTAATTTCAGGAACTCTCGCACTTGGCAGGTCAATTTTATTGATTACAGGAATAATCTCAAGGTTGTTTTCAATCGCAAGGTAAAGGTTAGAAATCGTTTGAGCCTCAACTCCTTGTGAAGCATCAACAATCAGTAAAGCACCTTCACAAGCTGCAAGGCTTCGCGAAACTTCGTAAGTAAAATCCACGTGTCCGGGAGTGTCAATCAAGTTTAAAATATATTCTTCACCATTTTTTGCCTTGTAATTCATCTGAATTGCGTGAGCTTTGATTGTAATTCCTCTTTCCCGCTCAAGTTCCATATCGTCAAGTACTTGCGGTTGCAATTCTTTGTTGGAAATCGTGTGCGTCTCGTCTAAAAGTCTGTCCGCAAGCGTAGATTTTCCGTGGTCAATGTGTGCAATTATGCAAAAATTTCTTATTTTTTCGTTTCTCATTTTTCCCATAAAATTTGTTGTTAAACAAAAACCTCCAAAGGAAAACCCTTGAAGGCTTTTAGTCTAAATTTAATCTGTTTTTCTGATTTTTCGTGCTTAAAAATTTGTCTGAAAAATTACCTTCAAAACATCTTCACGCAAAAATTCATTGTAAGTGTAATCAACTTCCACCTTGTTTCCAAAATTCTCACTCGTGAGTTTGTTTAATTTTCTTGCAGTAAAAGAAGCATCAATCGCTGAAATTACGTGGTTTGCAAAAATTGCAAAACCTAAAAATTTTGCCTTGTCCTGGTAATCTCTTCCATCGCGGAGTGAACTCCTGAATTCCCGTCTGTTTTTTACTGAACCTTTCCAATCCCAATTATTTTCCACTGTTGGCTTGTAAACTCTTCCGTAAAATCTGTTCTGAATTTGTGCTAAGTTGTACTCTTCCAAAGACATAAAAAGTGCAACACTTGTCCTAAAATCATCATTTTTATTCCTTAAATCAACTCCCGAATTCAAACTCCCAAAAGAAATTGCATCGTTTTCAAGTGAACTTCCATATTTTTTCATTCCAAAGTAAGCACCAAAAAGCAAAATTTCAGTTGTTAAAAATGAGTAAGCCTTTTTCTCATTTCCAACATAAAATTCTCCAAAACCAGGTACCAAAACTGAAAGTAAACCTGCAAGTGCCGGATTTTTCCTTGCCGAACCTGTCAAAGCAAGCGAATTAATTTCACTGTTAAGTGATTTTTGCACAAAAATTTCCTTCGTTTGAGCGCTAACCAAACTTGCAAAAATCAAAACTATAAAAATTCCGGAAACCATTTTTACCACCTGAGTTGTAAAGTTGCTGCTTGAATAAACTTACCTTCGTGTTCAAGAACTGAAGGAAAAACCATTGCAAAATTGTTTTGGTTTTTAATTGCAATTGCTGCGTGAACTGCGCTCACAAGCCTTGTAGCAAAAAATCCAAAACTCATTACGTTTGCCTTTGAGTAGAAAGAATTCGCCTTGTTTCTCATCCCCTTGTAAATTTCTCTGTGTTCACTTTTTGAGTTTTGATTTTCCGGAGGCAAAGCAATTCCCTCAACTCCCGGATACTCAACATCGTCCCAACCTTCCGAAAACTGGTAGTACTTGTAAATATTTTCGTAATAATTTCTGTCTTTACTTTCGCTAAGAACTCTGTGTGAACAACCACTTCCACAATTGTTTTCTTCGTACTCACGCAAAAACTCTCTTTGCCCGTCTGTCAAATTGTAGTGTCCGTTTTCATCAGGTTGTGGAAAAGTCATTGTCGGGTTTTGTGCATTTTCTTCGTAGTGAGTAATTAAGTAACCGTAATATTTTTCCAAAAACCAATGCTCGTCTGCATAAATTTTAAACTGTTTTGTTTTGTCATCGCCTTTTTTGTTGTAGTAAAAAACTCCGCCGTAAGTTGCTAATTCAAGGCTCAGGTACACAGAACCTGAAACGTAATCGCCGGCGTAAAACTGCCCAAGTCCGGGAATTACTGCCGAAAGCAAAGCTCCAACCAAAGGATTTTTCTTTTTACCGCTAAAGGTTTGGATTTTTGGCGCTGTTAATTCAGGCTCAAAATTAATTTGGTCTAAAGAAAATTCTGTTTGCTCCTTTTTTTCCGTTTGTGCGATTTTTTTTCCGCTAAAAGCAAACTGCCCAAAAACTGAACCGGAAAAAAGAACAACCATAAAAATTGCTAAAAATAAATTAAATCTAAACATTTTTTTACTCTTTACCTTTTTTATTTTAAAACTCAAACAAAACAGTTAAGTAGTATCGCCACTCACCACCATTTTTGACAATTTTATCAACGTAAGATTTTCCCTCGTCGCTTGAGTTCAGAGGTTTTGCTCCTTCAGGAAAAAAAACGCGGTCTTTTTCAACTCCGCTAACCGGGTCTGTGTCAACGAGTGTGTCAAACGTTGTAAGTCCGTAAGCTGCTGAAAATTCAACTGCTGTCGGATAGCCAAAAAATGAAAATAAACTTGCTCTAAGTTGGTAGCCAACATCAATTTTGTAATCTTTCCAGGTGTCTTTTAAGTTGCCGTAATCGTAACCGCTGTAAGATTCTTTTTTGTTTAAATTGCTTTTTCCATTGGAAATGCTTCGGAAAGAATTTTGTGTGCTTGTGTTTTCCCAAAGATTCCCAAAGTCTGCAAAAACACTTCCGTAAAGTTTGTCAAAACGCAAGTGTAAAAAATCAAAAGCCCGGTCTTTGATAATTGGAAATCTGTACGTAAAATTAAAAAGTGTTAAGTAACGCCCTTCAAGTCCGTAGTAAGAATAACCTCGCATTCCCGGATAACCTCCACCAAAAAAGTTAAAGTAATCATCAGGAGTTCGTGTGTTTTTTGTGTAGATTTCAGGAAAAGCTGAGATTGAATCTTTTGGGGCGATGTTGTTTTTGTTGTAGCCTAAAAGCATTCCGCCTTGAAAATTAATTGCTAAAGTGTGTCGCCATTTTTTTAAAAACGGAACTGGTAAAAACTCCGAGTAATCAACTTTTACTTTGCTCATCGTGTAGTTCAGTCTGTTTTGCTGCAAAGTTCCTTTGTCCGAAACACTAAAATCAGAATCTCTGTTGAACTGGTTAATTTCGTTGTCAAAAGCAATGTCCAAAGTTCTTCCCTGATGCGGATTAATGTTCCCGTCAGGAGCAGGAACAACGCTTTTGTAATTCCATTTTGAGGAAAAAGAGTAGCCAAGAAAGTATGGCGAAGGCGTAAAATAACGAACCAAAGAATCGTCAGGCTTGTACTCAACAGTTCCTTCAACATTATCAATCACAAAATAATTGTACTTAACTTTTGTTGAGTAGCGGCTGTGAACAAAGGCGAACTGGTAATCGTTTGCAGAATTGATTTTACCTCTGATTCCCGTATCAATTTCAAAAAGATTAAAAATGTACTTGAAATCCCTTTTTGCACTTGTTTCGTTGTTAATCGCATCGTTTCCTTCCGTTGCTTTCCCAAACGAAGTGTCGCGAAGTTTCCTTGAAATGTAGTACAGTTCAAAAAATATTGTTGGCTTTTTGAACTTGTACTCAATAATTGAAAAAGCATCAACTTCAAAATCTTTGTTGCCAGAAAACCCCCAAAAAAAGTTGTACTTGTTTAAAATGTCGTTCCAAGTCCCGTAAACTCCGGGTTTTACAGTTCCGTAATCAATCGTAACACGCGGAAAAATCAACATTTTTGAGAGTTTTGGTTTGTAGTTTGAAGAAACAGTTTCCGGGTAAACCGTGTCGTTAAAAGTTCGTGTCGGGATTGTGCTTTCGTAGTTTTCAATGTAAACTGCCAAATTTTCATCCAAGTTTTTTGGCTTGTCTAAAATTGCAATTTTGTAGCCGTCAACGGCAAATTCCGCGTAAGCAATTTTTCCATCTTTGTTTTGTGAAGGCATAAAAGCCCCACCAGTAACGTTTGTCAAAATCTCAGTTTTTCCGCTTGAAAACTCGTAAGAATAAATATTAAAAATCCCCGTTTTATCGCAGGAATAAATGATTTTTGTTCCGTCAGCTGAAAAATTCGGGTTCCTTTCGTCAAGTTTTGAGTTTGCAACGTAATGAAAATTTGTTCCGTCAGTGTTCAGCAAAGCAACGTCTCTGCCGTCAAAAGATGAAACATCAAAAACAATTTGCTTTCCGTCAGGAGAAAATTTTGGGTAGTAAACTTGTTCACCATTGGAAAAATTTGTCAGGTAACGCAAGTTTTTTACACTTGTTGAATCAAGTTCTGCCAAAACTAAATTCATCGTTCCGTCAGAATTTACAGCAAAAGCAATTTTACTTTCAAACACGGTCGGATTGAAAGCACGCAAATCGTGAGTTAATCTTGTTTCTTTTTCCGTCTCCAAATCAAAAACGTAAATGTCTGAAAAACGTGATTTAAACTCGTTTAATTCTCCTTTTCGTGAGTAAAATATTTTTTTGCCTGACCAGGAAGGTGTTGAGTAAATGCCATTTTTTATGAGTTTGTGTTTTTTGGTTTCCGTTTCGTAAGTGTAAAGGCTTGTTCTTCCAAAGTATCCGCCGCCTTCAAAATTTGAGACAAAAGCCAAAGTTTTTCCATCGGCAGACCAGGTTGGGTAAAGATTTGCCGTTCCTCCGCCAGGAACTGTGTCAGAAAAATTTTGAAAATCCCTGCTTCTTGAAAATTTATCCAAACCTAAGTTTTTGTTTGTTTTTCCTGCACAAACTGAACAGTAAAAACTGTGGGAAACTGACGTTTTTTCTGCTTCTTCACTCGTTTCTCCAAGCAGGATTTTTTCACCGCTAACCTGATTTTTTTGGATTACTGAAAGCCTTTTTGAATAATTTTCTTCAAGTTCCTTCCTCCACGTTTCGTAAACTTTTTCGCCTGAAGTTCCAATTGCTTTTTCAATTGCTCTGTCAAACGAGAAATTAAATGGAGAAGCCATATTTTTTGAGATTCTTCTCAAAGCTTCTTCACCATAATTTTTTACAATAAAATTCACCAAAGAGTAACCTTGATTGTAAACAGATTCGTTTCCTGTTCCTGCCTGACCAAAAGAACCCATTTCAGGATAAGTCAAAAGTTTATTGTTCAGGTAACGAGTTCGGATAAGCATGTCTCTGTGAGAATCATAAATATCGTAGTGGTGATTTTTTTCCTGGTGCTGAGCAACACCTTCCGCAAACCACAAAGGCACAATCACCATCGGCAAAGGGTAAGAGGCAATCACGTTTGGGTAACCGCGAATTACGTCAGGTCGTTTTTCCTTTTCGTAAGCCAAAACCTGTGCATAAAAAGCCGGGAAACGTCGGCTCGTTTTTCGTGTAGCCTGCAACTGAATCATGTGGACAAACTCGTGAGTTACAACGTCCCGCAACCAATTGTGAGCACCTCGTAAATCGTAATCAAGATTGCTTCCCCAAATTTCCACCGTGTTATCAAAATAAAATGCTCCGCCGTTTGAGTAGTCATCGTGGTCACGAATTACAAAATTCATCTTTTCATCAAGTTTGTAATCGTAAAGCGAAGTGATTGGCTCGTAAATTTCTTCTGCAATTTTTAAAACAACACGTGCTGTTCGCTCTGCTCCCTGATGAAAATGAACGTCAAAATGTTCGCCTGAAATCGTTTGCCAATCAAGCTCCGGATGGTTGTAAGCATCTGGTTGTGAAAAACTTACAGAAACTGACAAACACAAAAACAGAACACTAAACAAGCTACTTTTACAGATTGAAAAGTCTCCTTTGAAAGAAAAACAATCTTTCAAAAACCAATGAAACAACCTGAACTTTATTGTTTTGATAATCATTTCACCACTGCAATTTTGATAATTTTTGACTCGTTACCTGCTTCTACCTTTGCGTAGTAAACTCCACTTGAAACCTTGTCAAGATTCCACAAAATTTCGCCAACCTGATTAGCTTTGCCTTCACTCACAAATTCTCTCACAAAATTTCCCGCAAGGTCAAAAATCTTAACTTTAACTTCCGTGTTTTCAGTTAAAAAGTAACGGATTTTTGTTTCCGTGTCCGCAGGGTTTGGGTAATTAAAAACATCACGCAGCTTTCCTGTTCCCGTGCTGTTTCCTGAGTTCAGCGGTTTTTGTGATTTTTCCGCAAAACCCGAGTGAGTTTTGTTCCCACCTTCTCCACTCCACAAAGGACGTTCCAAAAATTTTGAACCAGGAATTGTAAAACCGTAAAGTTTCAGTCCTGAAGTAACAAAAATTTCCGTTTCTTCACCTTCAATAAAATTCAGGATTAACGGAGTTTCCATCTCGCCAAACTTTACGCCGTCAAAAGAAGTAGCCAAAGGAAAATCCGCTAAAACTTTTGCGTTTGTGTCAATTCCGTAAAGCAAACCTTTTGAAGTTCCAAAAAGGATTTCACCTTTTTCGTCTGCGTTCAGGTTTCCAATTGAAGCAGAAGTGATAATTTTATCGTTTGAAAGTGTGAAAGGAAAGTTCGTTTCGTAAAATCCGTCTTCAGTAAAAACAAACACTTTTCCGGGAGTGGTAACAACAATTTCAGTGCTTCCGTCAAGGTCAAAATCCTCAACCGCAAATCCAGTTGCTTCAGGAACTTTTACAGTAAAAACTTCTTTTCCGTCAGTTCCAAAAGCTAAAAGCTCGTTTTTACAAAGGACTAAAATTCTCTCTTTGTCATCACTAAAAATCGCAACAGCTAAACTTACAACTTCCGAAGGTAAATTTTTTACAAGTTCCTGTTTGGTTGTAAAATCATTTTGGCTAACTGTAAAAAGTGTGTTTTTAGAAACAGCAAAGACTTTTTCCGTTCCCAAAGCAAGGAAAGTAACAGTTTCTTCAGAAAGTTTCTGTTCTTTTGTAACAAGCAAAGAGTCGTAATCGCCACGCGAATCAATTCCGTAAATTTTTCCGCTTTCAGTTCCGACAAAAATGCTTTTTTCAAGGATTGAACCTTTTTTTGTGATTGGTCCGGCAGTGATTTTTTCGTCTGAAAGCAAATTTCCTGAAGCAAGCCCGTAAACGTAAAGTCCTGTTTCTCCGGGAATTATCGCTTCATCTTTGTAATCTTTTTGTGAGTAAGGAAGAACTCCTGTTTCAAGTTCGTCGGAAAGTAGAACAGCTTTTTTATTTGGTTGTTCCGGACTTAAAAACACTAAAAAGGAAGTGTCCTGAGCAAGTTCCTGATTTTCATTCCAAAAGATATTTTTCAGGTAATAATTTTCAATCAATAAAAGGTCAGAAGTTTCCTTACCCTGAAATTTGCTTTCGACTAATTTTCCCAAAAAAGGAAAACCTTCAAACGGAAAACCTTGAACAGTACTTTCAAAAGCAAGGTCAAAACTCATCACAGTTCCCTTTTCAGAAAAATTGCCAAGTTTCAGGTGCGAAAAACCTCCTGTGTTTGTTTTGCTTGAAGGAAGCGAAAAACTTTTAAACTCAACGTCTTTCACGCCAGAAAAAATTGATTTGTTGGTTTTTATCCAATCCGGATTTCCTTTGAACCAAACATCATTTTCAGTTCCGTTTTCTTTTCCTGCTCCGGCACTGAAAAATCCGTAATCTTTTCCGATGTCCTGAACTCCGTCACCTTCCATTAAATTTATGGCTCGTGTTGTGTCTGAAGAGTTCAGAGTATTTTTTGCGAGCCTTTCGTAAACCAAAGTTTCATCAACGTGCCAAATCAAAATCCCGTCTCCCGGAATTCCCAAATCATAATTTTCAGCACTAACTATCACACCTAAAGTGTCTTGCGGATTGATTTTCAGTTCAAGAAGCCCGTACTTGTCAATTTTAATTCCGATTTCGTTTCCGTTGGAATCCATCGCTTTTGTCAAACTGTCCGTTCCAAGAAGCCTGCTTCTGTTTTCAATTAAAAAATACTCTGAAGCAGAAACAGGGATTTTCACAAGGTTTGGTTGTTGATTTTTAGTTTTTGCAAAGACAAGAACTGAATCTCTGTTGGTTGTGATTTCTTGCGGAACGCTCCAGCCTTGCCAAAGTTTTGTCCACGCAGAAGGATTTGCAGGAAGTAAACCTCGTAAGTTTGCAGAACCTTGGTCCATAAAATCCCAGGTTCCAACACCTGTAGAGCCGTCGTCTGTGTCAAAAAGGACAGGAATTCCAAAAGATTGTGCAAGCATTAAAGTTGTTGTTCCTGTTAAACCAATTTGAATTCCTTCCTGGCTT
Source organism: bacterium (assembly GCA_020850775.1). Taxonomy (GTDB): domain Bacteria; phylum CLD3; class CLD3; order CLD3; family CLD3; genus JADZEA01. The sequence goes on from JADZEA010000196.1 coordinate 13,656, forward strand.
TCAGTTTCAGGCAAAATCACACAGTTTTTAATTTCAAAACCAGTTGTAGCCTTTCCGTCGCCAACAATAATTTTTTTAGGGTTGGTTGCGTAAATTGTGTCAATTTCTGTTCTGTAAGTTTTTGGGAGGTTTTTAGCGAAAAAGAGGCTGTCAAGGAATGCTGAAGGAATGTCGCTTGGAGTTTCGTCAAAACCTAAAGCGATGTCTTTCCCGACACCTGCGTGAAAAATCACGAAATTATCGTAATCAGAAAACACAAGGTTTGTGTCTTTGTCTGCACTTTCAAAAGCATCCACAACAAGTCTTGTTAAGCCTCTGTCGAGAGCTGCTTCTGTTGTTGCAGGGTTGTAGAAAGCCATTTTTTGTGGTAGTTTGTAGGAATTTTGGTTTTTAGGAAAAACATCGAAACTCATTTCAAGTTGTCCGTTGCTCACAGAATTAAAGTAATTTTTCACTGCTAAAAGTTGGTTTTGGAAATATTTTTGGTTGTGAGGCGGTCTGTCAATAATTTCATTTTGTTTTAGGACTGTGTCGAGGTTTGCGTCTTTCAGGTTTTGAAAAAAAAAGCCTTTTCCTGTTGTACTTTTGTCGTCAGTTGTTTCTTCCTCAAACTCTGCCAAAATTACAAGAACTTTTTTGGTAGCTTTAGTCTTTAGTGGTAAAGTTTCAGCAAACAAAAAAGAGTTTGGCAAAAGGAGTAAAAAACAAAAAATAAGTTGGGTTTGTTTTTCTAAAAATTTCCTGACGAGCATTAAAAATTTTCCTGTAACAAAAAGGTTAGACACGCCAAGCTTAAAAGTGCTTAGCGTGAAAAATAAACTAAATCTGAGCGTCTAAAGAGAAACGCAAAGTATTGGACAAAGGATGGTCGCTGTCAGTTGTTACAATAATTCCAAAGTCAAAACGGAATTGTAAATATTTTAATCCAAAGCCGAGTGTCGGAGCTTCAATTTTACCTTCCGGGTCCCAAATGTAACCGCCACGTAGAGCAACTAAATCCGAGTACCAGTATTCTGCACCGAAGTTGTGGACAAATCTTTTTAGTGAGTTGTCGTCTGTCCAGGTTGTAAAAATTGCTTTGTAAACGGGGTCTTTTCCGCCGCCGACTGTAGAATCAAATTTTCCGTCGCTGTCTGTGTCAACAGAATCCATTCTGTCGGCTTTGATGAGTTGTCTGTTAATGTCGTAAAGAACAGTTAGTTTGTTAAACCTGTCTTCAAGTAATTTGTAACCAAACCCAACTCTAAGATTTGTTGGCAAAGGGTCAGCCTGGTCAGCGTCAACAAAAGTTACTTTTGGTCCGATGTTTGAGATTGAGACACCAAAAGTTAAGTCCGGATTAAAAAACGACTTGTCCATGTAACCAATATCCACAGCAGCAGAAACAGCACTGCCATCAGTTTTTTCATTAGCGACTACTACGTTGTCCGCAAGTTTCATCCAAATTACTTTTAAACCAACACCTAAAGATTGAGTTTCAGAAAACTGGTAAGCATAATTTACACTTGAAGCAAAGTTGTAACTTTTAAAAGTTTTTCCCGGGTTTCCTGTTTCATCCGTTTCCTGTTGCGTTCCAAGATTAAGAAAAGTAATATTTGCACCAAAAGTTCCAAGCCCTTCAACGTGGTAAGTTCCTGCAAAATGGTCATAAAAAAGGTCGTCAGCTAATCCTGGTAACCAGTTTGAGTGCATAAAGTGAAACCTTGAGTTACGAAAGTATCCGCTGCACGCCGGATTGTAATAAATTCCTGTCGCATCGTCAGCAATTCCCATAAATGCTTCTCCCATTCCACCAGGTCTTGCACCGGGATTAATTAACAGAAAAAGAGCCGCTGCTTCACTAACGGCAAAAGCACTTGAAGCAAAAGTCAGCACCGAAAAAGCTAGTACCAAAAGCCCAAAGATTTTACGTTTCATTTTTTTATCCTTCAAAAAAGTGTTTAAATTTATCTGATTATTACTAATTTTCCTTTTGCGGAAGTTTTTAATTTTTCTGATTTTACTTCTAAATTATAGAAATAGGTTCCATTAGAAATTTTATCTCCGTCTCTGTCTTTTCCATTCCATTCAACGGCATAAAAATTATTTAAATCAAAAGGTAATTCCTCATTCAAAGTTTGAATTAAACGACCTGCAAGCGTGTAAATTTTTATGCTTACGTTTACGTTTGAACTTGCATTTGAAAGCAATTTAAAAGTAAACTTTGTTTCATCCTGCATCGGATTCGGGAAATTGTAAACATCTGCCAGCCTGAACGAAACCGAAGCCGCAAAAACTAAACTTCCCTTAAATTCCGAAGCATTGTTAAAATTATCCCAGGCAGTAATTTTAAAAGTGTGTTCACCTTCCGAAATCCCCTCTACCTTGTACGCAATTTTTCCTTTTGTAAAACTGTTTGAATCGTAAGTAAATTTCTCTGTCAAATCAAAAATCTCATCTTCGTTTCCGTCAAAAATCAAAGTAATTCTGTGTCCTTGTTTCCCGGTTAAATTAATTCCTGAAATTGTGTCTTCCAAAGTAATTTCAAGCAAAGTTTCAATCGTTTTTGCAAATTCAGAAGTTTGAATTTTCGTCTCAATTTTTGGTCCGGTTGTGTCAGTCAGAGTAACGTTTCCACCACTTAAAACAATTCCTTCAAGAACTCCTGAACCGTCAAACCTAAGTCTTGAATTTTTGTTTTCATCGCTAAAATAAACAAGAGCTTTTGCAGAGGTTCCGCCATAAGTTATGTCTTTTGGGACAAAAAATTTAGCCGTAAAATTTCCGCCACTGACAGAAGAAATCGCTCCTTTAAAAATTGTGTTTCCCTGCAAAGAATAGCTTGAATTTCCAAAAGGTCTGTTTTTTGTGGCGTCCAAAGTTTTGATTGTAATTGTTCCATTAAAATTTTGCCAGGCACTTCCGTCTTCATCTAAAATTGTTCCCTTAATTTCTGCTACACTCAATGCCTTAAAAGTATTTTCCGGAATTTGCAGGTTCCCGATTTTTAATCTCGGAGAAGCAAAAATCAAAGTTGGGTCTCCAAAAAAATAATATTTTTCCTCGTTTTCATCAAAACGACCTGGTTCGTTGAGGTTTTTTGCTTCCAACACTGCTTCACCAACTCTTTTGAAAGGATTTTGTGTCCTAAAAAGCTGTGTAAAAAAGTAATTGTTTAAGTTTGCGTTTGAGTTGGAAAGCGTAATTCTTGAAGCACTAAAAACTCCAATTCCACCTGCTTCTTTTCTTCCAAGTAAGTCTTCTGTAAAACTTTTGCTTCCGTCTGCTCTGTCAAATTCACCAAAATCACAAGTAGCAGCAATAATTAACGGAAGTTTTTCGTTTGTTAGCCTGTTCAAGTGTCTGTCCTGATTAAAAACTCTTTCGTGTGCCCAATTTGTTGGGTTTCCGTGTCCGATGTAATTTACAAGCAAAGTTCCAACGTTGTTAAAAGTGTCAACTAATTCTTCTGCAGCCTGAGGTTTTCCACGACCTTTTGCAGCTGTTGCGTCGCTAACGGTTGGATACTCAGGAAGATAAATTTTCTTCAAATCGTAACCTTTTCCGCTGCCTTTAATGATTCCTGCTAAAGTTTCTGATTGAAAAATGTGGATAAATTCTGTGTCAAAACTGCCAAACTCGTCATCTCCAACAAGTGTAATTCTGCTTCGCCAATCACTTAGAATTGGTGAACCTTCGTACTCAATGATTTTATCAACAACGTTTTTTGCTTCTTCGGTTGAGGAAACAGTAATCCTTCCCGAAGCAATGTCAAGTTGTGCGTCGTTTGGTCCACCTGTAAGGAAGCAAAATTTATCGTCAGTTGCTCTGTAAGAAATGTCGCTTGTTGCGTCAAGCTGGTAGCTTGGAACCCAATTTTTATCAGTGTTAAATTCAAGGTTTCTAAAATCGTAATCCGAATCCCCAAAGAACAAAACGTACTGCGGAGGAGTTTCAGTTCCTGAAGTTCCTTTCCAGTTGTAAAAAGTGTAGTGTAAAAAATCACGGATTGCCAAGGCATCGTAAACTCCGCCTGAAAATTCATCAAAAATATCTTCAACCAGGACAACTTCAGTTTTCAAAAAAATATTCGGGTCAGAAATTCCTTCTTTAAAATTTTTCAAACGAATTGCTTCGTCGTAAAAATCTGAATGCGTAACAATAATAAAATCAGCAGAATGAGAAGTATCTCTTAACTTGTGCAAAGTTCCGCCAAAAATTTTTGGAGTAATTTTTTCGGGAGTTTTAAAATTTTGAGTTACGAAGTAAAGTTTGTGTTTTTCTGAAAGCCCGGAAGCCCCAAAAGTAAGATTTCCGTTAGAAAAATTTGCTCCCGTAATTTCTAATGTTTCCTCAAAGTTTGTAACGTCAAAAATTTTTGGTTGAGTTGTAAAATCTGTCAACTTGTAGTTTCTTGTTTCGGAGCCTTGTTTTCCCCAAAAAACTAATTCATTGTTTTCTGCTTTTAACATTCTTTGGTAGCGAAATTCATAAAAATCAAAAGCTGATTGCCCGTCAATCGGAGAAACTGAAAACTTTGTTTTAAAGGAATAATTTTGAGTTGTCAGAGGAAAAGAGCCTTGAATTTCTTTGTCAAGAATGGAATTTGACCAGGAACCTGTTGTGTTTGTTGCCTGATTTAACAAGGAATTATTTGCAAAAATCGTAAAATTATTTTTGTAACCGCCAGAAACGTACTCGTAAAAATCGTAAGAAACAAAGTTAAAACTGTAATCGGCACTTGTTCCCTGCACAAAATCCGTAAAATTAATTGTTGGGTTTGCTTCGGTTGGAACGTTTCCGTCTCCTGAACCGCTGTAAGTCATTAAACCTGCAAAAAATCTCGTTCCGGTGTGGAAAGGATTAATTTTATCCACCTCGCCACGAATTAATTTTGTGTAATTTGTTTCGTTTACTGAGCTGTTTTGGCTGTTGATTTTAGCAATTCTTTTTCCATCAGTTCCGGAATCAAAATTTAAAAAGTAGTAATTTTTTGTGTCGTAAGGGTTCATTCCCGTAAAAGTAATTTTTGCTTCTCCGTTTGTTTGCGGGATGGATTCCCAAAAGTTCAAAGCCTTCCCATAAAACAAAAAATAATCATCAGCATCAAATTTATCATTTGAATTGTTGTCAACTACTTCAATTGCAATTTCAGGAGTAAATTCTTCAAAACTTTTTGGCGTGGTTTCAGGAAAAATTTTTAAATCAATCCTTTTTGCGCCAAGCCCGAAAAGTCGGATTTTTTTGGTTGAAGGAATTTCATTAAGGCTAAAATTTTCAATATTTTGGGTTAGCCAGCTTCCCGTAATTTTGTAGATTCCTTCGTCCTGAATTTGAATTTTGTAGGTTTTTCCCAAATTATCGGTTGCTTTTTTAAGCATTGTTTGAGAATCATTTTTTGCAAAATAACTTACAAAGGAAGGATTAATTACTTTTGAAGCACAAAACTCGGTTTCCTTTTGTGAAATTTTGCTTTGTGAAAAGTTTTTTTCTTGTGAATTAAAATTGATTTTCACCTTAATTTTTGTCAGAAGTTTAAAGCTGCCTGCCTGCAAAACTAAAGGATTAATTGTTACTGAAGCCGTTGGTAAAAACCTTAGAAAGCCGGTTTTTTCAATTTTTACAAGTTCTGAAACGATGTTTTCAGCATTTTTTTTGTCAAGTGTAAAACCTGCAAAATTTTTAAATTGTGTTTCAAGGATTTCTACGGTTGGGTTTGAGTTTTCAGGAACTGCAACAAGAAAAGTTTTTAAAAGTTCCCCATTTTCAGCGTTTGTATTCAATCCGTCGATTGCAATTCTAACTTTACTTTTATCCAAAGTATCTAACGAAGTAACACCTGGAAAATAAGTAAACACTACTTCAGAAGTTGTTGGTTGAACCTGAATGCCTGAATTTGCAAAAGCATAATTCAAAAATACAAGAAGGAATAAAAATGTTTGATAAACCAAAGGAATAACTCCAAAACTAAAATTAACTAAAAATACTAATTGCTGCAAAACCTGAAAAAACTTTTCAGTAAAAAATTTAAAATTGCCAAGTATCTTTTTGCCAATAAGCATTCCTGAATTTTAGTTGTTGAGTTTAAAAGCAGGTATGAATTTAGTTGTTACAAAAAATAAAGTCAAGCAATTTTTCTTAATTGCTTAATGCTACTGAATAAAGCACCTGAAAGAGATTTACAAAATCGCTCACGTTTTAATTTGTGAAAATTCGGTAACTCTGTTTCTGCCTTTTGCTTTTGATTCGTAAAGAGCTTTGTCAGCTTTGTCAATTAGCTGCTTCACACTACTCATTGTTTTTTTATCAAATTTTGCGACACCAAGACTAATTGTTACTTTGTAGCTTTTGCCATCAAAATTAACTGGTTCTTTTTCAATTTCTTCCCGCAATATTTCGGCTTTGCTGATTGCTGAAATCGTGTCTGTGTTTATCAAAACAACAGCGAATTCTTCTCCGCCAAAACGCCCTAAAATATCAATGTTTCGCACTGATTTTTTAAGTTTTTGAGCAACTCCTTTCAAAACTGCATCACCAACCAAATGCCCGTAGTCATCGTTGAATTTTTTGAAAAAATCAATGTCAATCATTATCAAATGAATTATTTCATCGTACCTTTTAGCTCTTTCTACCTCGTGAGCCAAATTTTCGTCAAAAGCTCTTCTGTTTGGAATTCGTGTCAATCCATCCGTTGAAGCTAATTGTTTCAGTTCGTTGTAGTAGTTTGCCCGGTCAAGTGCTGTGCTAAGGTTAACTGCCAACTTATTTAAAATTTCCTCAAGTCTTTTATCAAAGTGCATTGGTGTCAGGCTTTCAACAGAAATAATTCCTAACTTGTTAACTGTGTTTAGTGGAACAGCTAAAAAGGAACGGTAACCATAAGTTGACTTTTCTTTTGCAGAATAACGCGGATAAAAATTTACCTCAATTTCATCACCGTTTTGATAAACTTCCGATTCAATTAAAGGGTCTTTTTTGAGGTCAGGAATTAAAGTTGAAGTGTTTTTACGTAAAACATAGCCATTCAAACCTTCTTCAGGACTAAAAATGTAACCAATTGGAAAAGCATCTTGTTCAGCAAGTTCTTGCAGGCTGTAACTTGTGAAGAAGATTTCTGCTTGTGTTTTTTCGTTTTCGTAGAAAGAAATTGCAAGCCTGTCGTACTTAAAAATCTTTTTAGCAATCTCAGAAAATTGAGAAATTACGTCTTCTTCCCTAAACTGACGGCTTAAATCAACACTTACGTCGTAAAGACTTGAATAAAATTGATACTGCCTTTGAGTGTTTGCCAAATCGTCATAAATTAAAATCAGTTCGTCAACAATTTGAGCGAAAATTTCTATTCGTGATTTATCCCGTTCAGAGAAATTATTCACTTTTTCCGAATCAACAATCAAAACTCCGGTTGCAGAATCTCCTTCTCTAAGCGGAGTTCCTAAAAATGATTTTGTTACTTCGTTATCGTTAAAATAATAATTGATTCCGGCAGAAGTTTGCGGAATGTCTTGTTCAAGAATTGTAACACCTTTTTTAATGACAAAGCCGGGTAAACTTCCGCTAAACTGAACGTGAACATCTGTGGAAAAATTTTTAGAACTTGAGAAACCCGTTTTCAGGTAAAGCATATTATTTTGGGAGTTTAACAAGAAAACTGCTACTGTTTTTGAACCAAAAATATCACAAATGACAAGTAAAAGTTTGTTTAAAACGGATTCAAAATCTTTTTCAAATTGTTCTTTTTGTTTTTTAAAATCTTCCTGAGCAAGCGATTCCCAATCAAAATCTTTAGTTTCTTTTGAAACACGGTTTTCAAAACTAATATTTTCAAGTGTAAAACTTGGCTTGTAAACGATTTGCGGTGGAGTTTCATTCTTTTGGACAGGAGCAGGAACAAAAACTTTGACTTCAACTTCTCTTGTTACAACTTCCGGTTTTGCATTCAGGATTTTTATTCCAACAACGACTAAGCATAAAATTACAACCAACCTAATCACTGTTTTCACCATTTCATCATCAATTCCAATCGGAAAAACGGAATAAATCAAGAAAACAATCAGAACTAAGTAAGAGATTTTTAATAGAAAATTATGGCTTTTGTTCATTGGTAAATCCGGGTTTTAGGATTTTTCTTAAAATCTTTGCTTTTACTAAAGACAAGGTAATTAAAAAAATACAAAAAAAGGGAGTGTAAACTTTAACTAAGCTAAAATTTTACGCTCCCTTGCTCTTAGCAAAAAATTAATTAAAAAGGTAAATCGTCACTCGCACCTTTTTCCTGAGTTTCAGGGTCTTTTTCCGTTCTTTGAGTTCGCGGAGCTTCGTCGCTACTTGCTTTTGGAGTTTTTGGCGAACTTTCGGGAGGTCTGTGTGTTTCCCTTCTTTGCGGAGGAGCATCGCTGTCGTCAGGCATTGGAACTCCGCCAGAAGTTTTTGAGCCAAGCATTTGAAGAGAAGTGCCGACAATTTCCGTGATGTAATGTTTTTTACCTTCGCTGTCGTCCCACGAACGTGTTGAAATTCTTCCTTCAATGTAAACGTGGCTTCCTTTTTTTAACCATTCACTGGCAATTTCTGCAAGTTTATCCCAAACAACGATGTTGTGCCAATCCGTACTTTCTTGTTGGTTGCCGTCTCTGTCTTTCCAGGTTTCATTCGTAGCAAGCGAAAATTTTGCTACAGCGCGTTGTGAAGTTGTGTAGCTTAGTTCAGGGTCTTTACCAAGCCTTCCGATTAACATAACTTTGTTAAGTGTTCCACCAGCCATTTTTTTGTTCCTTTCAATTAAATTAAAAATAACCTTTAACTAAGTTCTCTACCTGAACTCCACCGTTAAAAATTACCAATAAAAATCGTACTGAAACTGAAGCAATGGACATCATTGTCAGAGTTTCAAGAATTCCTTGTCTATCCATCCAATAAGCAACAAGTCCAGGAATAATAAATCCAATAACTTCAATATTTTCAATTCTTGGACCGAGCGTAACAGCGGGTAAAAACCGCAAGGAGTAACCAGCAAGGAAACCAAGAAGAACAGTCATCACCATTTTGCGTCTTCCGAAAAGCAAAGTGTGTTTTGCCAAAATTTTTACTAAACCAAGCGTTACAAAACTTGCTGCAATCGTAACAAAAAGTTTTACCGGATTCCACATAAAAATTGCGAGATAACCTGGTACAACCATTCCACCCGCCGCAAGCCCGAAAAGTTCTGAAAAAAACAGGCTTACAACAAGTCCTAAACCAACTGACTCAACAATTAAATCGTTCAAAATTACCTCTTTTTTACGCTCTTGTCAGTTTGGGAACGTTTTCTTTTTCATCTCTAAATTCAAAAATTGGCTTACTTCCTTTCAAAACTGTCTCTTTTGTGATTACACATTTTGCAATATTTTCCATTGAAGGTAGTTCATACATTGTTGTAAGCATAATATTTTCAAGTATTGACCGCAAAGCTCTTGCTCCTGTTCCACGTCCTAAAGCTATTTTAATAATTTCTTTTTTTGCTTCATTTTCAAAATCAAGCTCAACATTATCAAGGGCAAAAAGTTTTTTGTACTGTTTTGCAAGCGAATTTTTTGGCTCTTCAAAAATACTAATCAATGCTTCTTCGTCAAGTTCATTTAAGGCACAAATCACAGGAAGCCTTCCAATGAGTTCAGGAATAAATCCATATTTCAAAATGTCATCTTGTGTCGCTTGCGAATAAAGTTCGCCAAGTGTGTATTTTTTACTTTTTTTCTGGTCAGCACCAAAACCAACGCTTCTGTGTCCTAACCTTTTTTCAATTGTTTTCTCAATTCCGGCAAAAGCACCGCCACAAATGAATAAAATGTCTTTTGTGTTAATGTTAATCAAGTTTTGTTCAGGATGTTTTCTCCCACCTTTTGGCGGAATACTTGAGATTGTTCCTTCAAGGATTTTCAAAAGAGCTTGCTGAACACCTTCGCCGGAAACATCACGGGTGATTGAAACATTTTGGTCTTTACGTGAAATTTTATCAATTTCATCAATGTAAACAATCCCAATTTCTGCTCTTTCAACGTTGTAATCAGCTGCTTGCAAAAGCCTGACTAAAATATTTTCAACATCTTCACCAACATAACCTGCTTCTGTCAGCGTCGTTGCGTCTGCGATTGTAAACGGAACGTTTAAATACTTGGCTAAAGTTTGGGCAAGTAAAGTTTTTCCTGTTCCTGTTGGTCCAATCAAAAGAATATTGCTTTTATCAATTTCAGTTTCGTCACTGTCATTTTTAGAATAAATCCTTTTGTAGTGGTTGTAAACTGCAACGGAAAGAACTTTTTTAGCGTTTTCCTGCCCAATAATAAATTGGTCAAGGTTTTCCTTAATTTCTTTTGGTTTTGGAAGGGTAATTCTACTTGCAACCGACTTGTTTTTAGAGTCTAATTTGATGATTTCATGAGAACTTATCACACACTCATTACAAATGTAAACATCAGCACCGGAAATCATGCTCAGCACTTCGTCGGCGCTTTTCCCGCAAAACGAACAAAAAATATACCTTCCTCTTGAGTACTTACTCATAAAATTCCTTTTCTAAGGTTGTGCACCTAATTGATTTAGTCTCATTTCATTGATTAATGAATCAACAACTTTTACAAGGCTTCCTGTTTCTTCGTAAACTTTTCGTTGTCTTTGGAAACTCGGTCCAATTTTTAAAATATCCAAAATTCCTAACAAATATTTTTCCGAATCTAATTCCTGAGAAATTGGAAGCAACTCCTCAACAAGTTCAGTTATTGAATCTCTGAGATTTTGCAAACGTCCGTCGTCTCTGATGATAATTTCAGAATCAATTGAATACCTTGCAGCACGCCATTTATTTTCACTGATAATCCAATGCCTTAAAACAGGAAGGTTTGCTCCTCTGTCGTACTGTCTGTCCAACCAAACAACAATTGACTGAACAAGCGCAGCTAAGGACAAAACTTCACGTAAAGTTGGAAGTCCGTCGCAAATTCTGATTTCAAGTGTTCCAAAAGCCGGATGAGGTCTGATGTCCCACCAAACTTCACGGATACTTCTGATAGCTTTTGCCGTTTCAAGTGTATTCATAAATCGCTGAAATTCTCCCCAGTTAATTAATCTGTAAGGTAAACCAGCAGTTGGTAAGGATTCAAAAACCTTGCTCCTGACAGAAGCCAAACCTGTGTCTTCCGAATCCCAAAAAGGAGAACTTGCTGAAAGTGCAAGAAAATGTGGTAAAAAAGTTGTCAACGAATTAGAAATTGCAATCGCTCTTTCACCGGAAGAAACACCAATGTGAATGTGCAAACCAAAAATCATTAACCTTCTTGCAGCCCATTGCATTCTTTGGACTAATCCGTGATAACGCGGGTCGTCAGAAACAGTTTGTTCAGACCATTTTGCAAAAGGATGAGTTCCTGCAACAGCAGTCTTGTAGTTCAGTTTATCTGTAATTTCAAACAAAAGTTGAAACTTGTTTGTCAAATCAATCTCTGCTTCTTCAACATTTTGGCAAATTCCGGTGATAACTTCAAGCGTTGATTGAATTAGCTCGCGTTTGAAAAATGCTTCTGTTTCCGGATACTTTGTTAAAATCTCGTCTGTTGCTGAAACAAGGTTTCTCGTTACAGGGTCAATTAGTTGCAGTTCTACTTCAATTCCGATACTTGGTCTTGGCGAACTGTTGAAATGGATAATTGGCATAAAATCCTCTTCCGAATTTAAAGTTTCTGGAAAGACAATTTTGTTTTTCACTAAAAAAACACTTTAAAAATAAAAGTAAAGTTATTAGTGAAATCAATTTTATCTAATCCTATGTGGTTTTATATAACATCTACAATTGATTTCTGACGGATATTGTAACCCGTTGCTAAAAGGCTCGTCTATTTTGCGAATTTGACCGTCTAAAGCACGATGTTCCGTTCTTACGAGATTATCACGTTTACAAAGCCACATTTTGTGTGTAAATCCGTTCTCTTTCATTCCGAGCCAACGAGAATGATTGAAAGCATTCGTAACTTCTGTTTGTGCAATCCATCTCGCTCTTGTTTCATCGTTTATGATTGCTGTGATACGTTCCGTGATTTGTGAAATCGTTTCTATTGCTTCAATTCCTTCAACAAGTGCAATGCGTAAATTCTCACGAACCGTTTCAGTGATTCCGCTTACTAAAAACAACCGCTCTCCGATGTGTTCCGTAACGCCGGCGGCCGGTAATTTAATAACTCCGCCAGCAAGTTCAACTTCACGCCTAAATTGTGCGTAACCCTCCCGCAAAGCTTTCACAGCTGTTTCATCAAGCCCAACTTCTAACGCTGAAATAAGTGCATCAATATCAAATTTACCACCATCTAACACTTTAAGCGATTTATTTGTTCTAGACATCTGTAAAATCCATCGCAAAATCATACAAAATTATTTGGGTTAAATTTAATGAAAGTTTGGCAAGGTAGGTTTGTAATTTTCGTATTTTTTTTTTGCCCGCATTTTTGAAGGGTAAAACCTGAAAAATTAATCTGATTTTCCAGGTTTAAAAGAATTTTAGATAAGATTTTTGATTTTTGCTTCAATTGTATTTTTTGGAACTGCTCCGATTACCGTGTCAACAACTTTCCCATCTTTGAAAAACAGTAAAGCTGGAATGCTTCTAATCCCAAACTTAATTGACGTGTCCTGGTTTTCGTCAACGTTCAATTTTCCGATTTTGACTTTTCCCGCGTACTCCCTTGAAAGTTCTTCTACAATTGGACCAATCATTCTGCAAGGTCCACACCACTCAGCCCAAAAATCAACTAAAACTGGTAAATCTGAATTTTCAACCTCTGTCTCAAAATTTTGATCTGTAAAGGCAACCATAAAAACTCCTTAATTTTTTTTATTTCTCAAACTAATTTTGGTTTTTAATTTAACTCAATTTTTCAAATTCACTAAATTAAATTTTCTCAATCCTAAAAACTAAGAAAACCACTTTTTATTCCACTAAAATCAATTTTGCTTTTTCCAAATCCTCTAACGTGTCAATGTCAAAAGCTACAAAACAATCCTTAACTTCAAAAAAACAAGTCTGTTCTTTAAA
>JADZEA010000197.1 GCA_020850775.1 bacterium
GTAAAAACTTTGTAAGGAATCGGAGTAAAAGCAGCAGTAAAAACCACCCAAAAATTCCATTCTTCGTAAAGCCCTTGAACGTAACTAAAAAGTTCCTGAGTAAATCCGGGAACGTAAGTAAAAAAATAATCCTTTAAAAAATGCCAAAAAGTCATTCCAAGGTAGTAGCCAAAAATCCCGCCAAGAACCGAAGCCACCGAACAGTAAAACGCAAACTTAAAGGATTTTTTAGGCTGACCAACAGCAAGTGCAATCAGCAAAACGTCTGGCGGAACCAGAAAAAAAGACGATTCTGTAAAAGCTAAAACTACAAGTGCAACAGTTCCGTAAGGCGTTTCTGCCCAATGAAGAACCCAATCATAAATTTTTCTAATCAATTCAAACTCCAAAATTTTAAACGAAAAGTTAAGTAAACAAAAACCATTTGTCATTGAATTTTTTTATTACCTTTTTTGCTAAAAATCCTTTTCTTCACTTTAAAAAATAAAGGAAAAACTTTTGGAAAACTTAATTTTAAAATTCAGCCTTTTAGCTGAAATTATGCACAAAATCCGTAAAAATTGCCCTTGGGACAAAATCCAAACTCACGATTCACTTCGCCAGTTTCTGCTTGAAGAAACTTACGAAGTTTTGGAGGCATTGGACAACAAAGATTACAAAGAGCTAAAAATTGAACTTGGAGACCTGCTTTTACAAATCTTTTTTCACGCTGAACTTGCCCGCGAAAAAGGGCTTTTTGACCTTGGAGACGTTCTTTTTGAGATTTCAGATAAATTGGTCAGGAGGCATCCTCACGTTTTTGGAAACGTAAAAGTTGAAACTTCTAAAGAAGTTCTTGAAAACTGGGAACAAATTAAACTCAAAGAAGGAAGCAGAAAATCCGTTTTAGACGGAGTGCCAAAAGAATTACCAGGTTTGCTTCGTGCCTACAGATTGGCTTCCAAGGCTTCAAAAATTGGTTTTGACTGGGAAAATTCCGAAGGTGCCTTTGCAAAACTTGAGGAAGAACTCCGTGAACTAAAACACGAAATCCAAAACGGAAACAAGGAAAAACTTGAAAATGAACTCGGCGACGTTCTTTTTTCGCTTGTAAATTTTGCAAGATTTTACGACGTAAACCCCGAAGATGCTTTGAGAAAAACAACGGAAAAATTTATTCGCCGTTTTAGTTTTGTTGAGGAAAGTCTGCAAAAAATTGGCAAACAGCCAAAAGATTCCACACTTGAAGAAATGGACGAGTTTTGGAACCAGGCAAAAGAAAACGAAAAAATTTCCTAAAACACACCATCAACATCGTTTTTCATTGGTTTAGACTTGTCAATTTTCACACCTTTTTCTGTTTGTGCTATTTCCTGATAAAATTTTTCATCAAAAATTCTCGTCTGAATCACAACAGGCATCGGAACTGCGTAGCCTAAAATCAAGGCTTGTTGTTTTGTGTCAAGGCTTGCAAGCACAGAACGCAAAGAAACTGCTCCTGAAACTCCTGTTAAGACGGCTGCGATGTCTTTTTCATCGTTCAGAAGTGCAGTAATTCTTGTTCCGAGTTGTGAAAGAACTTCGTCGTAAATTCCGCTTGGTCTTTGGTCAACGACGAGCAGCGTTACAAAATATTTTCGCATTTCCCGTGCAATCATTCCAAAAGCTGTTTGTTTTGCAGTTACCGGATTTAAAAATCTGTGAGCCTCTTCAATCGTAATCACAAGTGGAGTTGGTTTGGTGTTTTTTTCAGGGTTTGCGTAGTAATCTTCAGCAATCGTAGTGTAGCTGCTATGAATTTTTCGTGTTAAAATATTTGAAACAAGCAGGTAGTCAAGAATGTTTGTTCTTCTTCCAAACTCAAGAACTACGCTTTTTCCGTTTTTCAGGCAGCTTAAAATTTCAGTAAAAGACTTGTCAGCTTTGTCTTTTGTCGCCACAAAAGGAAGGCTTTTAATTCTCAAAAGTTTTCTTGCCAAAGCACCTAAAGACTCGTTGTGAGCACCAACCAAAGTTGCAAATTCTTTTGTGATTCCATTGTTTAAAAGTTCCTCAAGCCAATTTTCTTTAAATTTTGCCTGTAAAAGTCCCATCGTTTCAAGTGCTGTTTCGTTCAGTTTTAATTCGTCAGCAAGCGAAAAAATATCTTCGGGCTCAATTTCATCCAAAGAAATCGTTACGTCAATGTCAACTTTTGGTGTTTTTTTTCTTGTGGTTTCCGGGTCAAGAGTTGCGACTACGACTTTGTTTGGGAAAATTTGTTTCAAACCTTTGACAGCGTTTCCACTTTCGTTGCTTCCAACCCAACCGTACTCAGAGTGCATGTCAAAAATAAGGTTTACAGCTTTGTTACGGCTAATTAAACCACAAAGTGCAATCCTTGTCAGGAATGTTTTTCCTGTTCCTGTTTTGCCAAAAATTCCGTTGCTTCGTTCTACAAATTTTTCAAGGTTCAGGCAAACGGGAGTTTCCATTTCAAGCGGTTTTCCGATGTTAAAAAATTTTTCGCCAAGTTCTTCACTACCAAAAATTCGTGAGACTTCTTTTTCCCGGGCATTAAAAACAGGAGAAAAGTGAGGTGGAATTGTTTTTACAGGAAAAATTTCTTCCGTTCCGTCAAGTTCTTTCGGGTAAGGAAGCATTAACATTGGTTTTAGTTCAACAGTTGCGAAAGTTTGGTTACCTGCAAGCACAGAATTTAAAATGTTTTGCGGATTTTGTGGTGGGTTTTGCAAAATTTCCTGGTTTGCAGCTTCAAGTTTTACGTTTGTAATCATGCAAAAAAACTGGTTTTGCAAGCCGTCAACAACGACAAAAGTTCCTGCACGAATTTCCTCAACGCTGATTTTGGGAGAAACTCGCATCAGTAACCCTTCAGTTAGCGAACCATTGTTAATCAATCCGATTTTGGTTGTGTCCGAAGTTCTTTGTTTCAATTTTTCACCTTTGATTTTAGCCAAAAAATACTTTTTAAAAAGCACTCTTTCAAAGTATTTTTTTAGTCAGTGAATTAAAAAGTTAGATTTTAATTTTCCAAATAAAGTTTTTACTTGAAAGTTTAGCAAAGTCTTTTTACATTAAAATACGAAATTTCCCTGCTTATTTCATAGTTTTCTAAATTCAAAACCTTCGTTAAATTTTTTAAAGGGGTAAACTTATGTTTCAAGTGCTAACGGTGGCTATTTTTTTACTTTTTACGAGCCTTTCTTTTGCAACTTCAAAATCAAGCAAAACTAACGAAAAAATTATTGTTGAAACTTCAGACGAAGATGTTTTTAAAAATGAAAACTGGCAAAATTTTGTAACTAACCTAAAAAAATACAAAGGAACGGCTTGCGTTTTTTCACCTGATGAAAAATTGGTTCACGGTTACAGCGAAGAACAGGAAGTTCCTTTAGCTTCAGTTACAAAAGTTGCAACTGCTTACTTCGCACTTGAAACTCTCGGCGAAAACTACAAACCAAAAACTTACATCCACCTTGAAAACAACAACCTTGTAATTTTAGGTGAGTTTGACCCTTACTTAACTTCTGACGAAATTTCGCTAATGGCTGACACGCTTTCCAAAGTTTTGACTTCGCTTTATTTTGTTAAAATTGACACAATTAAAATTATTCAAAACCAAACGTACTACGGAAACAAACTTAGGGAAAGTTTAGTTCCAAACGATGATTTAGTTTACTACAACGCACTTTCACAGCCTGTACAAACAAACTTTAACACTGTAAGATTTTACAAACGCGGAAAAAACATTGCTTTAATGCAAACTAAAGACGGTGGCGAAAGCGTTGTTCTTGACAAAGAACTTGCTTCTTACCTAAGCAGGTACGGAAGAGGAAGTTACAACATTAATTTAAATTCTTACCCGAGAATCAAAGTTCATTTTGGAGATGTTCTGAACACTTTTTTAGCCCAAAAAGGTTTTAAGGCAGTTGTGGTTTCAGAAAGCAAAGTTCGTCCTGCGAATTTAAACTTGGTTTTGACTTACGAAAACTCAAAAACAATCCGCGAAATGTGTGCTTTGTTGCTTGAAACTTCAAACAACGTGGCGGCAAACTCAATCGGTTTGATGGCTGCTTTCAGAAACGGAACTGACGAAATCACTTTTCCCGGCAAAAAAATCAGCGAGTTCTGGGGCAAAAACGATGTTTCAGTGAATCTTTTTGATGGTTCAGGGATTGCGATGGAAAACAAAGCCTCTGCGAAATCAGTTTGCCAAATTCTGACTCACTTCAAAAAATACAAAGACTTGCTTTCAACCAA
Organism: bacterium; assembly: GCA_020850775.1. Lineage (GTDB taxonomy): Bacteria > CLD3 > CLD3 > CLD3 > CLD3 > JADZEA01. The sequence continues at coordinate 4,243 of JADZEA010000197.1, forward strand.
TCATTTTGGGATTCCCGCAAAAACGGGAACTTTGGCAAGCGACGGAGTCATCACTTTGGCAGGTTTTCTTCCTGACGGTGAAATATTTTTCTTTTACCTGCCACAAAGATTTGGCTCAAGACTAAGAAGAAACATGCTTGGAATTTTGAGAAGAAATATTAAGTAAAAATCAGAACTTAAAAAGATTAATTTCCTTAATATTTTTAAAATCTTTTTCATTAAAAGTGGCGATTTGATTTATTCCAAAAGAGAGTCCGATGCTTGCAATTTCAAAATCATGGATTTTTAATCCTTTCGGATTGTAATTCCCAACTAATTGTTTCAGAATTTTGAACGATGTTTTTGTCGGATAAATTACCTTCAGAATATTTTCATAATTTTCAATTACTTGAAGTGTTTCCTTTGGAGAAAGGGTTGGATTTTCTCCTCTTGTCATTACCGCTAAAAATTCTACCAAATTTTTTGAAGTTGTAAATTTTTCATAACTTTTAGAAAGAACTAAATCTTTAGATTTCTGGTGAAACTCCGCATTTTCATCAATTGCATAAATCAAAATGTTTGTGTCAATTAAAATTCCATTACTCATAAGCTAATTTTCTCACATCTTGTTTGTCAAACTTTCCGCCTAATCTGAATGTCTTAAATGATTTTTTACCCGTTTCTTTTATTTTATTTTCAATCATTTCAAATTCTTCATTTTTTGGCATTGTAAACAAACATTTTCCATTACTTCTGCTTTCCCAAAGCTCACCAATTTGCCGCTTCTCTTCCGAATCGTCATTGCTCCAAATGTGTTCGCCTTTTGTTTCTACTACCAAAATTCTTTCGTCATTCAATTTGCAAACAAAGTCAGGATAAAATTTATCGCTTGAAGTTTGTAACCAAAAAGCACCGTTAACCCTTCTGTCAAAATTCCTGACCCAAGTTTTTACAAAATCACTTCTTTCAAAGTATTCGGCACACCTTTCTTCTGTCTTACTGTCAAAATCACCAACGGAATTGTAAAAATGCTTCTTGAACTTAAGGCTACCTTTGTAACTTCTCGAATAAGGTGGCAAATCGTATCTCTGATATTCAAAACATCTTTCAGGAGTTACCGAAATTTCTGTTGAATGACCATTAAAAAGTAACTCCTGATAATTTTCTCTGTAAGCATTTCTTCTTAATTCATTTATTCTTTGTTCAACAGACTTTTTCAAATTGAATTTTTGGTGAACAAGGTCTTCCAAACGAAATTCTTTTTGCTTAATTAACAGATTTACCATTTTTAAAAGAAAAGGTGTAAATTCATCCGAAGAAAGGTCTGAATGAGGAATATTTCTGTCTAACCAACTAACTAAATCTGTAACTTTCCAACCCTCGTCTTGTGCAAAAAAACTAATTTGTTCAGATAAATTTTGGATAAAACTTCGCTCTAATTTTCCTTTTTCGTCAAGTTTAATTTCTCCAAGAACTCCTTCTCTTTTCAAACTAAAATTCGGCAAATCCGCTTCGTTCCTGAGTAAATCCCAACCCATTTCTATAAAATGAGTTTCTTCTAATTGTTCTAAAAAATCACCTTGTTTTATTGAAAGAACAGGTACAATTAACCTTTCACCTCTTTCGGAAGGTGATTTTTGTGAAAATGAAATTTGTTGTAATTCTACAAAGGCTTTTTGAATTTCTTTTTTAGCTTTTGGTGTGGAAACAGCATTTTCTAAAATTTCCTTTTCTGTTTCAGTCATTTCACCTTCAAAACTCAAAACCTTTTCTTCCCTGTCAAAAGTAAACTTGTTTGTGATTTCTTTTGGCAAAGTTTCAATTTCAAGAACCTCCTCAATTTTTACAAGTGTAATCTTAGGGAAAATGCTCGTTTGCGAAAAATTAAACTCCGTTTGCTCCACGCTTTTTTTGTAGCTAATCAAATCTTTAGCTTCCTGCTTTTCAACTCCGTTTTGAACCAAAGCATCAGCCAAAGAGTTTAAAGTGTCAGAAAAATGGGAAGAAGCAACGTAAACAAAAGCCTTGTTAAGTTCTTTTTGGGTTTTGCTTTTGGCTTGCGGAAGTCTCAAAATTCTTCCAACAATTTGTTCAACTGCTGTGTTTGAGTGCATTTCTGCGACAGAACACAAAACGTAAGCAAACGGACAATCCCAACCTTCCCTTAATTTTTGAATTGTAATTACGTAATTAATCGGGCAATTTGAATCCGAAAGATTTACATCTTTTAAATCGTCGGAAGCTCCTGTTTCAATCGCAATCTCATTTTCCTGAATTTTAAAATCATTAATTAAGCATTCTTTTACAACTTCCGGGGAACGTGTTTCGGAATTTTTGCTGTGAGCTTGTGCCTGAATTAACATTAAAGGACGAATGTATTCGCCTGTTTTAGCTTTTTCCAAAGATGCTGAATTTTTCAATTCCGTAAGTTTTTGAATTGAGTCGCCAAGTAAATCTTTCCAGGAACTTTTTGTTTCAAGTTGAATCGGCAATTTTATCATTTGTTCTGCGTAAAGTTCTGCCGCTGAAACGCTGTGTAAAACATTGCTCGGATTTTCTTTTGTGTCGGGAGTTGCCGTAAACTCAACAATGCAAGAAGGATTAAACCTTTCTAAAGTCTCAAAGGAAAGTGAAGTTCTTGAGTTGTGTGCTTCGTCAACGATTACAACAGGTCTGTTAATGCACAAAAGATTTGCTAAACTCGGAATCACTTCGCCGTTTTTGTAGGTATCTAATTTTTCAAAAATGCCGTTCTGAATATTTTCAAAATGGCTCATTAAATGTCCGTTTTCTTCGTAAACCTTACGACCTTCCGTATTGTTTACTCTGAAAGACTGGATAGTTGAAACAATGATTGTTGTGTTTGTGAGAATCGTTGTTCTGTTTAAAAAACGTGCGTCCAAAATATCTAAAACTTCAAAAGAGCCAAGTGTCTCTTTTAATACTTTGTGGTAAAAATGGTTTGAGTCTTTGAGCGTTTTTAATGTTTGTTCCCGGATTGTGTTGGAAGGAACAAGCCACAACACAAGTGAATTTTCTTTTTGCAGAAGATTTTCGTTTGCCAAATGAATTGAGGAACAAGCGATTACTGTTTTTCCGCCACCTGTTGGAACACGCAGACAAACGTAAGGCAAACCTTTCATTCCGTTTACTTCCCTGTAATTCAAAGGTTGTCCGAAGTTCTTTTCTGTTACAACTCTGTAAGCCTCCGAAACTTTTTCAAGTTCTCTTGTTTTATCAAAAAATTCCTTCAGGCTTTCTAAAACTCTGTTTTGGTAATCTTTGAGTTCTAACATTTTTTTATTCCTTGAGTTGTGTTTTTGAAAAAAGACCTGTCAGGTCCACGGTAAAATTAATTTAAGAAATTCCTACGTCGTAAGGAATTTGTCTGAACTTGATTTTGTAATTTTCCAATCTTTGCTTGCTTAGTCTGCAACTTGTTCCGTAAATGATTTTTGGACCTTTAAATTTGGGTAAATCTGCGAGTACCTGAGTTGTTAAAACATTTCCGTTGTTGGGCTTTTTGTCTTTCAAAATTCCGTTGTAAAGCAAGTAAACTGCTAAATCTTCCGTTTTGCCAATCAGTGGTGAATTTGGTTTTTCGGTCAAAGGTGTTTTCGTTTCCAGAAAAAAAATGTGTCTCGCAAGTTCTTCAAAAGTTATGCTTTCACGAATCTTTCCATCAGAACCAAAAAGTGTTTGCCCAAGTTTGCAGTAAGTAAAACCACTTCCCAAGCCTTCCACTTTTTCTACTTTCCCGCTACCTTTTTCCACTTCGTAACCTTTAATCACTTTTTCCAATCTTTTAGCCGTTACGTTCTGTGCGATTTCCGTTTCCAACTCAATTAAAATAAATTTCCTGTTTCCGCCGTCTGACTTGTTCA
>JADZEA010000198.1 GCA_020850775.1 bacterium
GCAGAATTTAGTTTTTCGGTGATTGTTTGGGCAAAGCCAAAATCAATTATTTTCACACAGTTTCCAACAACAAGAATGTTATCAGATTTCAAGTCTCCGTGAGTGATTTTAATTTTTTCGAGTTCTGTCAGAGAGTTGACAACCTGGAAAAAAATTTCTTTTAGTGAAAGCAGGGGATTGAGTTCAAGAGCAATTTTTAAAGGCGAACCTTCAATAAATTCCATGACAATCAGTGGCGATTTTTGTTCGGTTTCAGTTAGTTCAAAAACCTTTACAAAGTAATCTGATTTTATGTTCTGTAATATTTTAAATTCTTTTTGAATGCTTTTCAGAATTGTTCCTGTGGCTTCAGAAGAGTCTGGAAAGGATTTCAGAGCAACGATTTTTTTGGTTTCGTTATCAAATGCTTTGTGGACTTTTCCTGAAATTCCTTGTGCAATCAGGTGGATTTTCTCAAATCTTTTTGGTTTCATAAAACTAAGGCTTCTTAAAAATGTTGCTATGGTAACGTTAAGATAGTAACATAAACTGGAAAAATCCATTTAAAATTATTTGGAAAGCTGTTTTTTTCTTGGCACGAAATTTTATGTTGAGTAGAGCAGGTTTTAAAATAAAAGGAAAAATAAAATGAAAACCACAAAAAAAATTTTAGTAGTTGACGACAACGAGGGAATCATAGATTTACTAAGTTTTGGCTTAGAAATGAGAGGTTACGAAGTTGTTTGTGCAATTAACGGAGAAGACGGCTTGGATAAATTCTTAAGCAATTCTTTTGATTTGGTGATTACAGATTTTTCAATGCCAAAAATGAACGGAAACGAACTTGCAACATCAATCCGGAATTTTGACAAGGAAATTCCGATTGTCTTGCTTTCAGGTTCAGTTTATGACAAAAATGTTGTTTTGGATGAGACACTTTTTTCTTTAACTCTTCCAAAACCATTTGACTTGTTTCTGCTGATTTCAAAAATCGGTCGTTTGATTGAAATTTCTGAGACAGTGTTAGTTTAATAATATTTTTTTTAAATAAAACAGGAGATAGAAAAATGTTTGGTAAAAAATTAATCCTTAGCTTGCTGTTAAACTTAATCTTAACAGTGTTTGCATTTTCACAGACTGTCGTTTCTAACCTCGGTCTGTACGGCTGCACCGGAAACGACGTTCTCGTTGACGCTAACGGCGTTGTTTACCTCAGTGTTGACGGTCCGCAATCCGTTTACATCTCAACCAACCACGGTTCAACCTGGACCGGCGGCTTGGCAACTACTTCAACTTACCTTGGCGGCGGAAAAGGTCTTGCTGCTTTTGTTGACAGCGTTTACTTGGTTACTGACAACGGAATTTTAAGAACTGTCAACGCAGGTGCAAGCTGGACTCCAATCCTTGAACCTTCAAGCGGTTTGTCGTTCTACAACCAAATCGGAGTAAACCAAAACACTCACGATATTTTTGTCGGTTCAATGAACGGAAACATTTACTACTCAAGTGATAAAGGCTCGTCCTGGTCAACCCAAACAGTTACCGGAACTCCCGGAAACGTGATTTTGAAAATCGCTTTTGACGAAAATGACTACACACACGTTTTTACGGTTTGCCAAACCGGAGGCACAAACGGTTACCTTTACGAATCAACAAACACGGGAACTTCTTACGCAAAACTAACCGTAACAGACCCAACAACCTTGCTTGAAGTAGAAGACATCTACAACGTAGGAATTCACCCAACTTCTGCCGACACGATTTACGCGGGAACTTTTGACATGAAACTCTACAAGTCAACCGACGCAGGAGCAAACTGGGAACAACTTACCGCTTACCAGGCGATGTACGGCTTGCCAAACATCGGTTTCAAAAACGACACTCTCTACGTTTCCGGTTACAGAAGCCTTGACAACGGACAAACCTTCACTGAACTTACTGCGACTTTTGGAACTCACACACAACACATTGATTCCAAAGGTTGGGCTTACGATGAAACTGACGACCATTATTTTTACGCTTTTGGTGCTCTTGGAATTTTTGTAAGTTCCGATAACGGAACTACTTACGTCGGAAGCAACACAGGAATCGAAGGCGTACAAGTTCAAAAAATGTCTCAAATTTCAACTCAAAAAGATACCGTTTGGGTTGCAACTCAAAGCGGTTTAGCAAAAGCTACGAATTTTACAACGACTCCGGTTTGGGATTTTCCCGTTGACGTAGGTTGGGACGTAAGTGGACACGAATGCGTTGAAATTGACCCTTCAAACACAGACAACGTTTACTCTGCAAACTCAAGAATCCATCAAACCCAAAATTTTGGAACTTCCTGGAGCGTCGTTTACGATGAAGGTTTGCCTCTCGCTACTCAACAAAAATTTACCGAAATCCTTTGCGTTCCGGATTCTGACCCGACAGTTTCAACACAGGTTGTTTTAGCTTCAATGGTTTCTCAGGATGGAACGACAGGAAAAATCATCCGAAGTGATGACGGTGGAACTACCTGGTCAACTGTTTTGAGTTCAGTTCCTGTAAACACACTCGCAATCAATTCAGTTTCAGGAGTTCTTTTTGCGGGAGTTGGCGATAAACAACAAAACACTGTTCAAGGTGGAATTTACAAAAGCACGGACAACGGCTTAACCTGGTCTCAAATTGTTCCTGCCGCAGGAGTTTCGCTTACCGGTTACGTTGTTACTCACATTGAATTTCACCCTGTTTTCCCAAACTTAATGTTTGCTTCCTGTGGTGCGAACAACATTAATGGTTCAATTTTACGTTCTCTGACTTTTGGTAACACCTGGACAGACATTTCTCCAACAACTCCTGAAGTTGGTTACTTTGCAAGTACGCTTGTAGATTTAACAAGTACTTACCTGCTTTATGCCTGCATCAACAACAAGGTTTACACGAAAAATTACTACACTGCAAGCTGGACTTTGACCTACGAAGGGCTAACAGGCGAAACAATCAACTTTTTGTTCTACGACGGGCTTGTGATGGGAACGACAACAGGTTTTTA
>JADZEA010000199.1 GCA_020850775.1 bacterium
CCATTGTGTGTAGCGTCGTAAGCGTTGGCAGTTGGAAAATTACTTGAAAAAGAGTAACCTCCAACGTAGGCAAAACCATTTTCATCTAAATCCAAAGTGTAGCTTCTTTCTTCTTCCGCTCCACCTAAAAAGGTAGAAAAAATGAGATTCGTTGCTGTAGAATCAAACTTGGTAACCAAAACATCTCTGTTACCACCGTTAAAAGAATTGTCAAAAGTCCCTGAAGTTGTCGGAAAATCAAAAGAATCTGTAAAACCCGATAAAACGATTTCATGGGTAACCGGATTGATTTCAATTCCTCTGAAGTATTCAAAACTACCTCCACCTAAAAAAGTGGAGAAGCTAAGGCTTGTGGCTTTTAGCGTTTGTGAAAAAAATAAAACAAGCCAAAAAATTGCTAATTTTTTCATAGCACTTTCCTTTCAGTTTAAAATTTTTCTCCCTCACAAAAAATTTAATCACGCTTTTTCAAAAGAACAACTATAAAATTTTATCTTTTCTTTCTTCTTGTTTTTTTAGTAACAAAATTTTCCTGTTCTTCATCGTAAACAATCACAAAATCAACTTTGCTGTCGTAACTGTCCACACCTTTTACCTTGATTTTAAGTTTGTCTCCGAGCCTGTAAGTTTTGTCTGTTCGCTCACCAATCAAACGGTAATGCTTTTCGTCAAACTTGTAGTAATCGTCGTTTAATTCACGAATGTGAACCAAACCTTCAACACCGAATTGCTCAATCTGACAAAAAATGCCAAACTCCGTAACACCAGTAATCATTGCGTCAAATTCTTCACCGATGTATTTTTCAATGAACTCAACTTTTTTGATTGCAACAGATTTTCGCTCAGCGTCAGTTGCGTTTCGTTCCATTTCAGAAGATTGCTTGGCAATTACCGGAAGCCTTTTTTGTAAAAATTCAGTTCGTTTTGGATTAATTTCAGTTCGTTTTTCGTACTCGTAAAGCAACCTGTGAACAATCAAATCCGGGTAACGGCGGATCGGCGAAGTAAAGTGCGTGTAATCCTTAAAAGCAAGCCCAAAGTGTCCAACATTGTTTTCAGAGTAAACAGCTTTCATCATTGAACGGATTGCAATTTCGTTGATTACAAATTCTTCCGAACTGCCTTTTACAACCGAAATTAACTTTGCAAATTCTTTCGGTGTCATAATTTTTGGTTTGTTTACTTCGTAACCCAAAGCACCGATAAACTCTTGTAAATCCTGAACTTTTTCAGGTGAAGGTTTCTCGTGAATTCTGTAAAGAAACGGGAACAAATCCTTCTTTTTTTCTTTTGAAATGTGTTGAGCTACAATTTTGTTCGCAAGAAGCATAAATTCTTCAACAAGCCTGTGAGAATCAAGCCTCTCAACTTTGAAAACTTCCACCGGATTTCCCTTCGCGTCAAGTTTGAACTTCACTTCAGTCGTCGCAAAGTCAATGCTTCCTGCTTCCATCCTTTTTTTAGTGAGTTTTTTTGCAATTTTTTGCATCAAAGCGATTTCTTTTGCAAAATCACCCTCGTTTGTGTTAATGATTTCCTGCACTTCCTGGTAAGTGAAACGCCTTTTGGAGTGAATCACACTCTTGCCGATTTTGTAGTTTTTGATTGCAACGTTTTCGTTCAACTCAACAAAACAAGAGTAAGTCAACCTGTCCACTTTAGGTTTCAGGCTGCAAAGTTCGTTTGAAAGTTCTTCAGGAAGCATCGGAATCACTCTGTCAACAAGGTAAGTGCTTGTTCCCCGTAAAAATGCTTCTTTATCAAGCAAACTGTCTTCAGTAACGTAGTGGCTGACGTCTGCGATGTGAACTCCAACCAAAAAATTTCCGTTTTCAAGAACTTCAACCGAAACTGCGTCATCAAAATCTTTGGCGTCAAAAGGGTCAATCGTGAAGCAAACAAGGTCTCTTAAATCCATTCTTTTGTCAATTTCTTTGTTTGAAATTGTTGCAGGTAAATTTTTTGCTTCTCTTTCCACTTCAGTCGGGAACTTTTCCGAAATTTCAAAAGACCTCGCAACCGAAAGGATGTCAACTCCCGGTTCGCCAGTTTTTCCAAGAACTTCAATGATTTTTCCTGTCGGGTTAATTTTTTCGTGTTCCCAACCGTAAAGTTCCACAACGACTTTATCGTCCTGGTGAGCAGGTAAACTTTCCTCAACATCAATGTAAACATCACGTCTAATCCTGTTGTCGTCAGGGATTACGAAGTTAAATTTTCGTGATTTCTGGTAAGTTCCAACAAGTGTGTGAACCTTTGTTTCAAGAATTTTGAGAATTTTTCCCTCACGGTTTTTGCCTTTTGTTGTTGTTTCAGCGAAAAGCTCAATCTCAACCAAATCGCCGTTTAGTGCAGTTTTTAAATCGTTTGCGGCGACATAAATTTTTTCACCACTTTCCTCAAGAAAAGCAAAGCCGTATCCTCTTGGAGTTACTTCAACTCTACCTTTGAAAGTTGTTTTAACTTGTTTGAAAGCGTATCTTTTTCCTTCGTAGCGAGTAACTTTATCTGTTTTGTAAAGTTCAGCAAGATAAATTCGGAAATTTTCATACTCGTTTTGCGGGATTTTAAGCAGCCTTTGAAGCTCATTAATTTTATAGCTTTTGTGCTTGTTTTTTTTGAGAAATGAAATTATTTCTTTTTCAAAATCTATTGTGTTACTCATTTTATTCTCTTTATTTTTCTAATTGTGTAATTTGGTCTTCACTTAATTTTGTAACTTTAGCAATTTCTGATACTTGCATTCCAAAAGCCAAAAGTGATTTTGCTACCTCAAATTTTTCTTCAAGTTTGCCTTTTTCCATTCCTTTTTCCATTCC
>JADZEA010000200.1 GCA_020850775.1 bacterium
TCAAAAAACGAGTCAAGTCCAAACAACAGTGTTTCAACCTGGAAATTTTGGTTGAACTTTAAAATTAATATTTAGTTAACTTAGAAAATTAAAATACTGTGTTTTTCAGGAAGCAAAATGTTTTCAAAGCTAAAATTCTACTTTTCAATTCTTTGGTACTACATTTTACAAAATGCAAAGGTAAAATTCACTTACAGAGCTAATTTTTACTTTTCATTTTTGGCTACTTTTGCTTATGTTTTTGTTAATCTTAGTTTTATTTGGGTGATTTTTCAGCAAGTTCCTTTTTTGAGAAACTGGAAATTTGAAGAAGTTGTTTTTCTTTTGGGAATTGGCGAACTGACTTTTGGGATTTTTTCAACTTTTTTTGGGCAAATCGCAATGAATCTTCCCGGAAATTACATTCTTGACGGACAACTTGACAGACCACTTTTGAGACCAATAAATACTTTGGTTCAGCTTGTAATTGAGAATTTTAATTTTAATGAAGTGATAATTATTCTTAAGGGGCTTGCTTTAATAGTTTATTCTTCAATAGTTTTAAATTTCAGTTTTGGAATTTGGAAAATTTTTCTTTTATTAAGTTTGTCTGTTTGTGGAGCAATGATTTACTCAGGTATTTTTCTGTTTTTCTCAAGTTTATCATTTTGGTTTCGTGACAGAAGAGGTTTTACGGATCCTCTTTACGTTCTGAATAATTACAGTCGTTGGCCGCTTGAAATTTTTCCAAAAGGGATTAAGTTGTTTTTCACCTGGTTGATTCCTTTTGGGTTTGTTGCTTTTTATCCTGCGACTTTAGTGTTAGAAAAAGATAATTTTGGAAACGTTGCATTTTTTACTCCACTCGTTGCAATTTTTTTCTTTGGAATTAGCATTTTAACATTTTTAAAAGGCTTGAAAAAATATGAATCATCTGGTACGTAGGTTTTATTTAACTTTTTGTTGTTTATTCTTGATGACCTGCTCTGAAAATAATGAGAATTTGGATTTAGAGGAGAATTTTGCACAAAAACAAGAGGCTGTAAAATCAGATTTTCAACCTGTCCTTTATGCCTCAATTGATACTTTTCAGGTAAAAAACGGTGATACTTTCGGAAAAATTATGGCTCAGGGTGGAGTTAATTATTCAAAGGTTCATCAAATCCAAACTGAAACAAAAGATATTTTTGATGTTACAAAACTAACTATTGGCAATAATTATATTTTTTACCATTCACACGATGGAGAGATTGCAAAGTTCAGTTACAACATTGATAAAATCCAAACTTTTAATGTCTATTTTGCAATAGATTCTATGAATTACTCAATAGAAGCCAAAGAAATTTTTATCAAAAACAGAGTTTTTAGCGGAATTATTGATTACTCACTCTACCAAACAATCAAAGAAATTGGTGGAAACCCGCTGCTTGTGGAAAAAATGGTAGAAATTTATGGTTGGGTAATTGATTTTTTCGCAATCCAAAAAGGCGATAAATTCAAGTTAATTGTTGAAGAAAAGTATGCAGGTGATGAATTTATTGGTTACGGGAAAGTTTTTGCTGCGGAATTTATGCACAACTCAAAACCTTACAGGGCAATTAATTTTGATAAAAACGGCACCGAAAGTTTTTACGACGAGAACGGAATGTCTTTGCGAAAAGCATTTTTAAAATCGCCTTTAAACTTTTCAAGGATTTCTTCACGTTTTCAAAAGGGAAGATTTCATCCTGTTTTACACCAGGTTAGAGACCATTTAGGAACTGATTACGCAGCTCCGACAGGAACGCCAATTTGGTCGGTTGCAGATGGAATCGTTGTTGAAGCCGGTTATTCAGCAGGCAATGGAAATTATGTAAAAATCAAACACAACGGAATTTATACGACTGGTTATCTTCACATGTCAAAAATTGGCAAAGGTATCCGCAAAGGAGCAAGCATAAGTCAAAAACAAATAATTGGTTATGTTGGTTCAACAGGACTCGCAACCGGGCCTCATCTTTGCTTTAGATTTTGGAAAAACGGAACACAGGTTGACCCTTTCAAAGTCTCAATTCCACCATCAATGCCAATTGAAGATGATTACAAGCAAAAATTTAATGAGTTTGCAAGTTATTGGGAAAATGAATTAGCAAAGGTTAAACTTTAATTTTAGGTTCATTCTTAATGGCAAAAATGTTTAAAACTGAAAAAACAATACTTGTTGTTGATGATGACCCTATGATTGGAGACATCATTTCTAAGATTTTCAAGAAGAAGTTTAATTTTTCTTGTCATGTTTGTTACAATGGTCTGGAAGCTGTAAAATACATCGAAAGCCATTTACCAGATTTAATTTTACTTGACGTAAACATGCCGATAATGAATGGTTACGAAGCCTGCGAAAAAATTCGCCAAAACACACGAACGAACCTTGTTCCAATTATTTTTATTACTGCTTTTGACAAAATGGACGACAAAGTCAAAGGTTTTAATGCCGGAGTTGATGATTATCTTGTGAAGCCTTTTGACATGCGGGAACTTGAAGTCAGAGTAGTTTCATTGCTTGCAAGAGTAGAAAAATTCATTGAAGTTTCTTCAAAAGACGAACTTACAGGGCTTTACAACCGAAGATATTTTCAAGATATTCTTTACCATGAGATTAAAATTCATATGAGACAAAATGTTGAATTATCTTTATCAATGATTGATATTGACTTTTTTAAAAAGGTAAACGATACTTACGGGCATCTTGTCGGTGATTTTATCCTGAAATCTTTTTCAGAAAAAATGGCTAATTTTTTCCGAAAATCTGATATTCTTGGAAGGTTTGGAGGTGAAGAATTTATTCTGGCTTTTCCACACACAAATTCACAACTTGCAAAATGGAAAATTGAAGCCTTACGTGAAGAAATCTCAAAAGAAATTTTTGTTTACGATGAAAAAACAAAAATTAACTTCACTTTCAGTGCCGGAGTTTCTGAACTAAAGAAAAATGGCGAAACTTTAGAAAGCTTGACTGAAGCAGCGGATAAATCTCTTTACTTAGCAAAAAACCAGGGACGAAACAGAGTAATCATTGCAGAAGAAAATAAAAATGAATAAAAATTCGTTGAAACTCATCAAACTTGCACTTTCTGAAGACATTGGAACGGAAGACGTAACGAGTGAAGCAATTTTTAAACTTGCTGAAACATCCCACGCAGTAATTATCGCAAAAGAAAATGGTATAATTTCAGGACTTGAAGTTGCTCAAACTGTTTGTGCCTTAGTTGATAAAAGCCTTGATTTTATTTCACTTGTAAAAAATGGAGATTTCGTTTCAAACAAACAAAAAATTGTTGAAATCAATGGAAAAACTGTTTCCATCCTAAAAGCTGAACGAGTAATGCTTAATTTTTTACAAAGGCTTTCCGGAGTTGCAACGAGAACAAATCACTTTGTAAAATTGATTGACGGCTTCAAAACTAAAATACTTGACACACGAAAAACAACTCCGGGAATGCGGGAAATTGAGAAATTAGCAGTTCTTCACGGAGGCGGAACAAACCACAGAACTGGACTTTTTGACCAGGCACTAATCAAGGAAAATCACATCGCAGCAGTTGGTTCAATCACTGAAGCAGTCAAAAGAGTTCGCAAACACAACGAAAACAAAAAAGATTTTATCATTGTTGTTGAGGTGCAAAACCTTGACGAAGTTACTGAAGCCATCGAACTTCCAATTTCACGAATTTTAATTGATAATTTTACTCCTGAACTTGCCAAAGAAACAGTTCAATTTGTGAACGGAAAAATGCCGATTGAGGCTTCAGGTGGAATTACCGAAAAAAATATTATAGATTTTGCAAAAGCCGGAGTGAATTTTATTTCCATTGGAGCAGTTACTCACTCAATTAAATCTTTAGATTTAAGCCTTTTAATAACAAATACTTAAATGAGTAATCAAAAATATTGTTTTAAAGCTAAAAACCTGATTTTTATTGTTTTAGGTTTGCTTTCCTGTGCCAAAGTTGAACCTCCAAAAGGTGGCGAAGAAGATAAAATTTCACCGGAAATCATTGACTTTTCCCCTAAAAATAAAAGTATCAATCTTTCCTTACTTCCCGAAATAAAAATTACTTTCTCTGAAAAAATGGACAATGAAAGCGTTGAAAAGGCTATTTTTTTTATTCCTGAAGTGAAAAACTTAGATTTTTCCTGGAGCGGAAATACTTTAAAAATTACTCCGCAAGACTCTCTGAGCAAAAATAAAACTTATGGTTTCAACGTCCTTTCCGGAGTATCCGATTGGCATAAAGTTCCAATGGAAAAAAATTTTAGAATTGCATTTTCTACAGGAAATCAAATTGACACCTGTAAAATCTCCGGGAAAACAGAAGGGCAAAGTAAAGCGATTGTTTGGTGTTTTAAAGTTGAACAAGATTCTGTTTTCTACCCTAAAAAAAGCAAAATTACAAGCTACACAAAATCAGATTTACAAGGAAATTTTGCAATTGAAAACCTTACAGAAGGGTTTTACAAGATTTTTGCTTTTACAGATAAAAATAAAGACGAAATTTTTAACAGAAGTAAAGAGGATTTTGCGGTTTGGTACAAAGACATTTTACTTGATTCTTTGAGTTTTGAAGAACAAAACGTGAACTTAGTTTTCACCAAAAACGACACTACACAAATCAAGGTGAAAGGAATTGTTCCTGTTTACGCCTCAAAACTTAGAGTAAATTTAACAAAAAAACCTTTTCCTGACTTCTTAAAACAGGTTTTTATTAAAAATTTCTTTACAAAAGACACTCTGAAAATCATTGATTCTTACCTAAACCCTTTGGATTCTTTACAATTGGTTTTTGAGGTTAGTGAGTTTGATTCCACAAAGTATATTTTTGACTACAGCACTCAAAAAGACACGCTAACTTACAATTTTACAGGAACTAAGAAAAAAGATAATTTTGCACCAAAAATTATAAGTTCTCTCCCTCAAAACAAATCAGACTGGATGGCTTCTGAAAATTTGCTTGAAGTAATTTTTGATGAACCAATACTTGACGTTCGTTTAAATAAATTAATTACAGTCGTTGCAATTACTAAAAAGGACACACTAAACACACAATTTCAAATAAAAAATATAAATTCAACAAAAACGTCAATCAAACTTTACGACACGTTTCCGGACAGCACAAAAATTCTTGTAAAGTTTCCTGAAGCAATTTCGGATAGATTTTTCAATGTTTTGGCAGACACAACACTTGAATTTTCAGTTCCAGTGAGTAAAAATTTTGCGAAAGTCAGCGGGAAAATTTTGCTGTCGGAAAGTAGTTTTCAAAACCCGGTTTTTAGACTTTTAAAAGCTGGAAGTAAAGAAAAAATTAATTTAGAACTTTCACCGGAACGAACCTTTAAGACGAATTTTCTAAAAATTGGCAGTTACGTTCCAATGATTTTTGAGGATAAAAATCAAAACAAACAATTTGATTTTGGCAGCGATTTTCCTTTTGAGTTCTCTGAAAAATTTTACATTTTAAAAAATGACACTTTAACAGTTCGTCAGGATTGGGAATACGACAACGTGATTTTTAACTTTGAAGAGAATTAATAAAATGCTGTTAGAATTTTCAAAAATGGTTGGTTGTGGAAATGATTTTGTTGTTGTAAACAATCTAAAAAGCGGTTTTCCTTACGAAAAAGCAAAACTACTTTGTGACAGAAAGTTTGGAATTGGTGCTGACGGACTTCTTGTTTTAGAAAAAAGTAAAAATTTTGCTTACAAAATGCGTTATTTTAATTCTGACGGTGGCGAAGTAGATTTTTGTGGAAATGGTGCAAGGTGTCTTTTTGCTTTTGCTTTTAAAAATAATTTTGTTAATAAAAGTTGTTTTTTTGAGGCAAAAGATGGGATTCATTTTGTAGAAATGCTTGAAAATTCACTTGTCCGGTTGAAAATGAAAGCAGTTACAAACAAACTTGAAAGTTTTTTCTTGTTTGAAAATTACGTAGCAAAAATTAACACCGGAGTTCCTCACATTGTTTTGTGGAGCGAAAAAGATTTTTCAACAAAAGAAATTTATGAACTCGGAAATAAAATCCGTTTTCACAAAATGTTTTCACCTAAAGGAATAAATGCAAATTTTGTGAAAATTTTGTCTGAAAACTCAATTTTTGTCAGAACTTACGAAAGAGGAGTTGAGGACGAAACACTTTCTTGTGGAACTGGAGTTGTTGCAAGTGCAATTTGTTCAAAACTTGCAGGAAAAATTCAGCAAAGCAGAGTAGAGGTGGGAACACTTGGCGGAAAATTTGAAGTTAATTTTGATGAAAAATTGGAAGAAATTTTTTTAACGGGAGAAGTAAAAATTGTTTTTAATGGAAAAATTGAGCTTTAAAACTTGTGTTTGGTTAGTTTTACTTTTATTGGTTTCTTGTTCTCCAAAAACAGTAAAGGTAAAAAATGAAGGTTCTGTCAAAAACCAGGAAGTAAAAGAGAAGTTTTTGGATTTCAAACCTTCCAGGAATGTTTTACAAGATTGGATTGGAGTAAAATTACAAGAAAAAAATCTTGTAATTTTATCGCAAAATGATTTGGAAGGAATTACAAGAACTTACGAAAACCTTGAATTAGCTTTTAAATTCCTTAAAGAAGAGCAGTTTTTAGACGCAATTAATCTTTTTGAAAATTCTCTTGTTGCACTTGGCGAAAGCGGAATTGATGACACAATCGCAAAATCATACAACTCGCTTGGCAATTGCTACTACAAACTTGGTAGAATTAAACAAGCAATTGAAGTTTACCAAATAGCAATTGCTTGTAAACCTGATTTTTTTGAGGCTTACAACAACATTGGTCACATGAATTTTTTACTGAAAGACTATGAAAAAGCTTCAAACTACTTCAGCAAATCAATTGAAATTCAGCCTAACTACCGGTTAGCAAGACTAAACCTTGAAGTTACCAAAAGGATTTTAAATAACTCATTATCAATTAATGATTTAGAGCTGCTTTTGGATAGTAAAATTCCTACAAAAGACCTAACCGAACAAATTGGATTTTACAAACTCGTAGTTTCAATTGACAGCACTTTTTATCAAGCCTACAACAATCTTGGCGTTTCTTACTACCTTGAGAGCCAACCTGACAGTGCAATTTTTTATCTCAAAAAAGGTTTGGAGCTTAACCCGCGTTACGCGGAAGCTTGTAACAATTTGGGCTATATTTTTAGTGTTAAACAAAAATATGAACAAGCCAAAGAGTATCTTGTAAAAGCGATTTCTTACAAGATAGGTTACAAGATTGCTTACAATAATCTTGCAAATGTTTACCTGAAAACCGGTGATTTTGAAAACTCCGAAAGTTTTTACAAAGCCGTTTTGGACTACGACCCTTTTGATTCTGATGCAATTGAAGGCTTGCGAAACCTTAGAGTAGAGAAGCGAAAGAGAGGATTTTAGCGTAAATTATGAATTAATTAGCTAAATTAAACCTTTAAAAAGGAGTTTAAAATGCCGGTTTTTCGTTTAAAATCTTCGCCTGAACAAGTAATTCTTGAATTAAAAGAAGCCTTGCAACTTGAAAAAGCCATTGAAATTTTTCTAAAAGAAACTCAAGTAAAATTAACAACTTACCATACTTACAGCCGAGCTTTGGAAAGGTTTAGAAAATGGAACTGCGAGAGAAATTTCAATTTTTTAACGGTTGGAAGTGCTGAAATTCTCAGCTACAAATCTTACTTGACGGAAGTTTTAGAATTTAAACCTGTAACAATTTCAACTTATTTAACTGCTGTGAGGCGATTTTATGAGTTTTTGTTTGCTTACGGGAAGGTAAAAATAAATCCTGCCAAAAACATTAAAGGCAATAAAAGACCACAAAACCATTCAACAAAATACCTTAGTAAAATGGATTTGAAAACCTTGTTTAGTTTTGTAAAATCTGGTGAAACAGAACTTGCAAAGAGGGATTTGATGATTTTTAAGCTAATGTTAAATGCAGGAATTTGCGAGATGGAAATTTCTGAACTGACTTACGGAGATATTTTCAAAGAAGGCAAAAGCTACAAACTTTACGTAAAAACAAAATCAGAAAAACAAAAGGTTGGGATTTCTGTTTCAGAGGAATTTTATGATGAACTTATTAATTTTTTAGGCGGGATTTCAGAAATTAAAGAACCGGGTAAGTTAGATTTTCCCGTAATAAAAAACTTGCACTTTATTAAAGACACGCCAAAAAACCTTTCAATCCGAGCATTAAGACAAAGGGTTAATTTTTATTTGAAGGAAACGGGCTTGAAAGCAAAAGGAATTAAAGCCATGAGTTTCAAGCATACTGCAGCATTTTTAGCACTTGAAAGAGGAATGAGCGTTGAAGAAGTCAAGTCTTTTATGCGACACAAAACGCTTGACACGACACTAATTTACCAAAGGGAATCGGATAAGCCAGAAAGTTAGAAATGCTTGTGTGGAATACCAAAGAGTGGATTTTTGCAAGTATTGGTTTACATAATATCTCTTATGTTACGATAGAATTATCAAAATCAAGTCGTGTTTTGGACTTATTTTATCTCCAAAAGCTGAAAGCCTAAAAACTCGCTTAACTCTTGTTGTTCCGTGTCTGTTGAATCATTCTGAAACTTGGTTCCCAAAAGCTTTTCAAGTGTCAACTCCTTTTCTGTGTCATTAAAATAAGCATTCACGTAATCATAAATGTAACTGTCAAGGATTGGCTCGGAATAGTACAAAGCCTTTTTCCCTTTTTTCATAAACAACATTGAAAATTCATTATCAGGGAAATCTGCAAGGTTTAGAAGTTCTCCACCTTCAAATTTTGAAAGTTTTAAAAAGGCAGTATTCTTTGAGGAAGCATTATTAAAATTATTTAATAGTGCTTCCCAAACAGCGTAAACATCATTTTCAGGGTCGTTAATCTGCTTTTCTACGTCTTCTTGCGTCATAAAAATTATGACAACATTTTTACCTTTATCCAAAATTGACTTAACTTTTACAAGAATTGGGTTTTCTAAATTTTCAGTTGTTTCCTTTGGATAAAATTCAACCTGCTCTGTTTTTTTCTCTCCACAAGCAAAAATTATCAGCCCAAATAAAATTACGGATAAAACATTTTTCATTTTTACTCTTTCTGAAATTCTGTTTGATTTAATGAAACAAAATTTCGCAAGTTCTTATTTTTCATAATCTTCAATCGGTGGACATGAACAAATAATATTTCTGTCTCCGTAAGTATTATTAATTCTCGCAACACTTACCCAAAACTTATTGTTTTTTAAAGAATGAACAGGAAAAGCTGCTTTTTGTCTTGAGTAAGAATGTTTCCAATCGTCAGAAGCTATGGAAAAAGCCGTGTGCGGAGCATTTTTCAAGACGTTATCAGTTTTATCAGCAGTTCCATTTTCAACTTCCTCAATCTCTTTCCCGATAGAAATCAAAGCATCACAAAGTCTGTCAAGTTCTTGTTTTGATTCACTTTCCGTTGGCTCAATCATCAATGTTCCGGCAACAGGAAAAGAAACTGTCGGAGCGTGAAAACCATAATCCATCAAACGCTTTGCAACGTCTTCTACTTCAATTCCAATTTTTTTAAACTTCCTGAAATCAAAAATCATTTCGTGAGCTACTCTGCCATTTTTACCCTTGTAAAGCAATGGAAAATGATGCTCAAGCCTTGATTTTATGTAATTTGCGTTGAGAATTGCGAATTTTGTTGCATTTGTAACACCTTCAGAGCCAAGCATTTTAATGTAAGCGTAAGAAATTAACAAAATACTTGCACTTCCCCAAGGTGCCGCAGAAATTGCAGAAATGCCTTTTTCGCCTCCGGTTTTTATGATTTTGTGGCTTGGAAGGTAAGGAGCAAGATGTTTTGCCACACAAATCGGACCAACTCCGGGTCCGCCACCGCCGTGAGGAATCGCAAAAGTTTTGTGTAAATTTAAGTGGCAAACGTCTGCTCCAATATTTGCAGGACTTGTCAAACCAACCTGTGCGTTCATGTTTGCTCCATCCATGTAAACTTGCCCGCCGTTTTCGTGAATTATTGAACAAATTTCTTGAATTGATTCTTCAAAAACTCCGTGTGTTGAAGGGTAAGTTACCATTAAACCACAAAGTTTTTTGCTGTTTTCAATTGCTTTTTTGCGTAAATCCTCAACTTCAATATTACCTTTTTCATCACAAACAACAACAATAATTTCCATTCCGGCCATCACAGCACTTGCAGGATTTGTTCCGTGAGCCGATGAAGGAATCAAAATAACGTTCCTTTCACCTTCTCCTCTATCCTTTTGGTAAGCTCTAATCACCATCAAACCTGCGTACTCACCTTGCGCACCTGAATTTGGTTGCAACGAAGTCGCATAAAATCCTGTAATCGCTGCCAAATCTTTTTCAAGTTCACTCACAATTTCCAGGTAACCTTCTGCTTGTTCCAAAGGCACAAAAGGGTGAATTTGTGAAAATTCTTCCCAACTAAGCGGAATCATTTCGGTTGTTGCGTTTAATTTCATCGTACAGGAACCAAGTGGAATCATTGAAGAAGTTAGTGATAAATCCTTGTTTTCCAAGTGTTTTAAGTAACGAAGCATTTGTGTTTCTGAGTGGTGGGAATTAAAAACCGGATGAGTTAGAAACTCACTTTCACGAATTAAATTTTTTGGAATGTTTAGTTCAAAATCAAATTCAGTAAGGTTTAAAGAATAGTTTACGCTCCCTTTTGCACTTGCAAATATTTCTAAAATATTAGAAATATCTTGTAATTTAGCCGTTTCATCAAGTGAAATTAAAATTAGATTTTCGTTTTCATAACGGAAATTTATTTTTTTTGCAATGGCTAAAGATTTGATTATTCTAATTTTATCTGTTTCAATTCTAACAGTATCAAAGTAGTATCTGTTAAGTTGCTTGTAACCAAGTTTTGTAAGCTCACTGTCAAGAATTTTTGTCAAACAATGAATAGTTTTAGCAATGTTTTTTATGCCTTCTGCTCCGTGATAAACTGCGTACATACCCGACATAATTGCTAAAAGTGCCTGAGCCGTGCAAATATTTGATGTAGCTTTTTCACGTCTGATGTGTTGTTCACGCGTCTGTAAAGACATTCTGTAAGCTCTGTTTCCATTTACATCAATTGAAACTCCAATCACTCTTCCCGGTAAAACCCGCATAAATTCGTCTTTAGTTGCAAAAAATGCTGCGTGAGGTCCACCAAAACCAAGTGGAACACCAAAACGTTGTGAATTTCCAACTACAACGTCAGCTCCAAGTTCTCCCGGTGATTTTAATAAAGCAAGGCTAAGCAAGTCAGAAGCTACAACAACAAAAACACCTGAATCGTGTACAGTTTGTATAAATTCAGTGTAATCAAATACTTCGCCATTGCCTCTTGGATACTGAACAATTACTCCAAAAGTTGTTTCATCAAACTTAAAATTGCTAATTTCTCCAACAAGAACTTCAATTCCCATTGGTTCAGCACGAGTTTTTAAAATGTCAATTGTTTGTGGAAAACACTTGTCAGAAACCAAAAATTTATTGATTGAATGGCTTTCGTTATCTCTGTTTTTTGCCCTGAAAAGCATTATCATTGATTCAGCTGCAGCGGTTCCTTCGTCCAAAAGCGATGCATTCGCAACCTGCATTCCCGTCAAATCCATCACCATCGTCTGAAAATTCAAAAGTGCTTCAAGTCTTCCCTGTGAAATTTCCGCCTGGTAAGGTGTGTACTGTGTGTACCAACCCGGATTTTCAAGAACGTTTCTTAAAATCACTGTCGGAACAATTGTGTTGTAGTAACCAAGACCAATGTAAGATTTAAAAACCTGATTTTTTTGAGAAATTCTTTTTATTTTTGCAAGAAAATCACTTTCAGGAATGGCTTTTTCAATGTTTAAAGTTTTGGTAAGGCGGATTTTTTCGGGAACTGTTTCGTTAATTAATTCATCTAAAGAATTAGATTTAATAGTTTGAAGCATTGTTTTTAAGTCTTTTTCAGAAGGTCCGATATGCCTTCTTTCAAATTTATCAAATTCATTTAAAAATAATTCCATTAAGTTTTCCTTTAATTTTTATTTATCTTGTAATGCACGCTACGGGCTTTTCCAAATCTTGTAATTACTTGTAATTGCTCTAATTTTACAAGGTCTAAATTAGCTGTTTTTTGCGAAACTTTAAATTTTTCCTGATAAGATTTTCGTGTAAGAAGTTGGTTGCTTTCGTTAAAGAAAAGCAATGCTTCTTTCTGTCGCGGAAGCAATTCGTTTTCATCTAACAAAGGTTCGTTTTTCCCTACTTTTTGGTCTTTTTCAGAGACGGCGAAATTTACTAAATTATTTTCAGTTTTTGCGTACAATTTTTCAGTTTTTACAGCCTCTTTTAGCTCACATTCTACAACAAAATTCCCGTCAAAATAAGATTTCATCAAAGTCGTTTGTTCCAAAAAAGTTTTGTCGTTTGTAACTAAAGTATTTCCAAGAACTTTAAAGAAGTAGTAAATCTTTTCGTTACGCGGAATTTTTTTAGAATTTTTACTTTCCAATTCTACACCAAAAGGTAAAAAACCAGGTGAACAAATCTTAAATGAATTTTCATTAAGTTCAATTTTTATAGGTGTTTGTTTAGTGTAATCACGATGTAAAACCGCATTTTGCAACAAAACTAAAAAGGCATTTTTAATACTTGGATTTTTAAACCACTGCTCTGCTTCCAAGCTAATTTTTATGATTTGCTCAATTAAATTTCCGGTAAAACTAAGGTTTTGCTTTCCCTTTTTCACCTCTGTAAAAGCATTTTTTAGCTCCGCAAAACTTTGTGTTTCCTTTCCCAAAAGCAAAATTCCTGCAACAGTTGGGATTGGAATTCCGTTGTTTTGGATTAATCCAAATTGTTCGCAAAGTGTTTGTTTACTCAAAAACAAATTAATTTGCAAGTCTTTAGGAAGCATTTTTTCTAAAAAACTAAAATCAAGGTCGGAAGTTTTAGCTGAAAGCAAGGGTAAAGAATCAAAACTTTTTCCCGAAGTTTCAATGGCTAAAATTTCTTGTTCAATTGTTGTTAGCAAGCGGTTTTCATCGTTAAACCTTGTAAAACTACCCGCTAAAATTCCCTTGCTTCTCAGGTAAACAGGTTTTGATTGTGCTTCAGAAACTGTTAAAAGTAAAGCAAAGGAATCTCCTTCCCACAAAATTTCCGTAATTACAAACAAAAAAGAAAATTTATCTTGTAAAATCTTGTAAATTTCATTTTTGCTTTTCAAGACTTCTGCCAAATTGTTTGATTGTAACTCTAAAAAAATTTCTCCACCCTTGGAATTAGCAAAAGCAATCAATGTTTCTTCTACTTTTTCAAAAGAACCAAGTTTTTGAAAAGTTTGAGAATTTGTTTTTTCTAAGTAATTTTGTAATTTCATTTGTCATTCCTTTGTAACAAGTTTTTACAAGTAAATTTAACAAAATAATTACTAAAAACAATTTTGTTTTTTATTTCCAAGCAACTAAGTTCGTTGTAAACAAAAAAGGAGTTGAAAATGAAAACGATGATTGAAATTGAACGAAAATTTTTACTGAAACACTTGCCTGAAAACCTGGAAAACCCACAAAAAATTTATCAGGGCTACGTTAGTCTTTTTCCCGTGATTCGTGTTCGGCAAAAAGGAGAAAAGTTTTTTCTGACAGTCAAGGAACACAAAATTTTTGCAAGGGAAGAGTTTGAAACGGAAATTGACAAGGAAACTTTTGGTAAACTTTGGCAACTGACAGAAGGTTCAAGAGTTGAAAAAACACGTTACGTTTTGCCTGCTTCAGGTGGTTTGCTGTGGGAAATTGATGTTTTTGAAGGAAAAAATCAAGGACTTCTAATCGCTGAAATTGAACTTCCAAATGAAGACTTTGGTTTTGAAAAACCTGATTGGCTTGGCGAAGAAGTAACTTTTGAGGCAAAGTTTCAGAACGTTAACTTAGCAAGGTAAAAAACAGAAGTTTAATTTTACTTAAACTTCTGTTTCGCATAAAATTAGTAGCTTTTAGCAGCAATCACCCGCTCTTTTGACGCTTCACCACAAACAATGCACTTTCCGTTTTCCTGCTCGTTGTTCAGCGGAATGCAACGAATTGTGATTTTTCCCATTTCTTGTAAATTATCCTCACAAGCACGGTTTCCGCACCAGTGAATCTTGTAAAAACCATTGTCCTCATCAGATTTTTTTAGCATAAATTTATAGTCATCAGTTACAAAAGTGTTGTCGTTTCTAAAATTCAAAGCCTTTGTAAAAAGGTCATTTTGAATCGTTACAAGCAAATTTTTCACTGTTTGCGTTACGTTTTCAAAAGACACGGCAACCTTTTCGTTTGTGTCTCTCCGTGCAATCACAACCTGGTTTTGTTCAAGGTCTTTCGGTCCGAGTTCAATTCTCAAAGGAACTCCCTGCAATTCCCATTCGTTGAATTTCCAGCCAGGTTTGTAGTTGTCTCTGTCGTCAATTTTGAACTTAATCCCTTCATTTTTCCAGGTTTGAGTTAATTCTTTGACTTTTCCGGTGATTTTTTCCTGGTTGTCCTTGTTGAAAATCGGAATCCAAACCGCTTGAATTACTGAAAGTTTTGGAGGAATTACAAGCCCGTTATCGTCAGAATGAGCCATCACAATTCCACCAATCAAACGGGTTGAAACGCCCCAACTTGTGGCAAAAACGTGTTCAAGTTTCCCTTCTTTTGTTTGGAAAGTTACGTCAAAAGCCTTTGCAAAATTTTGCCCTAAATTATGCGAAGTTCCTGCTTGTAAAGCTTTTTTATCTTGCATCATCGGTTCAATGCAGTAAGTTGTAACGGCTCCTGCGAACTTTTCCTTGTTGGTTTTTTTGCCGACGTAAACAGGCATCGCCATAAAATTTTCGGCAAAATTTCTGTAAACTCCCAACATTTTCAAAGTTTCTTCTTCGGCTTCTTCAAAAGTTGCGTGAGCTGTGTGACCTTCTTGCCAAAGAAATTCTGTAGTTCGGAGGAAGAGTCTTGTTCGCATTTCCCAACGAAAAACGTTTGCCCACTGATTGATTAGAATCGGTAAATCACGGTAACTTTGAATCCATTTTTTGTAAGTTGACCAAATTATTGTTTCTGAAGTTGGTCTTAAAACGTAAGGCTCTTCAAGTTTTTTTCCGCCTGCGTGAGTCATCACAGCGAGTTCAGGAGCAAAACCTTCAACGTGTTCGGCTTCTTTTTTCAGAAAACTTTCGGGGATTAGCAACGGGAAGTAGGCGTTTTCGTGTCCTGTTTCTTTAAACATTTCGTCAAGCGTTTTTTGAATATTTTCCCACAAGCCGTAACCGTTTGGGCGAATAACCATACAACCTTTAACGGGAGCGTAATCAGCTAATTTTGATTGTAAAACCACGTCGATGTACCACTGTGCGTAATCTTCAGCACGAGGTGTAATGTTTTGCTTTGCCATTGTCAGGTTTTTCCCTTAATTTTCTTTTAGTTAGTTTTAAAAATTTAGTTAAATTGGAATGGGGAAAATAAATAACTTTTGTTTCACAAACAATTAAAACTCAAAAAAACTCTATGGAAGAAAGACAAAAACATTACTACAAAAGCAAACTTACTACAACTAACTACCTTGTTTTATTAGTTGTTACGCTGGTTTTTTCGTTTGGTACCGAATTTTTTCTCAAAGAAGTAAAAGAGAAATTTTACAAGGAAAAATTAGAAGCATCACAACTTGCACTTGATGCGCAACTTGTTTTACGGAACGAAAATTTTGACTTGATTGGTCAGGAAATGTCTTTGATTACAACAGACACAGGCGATTCCTTATCAAAACAAACTTCGTTGAACCCAAATTTTGCGGCTGGTTTTGTCCAAATGTTTAAAGACGCAAAAATCCAAAAAGGCGATACGATTGCCGTCGCAGTTACAGGTTCGTTCCCGGCGATAAACATTGCACTTTACTCTGCGATGAAAGTTTTAGGCATAAAACCCGTGATAATTTCTTCTGTCGGAGCTTCTCAGTGGGGAGCAAATCAAGTTGGAGAAACCTGGCTTGATTTTGAAAACCTGCTTTTCAGAAAAAAAATCTTTCCGTTTAAGTCTGTTGCTGCTTCGCTTGGTGGAAAATCAGACATTGCGAGTGATGTTTCAATTGAAGGACGAGCCGTTCTTGAAAACGTAATCACTACTTCAGGAATTCCATACATTAACGTAACTTCACTTGAAGAATCAATCAACAAAAGGACAGAGACTTACAATAAAATTACAAGTAATTACAAGATGTTTGTAAACATTGGTGGTGGAGTTGCAAGCCTTGGAATTGGGAACTTAAAATTTGCTCCTCACGGTTTAAGTCTTGATTTGTTTGACGTTGTTTTCCCGAAAGATGGCGTTCTTCCGCGAATGGCTGAGCGAGGAATTCCAATTATTCACATTGCAGAAGTAATTTCAATTGAAAAAGAATTAGGTTTGAAAGAACTGAATTACATTGTTCCACGAGTTGGAAAAGGCGAAATCTTTTCGCAGGTTAAGTACGAACTTCTTTACCTCGTGCCTTTTGCAATTTTTTACTGGGCTATCATTTTCTTTTTGCTCAAACGCTTCAGAACAACAGCAATCAAAAAAGCTATCGGATAATTTTAGGATTTTAAAACATTGTTTTAAAGATTTCTTCCATCACGTTTTTTTGGCAAGTTTCCGAAAAATCGTAAGTGCAAACTACTCTTCCCTTCAAAAATTCTGATGAGTTTGCACTTCCAAACAACAAATAATCCGAACCACAAAACGAATTCCAAAGCTCAATTTGTTTCTCGTTTAAAACTGTCGTTCCCTTGTTCATCCTGATTTGCACAAGCCCGATTCCAAATAAATTTTTCAAATCTAAACTTTGCAGTTTTTCAACTGAAATGAACTTACCAAAGTCATTTTTTGCGAAAAGTAAGTTCGTGGAAGCATCCGAAAGTTCAACTTTGCTTGAGTAGTAGCCTTGCTTCTCAATGAATTTTTGCAAGTAAAAAACATCTTTTTCCGTGTCGTTTGTTTGTAGTAAAATTGATTCTGTCAGTTGAATTTTACTTGTAACTTTTCGCCAAAAACCCCTGATTTTTTGTTCAAGTCCGTAAGTGCTGAAGTTTGGATTTTGTTCAAATTCAAGTGGGTTGTTAAAACTTGAAAAATTATCTTTTAAAAATTTAATTCGCTTAAAATTAAGTGAAATCTGTTCTTCACTTAAAGTTTTATCAACAAATTTAGCTTGTAAAATTTCCATCACTTTTTCAGGATTTTCAGGCATCAAAACACAATCACTTCCCGCTAAAATTGAGTCCACTGCAAGTTCTGAATTGTCTTTGTTTCCGATGCCAGCCATTGAAAAAGCATCGGTTACAACCAACCCTTCAAAGCCTAATTTTTTTCTCAAAATTTCTTTTAGCATTTTTTCAGACAAAGTTGCAGGTAAGTTTTCGTTTAACTTTGGGAAAGAAACGTGAGCAGTCATAATCATTCCGATTTTTTCCTTAACAGCTTCAGAAAAAGGCAAAAGGTCAACCTCGTCAAAGGTTTTTTGGTCCGAAAAACTGGCAACCGTTCCCGTGTGTGAGTCAAGTTCCGTGTTTCCGTGTCCCGGAAAATGTTTTCCTGTCGCAACAAGTCCTGCCTTTTGGATTCCTTTTGTAAAGGCTCTTCCAAAGTCAGCAGTTTTTTGTGGTTTTTCGCCAAAACTTCTAAGGTTAATTATTGGGTTTTTATTGCAAGAATTTACGTCTAAAACAGGGGCAAAAATTGTGTTCAAGCCTGCAAATTTTCCAACTTTTGCAAGTTCAAAAGCAAAGTCTTCTGTCTCTTCCAAACTTGAAAAATTTGCTAAAGCAAGCTGTGAAGGGATTTCAGGAAAATTAAACCTTACTTGCAAATTTGGTTTAAAACCTCTCTCTAAGTCGTAACAAAATAAAGGAGTTGCTTTTGATGTTTGAAGTATTTTTTTAATTACATTTTGTAAACTTTCTATTTCGGCTTCGAAAAAAATCCAGCCAACAGGTTTGATTTTTTTTGCAAGTTCCAGAAGTTTTTCCTCGTCGGTTTTTCCAAAACGACACTCAAGAATCAGAAAGTTTCCAGGTAAATTTCTCATTGTTTTCCTCTAAAATTTTATGGTTTTCAGGTCTGTTTTTTTGCCAACATTTTTCACGGTAAAATTAATCCTGCCAAGTAAAAGCCCTTCTTCAGTTTCAACGTTCACTCTCCACTCGCCTTCAAAAATTTGTTTTTTAAAAGTGAAACCTCTGTAACCACCTTCCCTTCCGCCTTTGATTGAGTAAGGAATTCTTCCGGCGGTTTGCCAGCCATTTTTGTAAAATTCCCATTCGTGGTAAATATTTTTGTTCAGTTCAGTTGGAGCAAAAACAGAGGTAAAACAGTAAATCGTGTCGCCTTGTGTGTAGGAAACTTCACTGTTAAATTTTTCCCAAAACTTTAATTTTGGCTTTTCAATTTTTAGAACGTAGCTACTCTCAACCTTTTTTACAAAGTGGCAAATCATTCCCGTTTTTAACGAAAGTGGAACTGGTGGGATTAGGTTCAAAAAATAAAACAAGTTTACCACTAAAAAAAAGCCCGCAAGCAAAAGTCTTAGTTTCGGAGTTGTTAGCTCCGGAATCTTTTTGTGTAAAAAACTCAGCATTCCCAAACAAACTGCAAGGCTCAAAACACAGCTGAAAACAAAAGTAAAAGCATTCATAACTTTAAAAAAAACAGGAATTGCAAAGATAAAAAATGACAAGGTAACCAAAAAATAAAGCAGAAGTTGCAAGTAAAGGTTGTTGTAATTTTTTGCTAAAAATTCATTTCCGATAAAAACAAAAATTAACAGTAAAAAAAACAATGCAGTCTTAGTGAAGGAAACGCTCTGAAAGTAAAAAACTACGTAGCTGCTAAAAAGACTTCCAAAAAAAAACTGAATCCCAAACGAATACCAGTCCTCAATTTTTACAAGGTATTTGCTTGTAATTATTTTGTAATTTACAAGATTTGACAAGATAATTAAAGTGCCAAGTAAAACAGTGTAGAGTAAAATTATAAGATTATCGGAAAGTTTGTCAATTCTTCCGAGTGTCCAGGTATCCCACAAAAAGCCAACAAAAAATGAAAATGCTTGTGCTTGCTTTTGGTGTTTGGTGTAGAGTGTGTTTATTTGTTCTAACATTTTTATCTAAGTTTTTGTGGTTAAAATTAATGGTTTTTTCAAAGGCAAAAGTAAAAGATTTATTTTTAAAGCCTGAATTTGAAACGAATTTTATCTCTAAGTTCAATAAATGCTTAAGTTTAGTTTGATTTTTTTTTAGGAATTTTTGTCAGTGTTTTCTAATTTAGATTTTCAAGAATTTAAGTTTTTTTAAACCCTCTTTTGCAAAAAATCTTTTACCTTGTTTGTCTGAAAGTTTAAAGTGTAACTTGTAAGAAAAGAGAGGGAAGAAAAATGGAGACTAAGGTTTTGCAAGCTGTGTCTTATGCAGAAGAAAATTTTAATTTATTTGTTGAGCAACTAAAAGATTTGGTTAGAATTCCAAGCATTAGTTTTCCGGGTTTTGACCATTCAAAAATTGATGATTCCGCAAAATCAGTAGCAGAACTCTTTAGTAAAGCAGGGCTTGAAAACGTAGAGATTTTGAAAATTCCTAATTGTTTTCCTTACATTTATGCAGATTGGATACATAAAAAAGATGCTCCGACAATTTTACTTTACGCTCATCACGATGTTCAACCACCAATGCGTGTGGAACTTTGGGAAACTCCGCCTTTTGAACCGTCAGAACGAAACGGAAGACTCTACGGAAGAGGTTCAGCAGATGACAAAGCAGGAGTCTTAGTTCACATTGCAAGCATTGCTTCTTACTTGAAAACTGTTGGTGAACTTCCGGTAAACGTAAAAATCATCATTGAAGGCGAAGAAGAAATTGGCTCTTCGCATCTTTTAGAATTTCTAAAAGTTTACAAAGAAAAATTAAAAGCTGATGCAATTATTCTAACTGACCTTGCAAATTTTGATACCGGAGTTCCAAGCCTTACAACCTCTTTGCGCGGCTTAGTTGCAATTCAAGTTGAACTCTACTCTACTGAAAGCCCGTTACACAGCGGACTTTGGGGCGGAGCAATTCCTGACCCAATTATGGGACTTTGCAAAGTTATTTCTGGTTTGACAGATGAAAAAGGAAACATTGCAATTCCCGAAATTTATGAAATGGTTAAGCCAACAACTCAGGAAGAACTTGATGACATGAAAAAATTAGAGTTAACGGAAGAACTTTTCAGGCAACAAGCTAAAATGGTTGAAGGAACTCAATTTGTTGGAGGCGATTTTCATCTTTTAGAAAAAATGTGGAAAAGACCTTCACTTTTAGTCAATTGCATTCAA
>JADZEA010000201.1 GCA_020850775.1 bacterium
CAGCACCAACGGATTTTTAACCTTTTCTTTTTACTCGGCTGTTACCGGAACTTACACAAACCCGACAATCCCAACCAACGACGCAGTTGACAACGTAATCAGTGCTTTTTGGGACGATTTAGACGGAGCAACAGGCGGAGAAGTTTACTACCAAACAAGCGGAAGTGATTTTATCGTTCAGTTTGATTCCTGGCCAACTTACGGCGGAGGCTCAACAAAAACTTTTCAGTACGTTTTAAGCTCTGACGGAACAATAAAATTTTACTACAACACAATGAACGGAACAAACTCAAGCACAACAGTCGGAATTGAAAACCACAACGGAAGTGACGGAATTCAAGTCATAAAAAATGCAAGTTACATTGCAAACTCACTTGCAGTTGAGTTTACAAATCCACTTTCCTGGCTTGTTGTGAATCCCGGAAGCGGAAGCATTGAAGAAGTTGCAAACCAAAATACTTCAGTAGAAATTAACACAACAGGACTTGCAACAGGAACTTACACGGCAACAGTAAACATTTCAAGCAACGACGACACAAACCCAACAGAAACAATTTCAGTTTCGCTAACAGTTACAAACCCTCCACCAAGTAGCGACGATTCAGACACTCAATCAGTTTCAGGAAGCGGAACTGTAAATTTTGTCGGCGATGTTTCAGGTGGAATTTTGGCGACTTTGACCAACGAAGGAGCCGGCGACCTTGGAAACGTAACGATTACAGTTGACGATGACGCAAGCGGTTCTTACGGTGGAGTTACAATTTTAGACAGGCATTTTACTGTAACTTCAGAAAACCCGATTGCACCCGGTGGAGCTGTTCTTCTTGAGTTTCACGTTACACAAGCAGAACTTGACGCTGCAGGAATCGGTTTTGCTGACCTTGTTCCCTACGATTGTGATTTTACACCTTGTCAGGGAGGTTTTCCTACTTCTTCCGCTGCAATCGCAAACACTCCGCCAAACAACACCGGAATTGGAAAAGCTACTCCGCCTTCTTCAAATTCTAACTCAAGCGACGTTGTAGTTGCAGGCTGGTTTACTTCTTTTTCACCTTTTGTTCTCGGAGACCAAAACGATGAACCTTTGCCCGTTACTCTTTCAGGTTTTGAAGGAGAACAAGTTGAAAAATCAGTTTTACTAACCTGGAAAACAGAATCCGAAGTAAACAATCAAGGTTTCAGACTTTACAGAAGCACAAGCGAAACAGGAAACTACCTTAAAATTGCCGATTTCAGGACAAATCCTGAGCTTGTCGGGCAGGCAAACTCCAGCATTGCCAAAACTTACAGGTTCAGAGATTTTGAAGTTGAGTTAGAAAAAACCTATTTTTACAAACTTGCTGACGTAGATTTTGACAACGTGGAAACTCTACACGAAGCAATCTCAATTTATTTGAAATCAGCAGACACAAAACCAACTGAAGTTTTTGATTACAAACTTTCCCAAAACCATCCAAATCCTTTCAACCCGACGACAGAAATTGCATTTTCAATTCAAAAAGCAGGTTTTGTCAACCTTGAAATTTTCAACATTCTTGGTCAAAAAGTAAAATCTCTCGTTTCAGAAGAAAAGGAAGCAGGAAACTACAACGTTTTTTGGGATGGAAACGATGAAAATGGAAAAGTAGTTAGTTCAGGAATTTATTTTTACACAATTAAAGCAGGCAATTTTTCGGACAAGAAAAAAATGGTTCTGCTGAAGTAGTTTTTTTGTGGGAGCCTCACTCTCAGTGAAGCTCTCACTTCTTCTTTTTTAAAAAAATTCTCTCGTTTCGCCCCAGGTTAAAATTTCAAAAGGAATTTTTGCTTCTTGTAAAGTTTCCATTGCAAAATCATAGCTTCCCTGATTTTCTAAAACAGGATTGCCAAGTTCTGCGATGTGTGTTGGAATTACAAGTCGTGGTTTGATTTTATCAAAAAGAGTTTTTTGGCTTGTTTGAGGCTCAACTTCAGGATTAATTTTTCCTAATTTTACAAATAAAACATCGATTTCACCTTTAAAATCTAAAAATGCCGTGTAATCGTGATCTGCGAGAAATAAAATTTTTCGTTTGTTAATCTCAAGTTCGTAACAAACCTGGCTGATTTCTTTTCCAATATCAAAACTGTGAAATGCCCGGTGAACTATGATTTTAAGTTTTTCTTTACCAAACCTAAATTCTTTTACATTTTCAGCTGAAACACCCAAGCACTCTTCGGAAATCAAATTTTTATCAGCTTTCGGAACTAAAACGGGTTTATTTTTTTCCAGAAGCAAACGAACAACATCAAGGTCCAAGTGGTCCGGTAACCTTTGAGTTGTCAGCAAAACATCAATTTTACTTGTAATTTTCTCAATAAGTTCTTCACTAACTTTCCAACCCAAACCCCAAACGTGCCTTGTTGTTACAAAATCAATTGCTACACAAAAATCTTTTGTTCTCAAAACAGTTCCACAATTGTAAAGTTGGATAACTTGAATTTTCTTTGCTTCAAGTTTTGTTTCAAGATGTTTTATCACTTGCTCAAGGCATTTTAAGTAGTAATTATAAACGTTCAAACTTTTTGCGGCAGCTTGCCAGCGAAACGTAAAATCAAGAGAACTAACGGCACTTTCGCGTGTTTCCTGTTTTTTTTCAAGGTGAAGAATTTTAAAAATTTCGTCTAAAGATTCATCCGTAAAACTAAACTCATTCACTTCAAAAATTGAGTTTACACCACCAAAACTATCGGTTTCCAGGTTTGGATTTTCGGTATCCTCAACCCAAAACTTTCCATCCAAAACAAATTTGTAACGGTACTGTCCTGGTAAAGGAATTTCAACAGTTGTTTCCCAGTTTCCGTTTTGTTTTTGCAAAGGAGTTTGCCTGAAATCCCACTGATTAAAATCTCCTGCAACAAAAACGCTTTGTAAACCAGTTCCTTTCCAACGAAAAGTAACTTTGTTTCCATCAACTTTTGGATTTTCTTTTGAAGTGTTCAGAGTAAAAAAATCTTGTTTTTCAGCAGCTTCAACAGATTCAAAAGCATTAATCATTCCGTAACCTTGCCTTTCACGTGGAATGTGAGGAATTGAAATTGCAGTACTAATCAAAATTTCACGAACATCTTTTGGAGTAAGTTTTGAGTTTGCTTCAAACATTTGAGCAATTACAGAAGAAACAATTGGAGCAGAAAATGAAGTTCCGTCAACGTGTTGGTAGTGTGGAGCAATCAATTTTTGCTTTTTCATTATTGTTTCAAGCAAATTTCGTAAGTGTGGAACTGTGTATTTTTCTTCTTTTTTATTTAGTTCTAAAACCTTTGAATGTTTCAGGACTTCTTCTTTCAGTTCAGTGTCAGAAATTGATTTCAGATAAAAAAGTGCTTTTGCCTGATTAAAAGTTGTTGTTTCAGGTAAGATTGGAGCAGCGACAAGAGTTCCCGGAGCAGTGATTTCAGGCTTTAAAATTCCGTCGATTGTTTTTCCAAATTGCGAATGGTAAGTTGTGTAATTAGCTTCAAAAGCCACATTTTTATCATTAAAACCTCCGACTGTCAAAACAGAAGGTGAATTTGCGGGAGGATTGCTTGCCCTTAAAGGGTCGTTTCCTGCAGCTGCAACGACAACAATTCCAGACTGAACAGCGAGTTCAGCAGCTTCGTCAATCGGGCTGTAACGGTAAGAAAGTTCCATTCCGCTGCCAAGTGAAATGTTCAGAATTTTAATGTTAAATTCTTCTCTGTGTTGAACAACCCATTTTATAGCTTTAACAATATTTTTTCTGTCAACTCCGCCGTTTTCCCCGACTTTTAGCAAAATCAGGTTTGAACTTCGTGCAATTCCGCTGTAAAGCCCGTTTGAACAGTAACCATTCCCTGCACAGGAAACAGTTGTCATTGTTCCGTGCCAGGCATCAAGGTTTGAATCTTTTAGCGGAGTATTTTTTCCCGTGATGTCAAGATATTTTAAAATTCTGTTGCTTGGCAAAACCAAGTCTGGATGAGGATAAAAACCAGAATCAATAAAAGCAATGCAAACTCCGCTTCCGGAGTAAGAAGGATGAGCTTGCAAACGTGCTGAAGTTGGTAAAACCATGTATTGATTGTTCACAGTCAAGCGTAAATCGGCTCCGGCTTGTCTAAGCAGTTTCTCGTTTGAGTAACTTTGTACAAGGTTTATAATTTCAGATTCAAAAAATTTTTTACCCTCCTTTAAAAAAAGGTAAGAGTCGTAAGGCATTTTTTTTTGTTCAAGAAAAAGTTTCAGAACGTTGCTTGTTTCAACTGAAAGTGAGAAAAAACGTAATTTATTGCTTTTTTGCGATTTAATTTGAACCTTAAACCTTCCCATTTCAACCATTTCAAGGTCAGAAATTTTAAGGTTTGTAATTTCACTGACGTCAAGGTGAGTTCCGTAAAAAATCATCAAAACCAAAAGCTCTTGCAAACTATTTTCGGGGAATTCATTTTTTGAACCTTCAAAAATATTTCCAAACTTACGGCGCAGCTGGTAAATTCTTTTTTCAAGGTCGTTTACTTCAAAAAAGTAATCAAGGGAAGATTGAACAAAGTGTTTTTTATCAGAAATTAGCATTTTGATTTTCTTTAGTTAGGGAACACGGTTTTCACGTTTTAATTTGTAATTTTATTCTTTCCTTTTCAGGTAAACAAAAATTCCTAAAAACAAAAACAAACCCGGCAAAATGAAAATTGTCATCATAAAATTAACCACTGTTTCGCCTTGAGTCATTTCAAGTTTTGTTTCGTTTGTTTTGTTTGGTCGGATAGAAATCAAATCATCATCACTTGCAAGCCAGGAAACCGTGTTCAGAAAAAAGTCTGAGTTCCCTGTTTTATCAAAATAAAAATTGTCAATAAATTCAGAATCGCCAAAAGCTGCAATCTTTCCACTTTTTTCATCAGGGTTTACAACAAGTTCAGAAATCACAGCAACTCCAAGAGGACCTTGCACGTCAATTCCTTGTTCAAAACTAACTTTCCCATTCGTTAAAGTCGTTTCTCCCCAGGAATTTGCACTTGTTGAAGCTAAAATCGTGCGCAAAAGGTATTTTTCAGTTTTCAAAGTGTCAAGTGAGCGTGCCATTGGATAAACTGTAAGGGTTTTGCCAAAATTTTTCGTGATTGGATGGCTTGCGTAATCTGTAACTAAAGGTAAAGTTGGGTCGCCTCCGTAAGTTTGGTTTGCCGGTGAGACGTCAACAATAATGTCATCTCTGACAAAAATTCCCCACTTTGCTAAAAAATTGAAAAGTTTTGGTAACTGCGTACCAGGTTCAAGCAAAACACAAATGCTTCCTTTTGCAACCAAATATTTTTCTAAAAAATCAATTTCTGCGTCAAGAAAATCATTTTTCGGATTTGCAACCACAAGCACTGACAAATCTTGCGGAAGTTCTGCCGTTTGAGCAGGAATTATTTTTTTTGGCTCGTAACTTTGTAAGTAAAGTTTTGTTCCAATTTGCGAGTAACCTGTCTTTTCTTCAGAATAAATGTCAGTTTCCTGATGCCCTTCGGTGAAATAAATTCCTTTTTTTACTTTGCGGGTAACGTTTAAAATCCCGTTTGTAATTGTTTGTTCGGACACATTTTGCGTAAAATCCTTCAGTTCACCGCACTCAAAAACAATCGTTCCATATTTTTCAATTCCGTACCTTGAAGAAAGCGAATGATTTTTGTCCGGGTCAATAATTTTGAAACTAAGTTTTTTAGTGTAAGATTTGTAAACTTCAAGAATTTCACGGGTGTCATCGCTTTGTTCAGGCTTGAAAAAAGCCAAAATCAGTACTTCTTTGTCAAGGTTTTTAAGAATTTCAATGCTTTGGTAACTTAGAGTGTAGATTTTTCCCGAACTTGCATCAAAACGGAAACTTTTTCTTGAAGCAATAAAATTAATTCCTGCCAAAATAAAAAATACGAGAAAAGTTCCGACTAAAGTTTTTAGGTTTAGCTTTGCTGAGCGGTGAAAAATATTTTGTTTAACTGTTTTAAAATCAAGAATTAAGTACATTCCTAAAAGGATTAGGGAAGCGACCGCAAGAATTGTGTCGTGATTTTCCCAAACGTTTAAAATTGAGTACTCAATCAAGGCGTAAGCAGCAAAAAGCAACCCAAAAAGTGCGGAAAAAATGGAAACCTTTTTCATAAATCTTTAACCCTTCCACTTGTTAGATTCAAGCGAGTTTCGTGTCAAAAATAAAGCAAAGCTAATTGCACTCAAGTAAAAAATTACGTTTCTAAGTTCAAAAATTCCTCTTGAAAAACTTGAAACGTGGTTCACAACTGAAACGTACAACAAAATACTTTCCCAAGTTTCGCCAAGTGCCGGAGCAATGCTTTTAATTACCCAAAGCAAAAAAAACACAACAAAAGTTCCAATTGCTGCAAGGATTTGGCTTTCTGTTGTGGAGGAAATGAAAATCCCAAGCGAAATTAAAGTTGCTCCCATCAAAAACAAACCACAGTAACCAACGAAAACTGGTAAAAACTCAACTTCGCCGTAAAAACTAATGAAAACAGAGTAGCTAAAAGTGATTGTAAGCAGAAAAGTGTAAAGCGTAAGAACGGCAAAAAATTTTCCGATTACAATTTCCCAATTGGTGATTGGCGAAGTAAAAAGCAATTCAATCGTGCTAAGTTTTCGTTCTTCAGCGAGAGTTCCCATTGTTAGAATTGGTAAAATAATGCTTGCAACAAAACTCAGGTTTAAAATAAAAGGAGACAAAAATAAAGTGTTAATGTTTACAACCAAACTATCGTATTCCGGTAAGTTTGCAAGAGCCATAGTTTTAAAAAACGAGTGTAAAAGCCCGTTAAAAAGGTAACCGCTCAGCAAAAGAAAAAAAGCAATTGCTACGTAAGTACTTGGAAGTAAAAAATAAGATTTTATTTCTTTGCTTGCGATAATGTAAATGTTTTTTAGCATTGTTTTCCTTGATTTTTAGTGAAAAAATGAGTCTCTCACTATTCTGTAAAAACGAGTTTGATAAAAACTTCCTCTAAAGAAGCTGCTTCTTTTTTTAGTTCAAGCAACAAAAATTCATTTTTAAAAGCACAATTAGAAATTTTTACCGCTGTTTCTCTGTCTTCTTTAAGTTTAATTTTTAAAGTTTCGTTTGTTTCTAAATCAACACTTGAAACCTCCGGAATTTGGTGAAGTTCACTAATTAGTTTTTCAGTGTTTTCACCTCTTACTTTGAGCGTGTAGGTCAAAGCAAAAGAACGAGTCAGGTTTTCAACTGAATCGCAAGCTGCAATTTTTCCCTTGTTAATAATTACAACTTTTTCACAAGTCATTGAAACTTCAGGCAAAATGTGTGTGCTAAGCAAAATTGTGTGTTTGCCTGCGAGGCTTGTAATTAAGTTTCGGACTTCGTGAATTTGTGTTGGGTCAAGTCCACTTGTTGGTTCGTCTAAAATCAAAAGTTCAGGTTTGTGAATTAATGCCTGTGCAAGCCCGACCCGTTGTTTGTAACCTTTTGAAAGTTTAAAAATTTCAAATTCAGAGTAGCTTTGCAAGTTACATTTTTCAATTGCTTCGTTTGTAAATGATTTTACCTGTGAGAATGGAACTCCCTTTAAGTTTGCAACGAATTCAAGGTAACTTCGCACTTTCATTTCTTTGTAAAGTGGTGGATTTTCGGGCAAGTAGCCAATTCTTTTTTTAATTTCCATTGAATTTTGAAAAATTGAAAAACCACAAACTTCTGCTTCACCACTCGTTGGAGGCAAAAAACAAGTCAGGATTTTCATTGTTGTTGATTTTCCTGCTCCGTTTGGACCCAAAAAACCAACAATTTCACCTTTGTTCACTTGAAAACTGATTCCATCAATTGCTGCTGTTTTGCCGTAAAATTTTGTCAGGTTTTGGACTTTAATCAAGTCTTTTTCTCCATTTTAAAATTAGGTTTCAGGTAAATTTTGTTCATTTTTCGTTTCTCCGCGTGTTCGTTTCGCAAGCGAATTTTCGATAGAATTTACGATTTCAATGGCAAAGGTAAAGTGTTCTTCAGCTTGCGAAAAGGTTGGAATTTCCTTTGCAAACTTGACAAGGTCGCTAAGCGTCAGAAGTGAATGAATTTCTGAATTGATTTTCGTTTCAAGTTTTAGTCTTTCGGTTAGTTCCAAAATTTCAGAAGAAGTCATTTCCAAGGTTGAGACAGTAGTCAGTTCGCCAACGTAAACTCTAAAAATATCGGTTAAGAATGTGTAAAATGCTTTAAACTCACCTTTTTCGGCAAGTTGTTTTCCTTTTAGTTTTTGGAAATCTTCCATTGCTTTTTGCCAGGGAGTTCTTGAATCCTTGATTTCGATTTTTTCAGGTTCGTGTTTGATTTGTTTTGCTTTCCACTTTTTGTAGAGCCAAAAAATAAGTGCAATCAGAATCAATCCGCCTGAAATCCACAAAGCTAAAAGCATCCAGTCAAAAGGGTATTGAACAGGTTCTTCAATGTCAGCAGGGTTTTGTTGTTCTTGTGGATTTAGAGTTGAGGCGATGGAAATTGGGATTGAATTTGAAGCAAGAGAATTTTCAGTTGTGTCAGGTAAGGCAAAAAAATTAACGTTAATTGGTGGAATTTTTGCTTCGCCGGTTTCAAAAGCTGTAAGTTTGTAAGTTATTGTGGTGGTTGTTTCGCTTGTTGAAGAAGAGTCAACTTTAATTTTTGCAGGTTCAATAACTTCAAATTTTCCAATAGCTTTTTGGAAATTTGGGTAATTGAATTTCAAGTTTTTTTTTGCAGTAATTTTTAAGCTGAACTCAAGAGGTTCACCAACTTTGATTTGTTGTTTGTCTGTAAAAGCATTTAGAACCAGGTCTTGAGCGTAAGAAAACTGGCAAAATAAAAATATTATTAGAATAAAACCGAGTAATTTTTTCATAGCCTCTAAAAGAAAATTTAAGAATTAAGAGTTTAAGAATTTGGTAAAATTTACAAAAAAAAACAGCAACAAAAGAAGTAAAAATTAAGAATTAAAAATTAAACAAAAGGCTTTGCTAATTTTAAAGCCTGAACTTTTTTTTGTAATTAAATTTTTAGTTCTCAATTCCCTGATTAAAATTGTTAATTTAGCCTTTTGAATTAATAATTTTGGTTTAATTTAAACGAAGAAAACAATGATTAGCGAAAGTTGGGAAAGCCTTTTACAAACAGATTTTGATAAGTTAGCAGGAATTGTCAGCGAATCAAAAGTAGAAAAAATCACACTGCGTGAAGGCGAAAAACGAGTTGTAAGCATACTTTTTTTAGATTTACACGGGTTTACAAAAATTAGCGAAAAGCTTGACCCGGAAGAAGTGCGTAACATTGTTGACAATACTTTCAAGATTTTTTCCAAAATAATTCAGAACTACAACGGCTACATTGACAAGTACGAAGGCGACTTGATAATGGCACTTTTTGGTAGTAAAAAATCATCTGAACACGACACAGAAAAAGCTCTTTACACAGCAATTGAACTTTTTGAAATGCTTGAAAAAATTAATGGTTTTCTTGCTCAAAAGGGTTTAAAAATTGAAATGCGGGTTGGAGTTAACACTGGTGAAGTCATTACGGGCAAAGTTGGGATTGAACGGGAAGGTGATTTTACAGTTTACGGAGATGCCGTAAACGTTGCGAGCAGAATGGAATCGAACGCAGAAATAAACACGATTTTAGTTCCTGAAACTGTAAAATTGCTTGTTGGAGAAAAATTTGAGTTCAAGGACCTTGGCGAAATTTTAGTCAAAGGTAAAGAAGAGCCAATAAAAGTTTTTCGTGTTTTAGGAAAATCTGAAAAATATTTTGATTCCTGGAACAGACAAAAAAATGCAAGTTTTAACTTTGTTTTTGTTGGCAGAGAAAAGCAAACAAAACAACTGGAAAATTTTTGCCAGCATTTGGTTCAAAAAAGTTTTAGCGAAGAAAAAATACCTTCGATTTTAATCAAAGGTGAAGCAGGTTCCGGAAAATCCAGATTTATGCACGAATTTATCAACAGAAACAAGCAGTACACTTACCAAAGGATTCAGAAAAATTTTTCGTTTATCAAAGAACAGCATGGAGTTGTTCTGAATATTTTAAAGAAAATTTTTTCAATATCCGATTACGATTCTAAAGAAATAAGACAAGAAAAAATTGATGTAACTTTAAAAGAATTGCTTGATTACAACGCGAAAATTTTTGAAACACAAAAAATGGTTTACTATCTTTTTAACGTAGAACCATTTAAAAACTTAGAACCGGAAGAGATTGCAAGCACGATAAAATTTATTACCATAAAAATTATTTTGGCAAGTGCTAAACATCAATTTTTCAAGGAAAAAAAATCTGTAGTTTGGGTTTTTGATGATATTCATAATTTACACTCAACCTCAATTGATTTTTTGAAAGCATTGCTTGAAGAGGAAAAATTTAATATTCCTTTGGGAATAATTTTATCAGCAAGAGATGACGAGCCGAATTCTAATGAAATTTTGGGAAATTTTCAAACTGAAACAATAACTTGTGAATTGCTAACAGAGTTTGAAATCACAAAAATGTTGAGAGGAATATTGAATTTTTACGAGTTACCCAAAAAAATTCGTAATCAAATCATTGAAAAATCGTACGGAAATCCTTATTTTATTGAAGAGATTATCCATGCATTAATTGAGAACAAGATTTTATCGCTTAGAAAAGGTAAATGGGAATTTTTAAAAAAATATGAAGAGTATGAAATTCCTAAAACTTTGAATGCTTTAATACTTTCACGTGTTGATAATTTGCCTGTGAGTTTGAGAGATATTTTACAAAGAGCATCAGTCATCGGTTACAAGTGTCCCGTAAGAGTTTTAAGAGCAATTTATGAGTCTTTAGGTGAATGGTTAGACCCTGGAAAGTTAGATTTTCTGATAAGTTCCGGCTACCTTGAAAGCCTTGTAGAAAAAGATGAAAAATTCTTAAAGTTTAAAAACGACCTGATTAGAAAAGTTAGTTATGGAATTTTACTTAATTTTAACAAAAAAATTCTTCACAATCTTGTTGGTGAATCAATTGAAGAATTTTACTCAAAAAGTATTGATGATTTTACTTATGATTTGTCAGAACATTTCTTTGTCGGTGAAAACGAAATGAAATCAAAGCATTACATCAAAAAGGCAATTATCAAATCATTAGAAGTTTATGACCTTGAAAAAGCTACAAAACTTCTGACTAATTTTTTAAGCCTGAAAAATACCAGCACGGAAATTTTGTGGGCAAAACAGAACCTTGGAATTATCCGGTTTTCAGTTGGCGAAGGTGAAAATGTTTTAGCGGAATTCAGAGAGATTTTAAAAGATGAGATTTTTACAAGTTCACCGATAGAAAATCAATGTGATTTTTTGAACAACATAGCAGAAATCAAGACAAAACTTGGGCAATTTGATATTGAAACAAAAAATTACCTTCAAAAAGTTTTGGAAAATGAAGATAAAATTAGCAATATTGAAATTAAAGGAAATACTTACAGGCTTCTGACAATTTTGAACAGAAACACAGGAAATTATGAGGACGCAATAAATTTTGCAGAAACTTCAGTGAAATTTTTTCAGAAATCAGACAACAAACTTGGCGAAGGCAAAGCATACGGAAATCTTGGAAACGTTTACTGGCAAACAGGAAAATACGAAAAGGCTTACAAATCTTATGCGGCAACATTAAAAATAATGAGGAAAATTGGTAACAAAGATGCTGAAATTATTGCTTTGAGTAATTTAGGAAGCGTTTTAAAGAAAACAAACAAAGTCAAAGAAAGTATAAAATTACAAAAAATTGCACTTAAAAAAGCCATTGAAATTGGCGATAAAGTAAGAGAAGCTACTTCTTTGATGACAATTGCAGAATTTTATCTGACTATCGACAATGAAATTGCAATGAATTGTTTGGAAAAAGCATTACCTTTATTGAAAAAATTTCAGATGCAAAAAGAACTTGCAAGATTAAAAATTAACCAGGCAATTATTTACAAGAGAGAGGGTAATTTTGAAAAGGCTATTAAATACTTAAATGAATCCTTGGAAATTTGCCAGCAAAACAATCTTAAAATTCTTGAAGCCATAGTTTACGAAAATTTGGGTGAAAATTATTTGTCTATCCGAAATTTTAAAACTTCTATTGATTTTTATGAAAAATGTATTACTATTTATAAATTAATTAATAATGAACCCGGTATTAAACGCGTAACCGGTTACAAAAATCAGGTTCATTCCACAATGGAAAACAAAGGAGAGTAATTAAAATGAAACAAAAACTAATTATTTTGTCTCTGCTTTTAGGATCTTCTAACCTCTTTGCAAATGTTTCGCAAGAATTTCCTGAAGTTCCTGAAGGAATTGTTGGAACCGACACAACAGTTACCTTTTCTGCAACTGTCCAGGACCATCCAATGTCTTTAACAATGAGAATTAAAGATTTTTCAATAGATG
>JADZEA010000202.1 GCA_020850775.1 bacterium
TGTTTCAACGTAAATTCCGACTGGTTGACTGGTTTTGTTGGAGACCCTTCAACCGAACTCAGAATCGGACACAACGGCTCTTTCCTTTCCGGTAACACAATTACTTCGCTTGGGAACGGAAACTACCAGGTTTGCGGAACTGCTCCAAGTTGCTCACCGTTTTTCGTTCAGGACCAGGACGACACACCACTTGCAATCACTCTTTCGCATTTTTCTTTAAAAAGCACTGAAAACTCAATTCAGCTTCACTGGACAACTGAAAGCGAAACGAACAACTTAGGTTTCAAAGTGATGAGAAGTGAAACTGACCTCAAAAACTTCAGAACAGTTGCGACTTACGAAAACCTTGAAAGTTTGCGTGGAAAAGGCAACTCAACGACTCCAACAAATTATTTTTGGGAAGACAAAAACGTAGAATTCGGCAAAACTTACTTTTACTACCTTGTTGACGTGGATTTTGACTTGTTTGAAACTCACAACACAGACCGAACTTTGTCTGGAAAACTTACAACTGACACGGAAAACAACGAAACACGCTTTGTTTACGAACTAAGGCAAAACTTCCCGAACCCTTTCAACCCAAGCACAAGCATTTCTTACACTCTTGCGAAAACCAACGACGTGAAACTTGAAGTTTTCAACGCAAAAGGTGAACTTGTCCGAACTTTAGTCAGTGAAAAACAAAACGAAGGTTCTCACACTTCAAACTGGAACGGAAAAGATGAACGC
This sequence comes from bacterium, assembly GCA_020850775.1. Classification (GTDB taxonomy): domain Bacteria; phylum CLD3; class CLD3; order CLD3; family CLD3; genus JADZEA01. Next base: position 730 of record JADZEA010000202.1, read on the forward strand.
GGAAACGCAGTTTCGTCAGGGATTTACTTCTACAAACTAACGGCAGGAAACTACACGAAAACGAACAAGATGATTTTGCTGAAGTAAAACAAAAATTTTACCGTTACAAAAAAAGCCTGAAAGAACCAACTTTCAGGCTTTTTTATTTTAATTTTTAATTTTACTCGTTTGCTTCAAGCCATCTTTCAACGTCAATTGCTGCCATACAACCAGAACCAGCAGCAGTAATCGCTTGCCTGTAAACGTGGTCCTGAACGTCTCCTGCTGCAAAAACACCCGGAATGTTCGTGTAAGTTGAGCCGGGTTTAGTTTGAATGTAACCTGTTGCGTCAAGTTCAAGTTTTCCGACAAAAAGCTCCGTGTTTGGTTTGTGCCCGATTGCAATAAAAATTCCTTCTGCCTCAACAAAATTAACCTCACCCGTTTTGTAATTTTTCAAGTTTGCACCAATCACAAGCCCGTTTTCACCACCAATCACTTCTTCAATTCCAGAGTCTAAAAGAAAATTAATTTTAGGATTCTTCTTAGCTTTTTCAATCATAATTTTTGAAGCCCTGAAAGCATCTCTTCTGTGAATGACTGTTACCTTTGAAGCAAATTTTGTTAGAAAGTTTGCTTCCTCCAGCGCAGTGTCTCCACCACCAACAACCAAAACTTTAAGCCCTCTGTAAAAAAATCCATCACAAGTCGCACAAGCTGAAACACCTTTTCCCATAAATTTAATTTCTGAAGGAATTCCAAGAAGCCTTGCAGAAGCTCCGGAAGAGATAATTACGGATTTTACAGTGAAAATTTTCTCGTCTTCAAGGTAAATTTTAAAAGGTCTTTCTGAAAAATCTACTTTTGTAATGTTTCCTGAGTAAAATTCCGTTCCAAATCTCGCTGCTTGTTCCCTGAAACCAGCCATTAATTCTGGTCCCAAAATTCCTTTTGGAAAACCCGGATAATTTTCAACTTCTGTTGTGATTGTCAACTGTCCGCCAGGTTGAATTCCTTCAACAACTATTGGTTGTAAATTTGCACGCGCTGCGTAAATCGCTGCTGTTAATCCTGCTGGTCCGGAACCAATAATTAAAACATTTCTTTCATCCGACATTTTTATTTCTCCAAATTTAAATTCTTATTAGTAATGACTATTAATAAGTTAATATTTTTCTACTGAAAAGGCAAAGTTTTTTTAGCCTTTTCTAAATTTCTCCCTAAAGACCCGGAATTTTCTTTCAAGCAAGCCAAAAAAACTCGCCAAAATTCTACCCAAAAGAACTCCTGCTAAAACATCAAAAGTGTAGTGAGCACCGACATAAACTCTTGAAAAACAAACTAAAATCAATACAAATAAAAAGAAAAACCTGAACTTTTCCAACTGCTTTTTAAGTAAAAAAATTGCAACACTCAAATTTACAGCGTGAGAGGAAGGGAACGAAAAAGATTGCTTTTTAGCGACTAAAACGTTCACATTTTCTAAAAAATTATAAGGTCTTTCTCTTGCAAAAAGTTCCTTTAAAATTTTACTGTTTAGAAAATCAGTAAAAACCACAGCAAAAATTACAAACAAAATTGTGTAACTCAAACTCTTGTTTTTTGTTTTCCAAGCCCAAAAAATTAAAAGTAAAATTAGTGGAATCCAATTTCTGAAATCAGTTACTAAAGGCATTAGAAAATCAAAAAATGGATTTTTCAAGCCTGAATTAATCCAGTGGAAAAGCCAAACATCAATCTTTTGTAAACTTTCAAACATTGTTTTCTTTCCAGCGGTTGTGAAACCAAAACCATTGTTCAGGAAATTCTAAAATCATTTTTTCAAGCCTTTGTACAAATTCGCTAATCTCTTGTTTTTCAAGTCTTTCAATGACAATAAAATTTTCCCCGTTTTTGTTTTTAAAAGTAAAAGCAGTAAAAATTTCTGCGTTTGTTTTTTCGGCAATCGCCAAAAAAGTTTTTGTAAAAGAAGTTTTTTCACCTAAAAAATTTACCAAAATGCCTTTTGAGTGTTGGTCAGCAAGCATTCCAAGAACATTTCCTTTTTCAAGAACTTTGATTGCTTCAAAAAAATTTTGGGGTTTAACCTCAAGAAAAGAAGCATTTTGTTTTTTTCTGATTTTTTCAATAAAAGCACAAACAAATGGGTTTTTTGGTTTGTTTACCAAAAAAGTTGTTGGAAAATAATCGGTTGAAATTCTCCCAAGAAGTTCCCAATTCCCAAAATGTGCAGAAATGACAATCACTTTTCTACCTTTTGCAAGTTCAGTTTGGATTTTTTTGTATTCTTGTGGGTTTTCAATTTTTTCAGGAAATTTTTGGCTTCTCAAAAAAGCTACAACGTTCAAACCTAAATTTCTGTAAACCAAAGGCAAAAATTCCGTTGCTTTTTGCTCTCCAAAAACATTTTTTAGCTGTTTGTAAACGAGTGTTTTTCGTATTTTTAAGAAAAAAATCAGCTTTCCAAGAAGTTCGCCAAATCTTTTGGATTGTTCAAAAGCCAGTAAGTTTGCAAAAAAGTAAATTAATTTTACAAGGCAAAATTCCAAGTAGTACAAAAAGTTTTTCATTGAAAATAAACTTTTAGAAATTCTTTTTCCTCTTCTTCCCAACAAAGAACACTTGAAGCATTCAGGCAATTAGCTTTTGTTTCTTGCAATTTTTGTGGGTTTTCAAGGAGTAAAACAATGTTTTGTGCTGTTTCCTCAAGATTTTCAAAATTAGTAGTTAAGCCAACTTTGTAAGTATTAACAATTTTTCTCATTTCAGGAAAATTACTTGAGAGAACAGGAATTCCAGCCATTAAGTATTCAAAAAGTTTATTTGGAAGTGCAAAATAATAGTTTAAACAAATATTTTCTATTAAAGCAAGCCCAAGATTTGCGTGTTTTGTGTAGTTTGGAAGCTCTGTAAGTGGAATTTTTCCATAAAATTTTACACGGTGCGAAACGTTGTTTTTTTCGGCAAGTTGTTTCAGTTCAGCAACAAGGTTTTCGTCGCCGGCGCCAAGAATTGCAAGCCCGTAATTTTCGGGTAAAAAATTAAGCAGGTTTACCAAAACCGGCAATCCTCTTCCACGCCTTAAGATTCCCTGGTAAACCATTGTTTTTTCAAATGGATACGGCGAGCAGGAATGTTCAAGGTTTACGGTAATTTTTTTTGGAACGTTACGGACTACCCAAACTTTTTTTAGTTTGTAATTTTGCTGTAAAATCCTTGCAATTGAATCACAAACCGTAATTGTTTCGTTCACAAAAGGCATCAAAAGTTTTTCCAAAAACAGCCAGGTTTTTTGTTCTTTAGGTCTGTTTGCGAGGCTTTCCGTTTCGGTACAAAGCTCGTGGCTATCGTAAATCAGTTTTCCTTTGTTCAACCTTGAAAGGAAAAAACCAATCAGAAGCGAGTCTAAATCATTTGAGTGATAAAAATTTGCAGGATAGTTTAAACCTTCAAAAATTCCGCGAACTACAAATTCAATAAATTTTCCTTTTTTCCATTTCCAGGCAGTTTGTTTCAGGCGAATAACTTTTGCACCAAAAAAATTTTCCGTTTCAGCATAATTTTTGGAACCGTAAGCAAGGATAATCACTTTAGCTTCGTTTTTAAGCAAGGAAAGAACTTCTTTTTGCACTCTTGCGTCGTTACGAAAATCGTTAAACACTGTAACAAGAACAGTTTTATTCTTTAAGTTCAATTTTTAGCCTGATTTTTTGTCCATTTTTAACGCTTTTAAGCCGAATTCTCAAGTAAATCCAATCGTAAAAAACATCGTCAATTGAAGCATTTACAGTTTCAATTTCACCAATTTCAGCTTTCCCAAAATAAAATCGTAAAGTTATGAAATCAGTAGATTTTTGTGGAATGCAAAGAATTTCGGCTTTTCCATCAATAATTTCGGCACTAACGACCTGAAAAGATTCTCTCTCGTGTTTCCAGTCAAGGAATTTTTTAGGTGCCCCAATAAAAGCATTTTTTTTCACACAAAAATCAACAAACTTTTCGTAGAGTTCACCAAGCAAACCGTACTCTTCCCTTTCCCAAACCGACTGATGCCACAAAAGACAAATTGTTCCTTTAAACTCTTCTACGTGGTTGACAAATTTTTCAAGAAAATCAAGTTTTTCATTAATATTTTCTTCGTTTACGGGTTTTAAAAATCCATCCATCAAAGTCAGCGGAATTTCTACAAGCGAAAAATGTTCTTCCAAAAAAACATTGTAAAGCCCGGCAAAACCGCTTCTAAAACCAATATTTTGAGAAAAGCCTAAAGTTGTGTCGTAAGAAAAATTTGCCTGAGCCATTTTTTGCCAGGTTTGTGGAAAAGTAGCTCTCAAGTAATGATTCCTCACACCGTTAATTTCAGTTCCAATAATTTTTTCTATGGTTTCTTTTTCTTTTGTGTAAACATTTTTTTCGTCGCAAAAATAGGATGAATGCAGCCCAATTTCAAACTCACTAACGTTAAGCTCACAAACAAGGTCACGTATTTTTGCACTTTTAATTTTGTAGCGATAACGATTTCTGTCTTTTGCTTCAGTAAGAAAGTAAAAAGCAGATTTTACGTTGTGAGAAAGTTCAAAATCTACAACTTTTTCGAAGTTCCAGGAGTTTTTGTTTTCAGTAAAATGTTTGATTAACCTGCCTGTAAGAATATTTTTCACAGTTTGTTTGAAGCCAAATTTTTTGATTCTGTCAACGTCGTGAGTTAGCACAACACCAAAAGTTTCATTTTTAGGGAACTGTTCTTTAACAACGACAATTAGCAAAATCTTTTCAAGCAGCTTAATAAAAAAATTTAGGTAAACATTAATAATTGGGTTTTCGAGTCCGCCAAGTTCATTTAGAATTGACTCTGAGCTTTGAAAACGATTGTGTAAATCTTTTACTCCCGTTTCTTCTTCAACACGCATTAAGTGGTAATAAATATTAGCGATTAAGTCAAAATTTATATTCGCACAATTTAAGCCTAATTGTGTTTTTCCAAAATTCCACGAGACTGCATCTTTACTTTTGTTAATGTTTCCAAGAACTTTAAAGTCAAAATTTTCAAAAGCTAATCTATTGATTTGTTTATTAAAATCCAAAAAACTGTAGAGCTGTTGTGATTTAAAAATAGAAATACTATTTGTTTCAGGTTCAAATTTTCCATAAATTATTTCTAAATCAGCTTTTTCACTATTTTTTATGAATTCAGGATAAATTCCAATTGAATTAAAGATAAAATTCAATACGTAAAAAAGTCTGCTAAAGTCATTACTTTGCAAATCAGTTTGAACAAAAATTTTCATAAAGTTTAATTTACTGTTTAGTGAATGAAAAACAAGTTTTAAACTTAAACTTTAATAATTTAAAAGTCAATTTTAAATTAGCTAAGACCAAGGAATCTTAATCCCTGAACTGCCAAAACCGTCAAAAAATAAGCACTTACAGTGAAACAAACAACTTGCAAAACTGGAATGAGCCAACTTCCCGTTTCCTTTCTTGAAACTACAACAGTTGTCAAACATTGCAGAGCAACAGCAAAAAAAATCATCAAACCAATCACACTTGAAAAGGTAAAAAGTTTTTCACCTGTTGACTCAATTTTTGCATTTTCCATACTTTTCAATAAAGAATTTTGCAAACTATCTTCATTTTCATCGGTAATGTGAAAAACTAAGGCAAGGCTGCTAACAAAAACTTCTCTTGCCGCAAAAGCGGAAATCAGTGAAACTCCAACTCTCCAATCGCCACCAATCGGATGAAAAACAGGTTCAATAAATTTGCTGACTTGTGAGGCATAAGAGTACTCAATCCTATCAAGTTGTGCATCTTTTGGAATATTGTCCGGAGCCCCCGGAAAGTAGGTAAAAGCCCACATAAAAAGTGAAATGATTAAAATTGGAATTCCTGCTTTAGTCAGGTATGATTTTGAGTTGTTAAAAGTTGAACGAAAAATCAATTTCCAAACGGGAAACCTGTAAGCAGGAAGCTCAAGTGTGAAAACTGAAACATCCTTTTTTCTAATAAATTTTCCGGCAATTCCCGCAGCAACAGAACCAAAAAAAATGCTCGCACTGTAAAGTAACATCAAACCAATTCCACCAATCCAGGGTTTATTTTTTGGAGTGATAAAAGTCAGTAAAAGTGCGTAAACAGGAAGCCTTGCACTACAACTCATCAAAGGCATAATAAAAATTGTAAGCATTCGTTCTTTGTAATTTAAGATTGATTTTGCAGCCAGCATTCCGGGAATTGCACAAGCAAAACCACTAAGCATTGGGACAAAAGAACGACCACTTAAACCCAATTTTTTCAACGGATAATCAATAATTACAGCAGCACGGGAAAGGTAACCGGAATCTTCCAAAACTCCCATTAAAAAAAATAAAATCACGATTTGTGGAACAAAAATCAAAACAGAACCAATTCCCGTAATCACACCGTCAACAATCAAATCCCTAAAAAGTGATTCTTCCAGGTGTGAAGTAACAAAGTTTGCAGAAACTCCAAAAATACTGTCAATCAAATCCATAACAGGTTCAGCCATCCAAAAAATTGACGTGAATAAAAATCCCATAATTAAAACAAAAAATACTCCGCCTAAAAAAGGATGAAGTAAAATTTTATCAATTTTTCGTGTGGTTGGGTTTGCGTTTGAAACTAAATTAAGTTTTTTATTCACCTGATTAATATTTGAAAGCGGTTTAAGAACTTCTTTTTCAATCAGCGAAAGTTGTTTAAAGGTGCTTAAAATATATTCTTTTGAGTATTCATTTGGAATTTTTGGTTCTAACGGATTTTCAATTTCGTTCAGGTTTGATTTTATTGCTGCAACAAGTTCGTTAGTCCCTTTGTCAAGCCTTGCATTGATTGGAATAAATTTTAGCTTAAATTCTTTTGAAAGTGTTGCAAAATCAACCTGCAAATGCTTTTGTGCAAGAATGTCTGTCATTGTTACAGCAACAACGATGTTAAAATTTGCTTCTTGCAGTTGCTTGAGAAGGTAAAGTTGTCTTGCAAGCTGGCTTGAATCAAGCACCGACACAATTAAATCCGGAATCCCAAATTCAGGATGATTAGCAAGGCAACTAACAGTAACCCTCTCATCTTCAGATTTTGCATTAAGGCTGTTTAAACCTGGTGAATCAATGATTCGCCAATCAGTTTTTCCATACTTTTGGTTTAACTGACCGACAAAGTAATCTACAGTAATTCCAGGATAATTTCCTGTGCGAAAATTTCCACCCGTAAGAGAATTAAAAAGAGTAGTTTTTCCTGCATTTGGCTGACCAACTAAAATGATTGTCTTAGGTTTTAGACCAAAATGCACTCTGCTTCTTCCTTTCTCAACGCAATAATTGTTCCGCGTAACTGAATTCCAATTGGGCTTCCAAGTGTAGATTTTGAAATTATTTCTACCTCTGTATCAGGGGTAAAACCATTTTCTAATAAATGCAGGTTATTTTCAACGTTTAAAATGTCTTTAATTATGCCTCTAAAACCAACTTTACAATTTACAAGTGTCATTTTTTATAGCCTTTTCTGAATTACTTATTGAGACTAAATCTTAATTAGAAAATAAGGATTAATCCATTGAAAAGCAATAATAATTTTAAAACAATAAAAGATTTTCAGATGATTTTAGCCGAAAAGGATAGAAAAAAAGGTGAAAGCTAAAACTTTCACCTTGAAAAATTATTTACCGTAAGCCAAATATTGGGTTTCTGCCCAAATTTCAACCATTTTGCTTTTGAAACTAATCCCACCTTTTGGTGAAACTTCGCTTGTAATAAGTTTTACGTAAGTGTAAGGTTTTCCATCCGGAGCGTATTTTACTCCCTTGATTTCACCTTTTTTTTGTCCAGTCTTACCAACTGCTTTCTGAACTGCTTTACCCATTTTTATCTCCTGAAAAAATTAAATTCAAAATTTTAAGGTTTGAAATTTAAGTAAAAATTCTGTTTTTCAAAGCCTTTTTTTAATAATCCCTTTTGTAAAAAGGAGGCTTGACAACTTCAGCCTTATAAAAATTTGCCCCGATTTCAACTTCAAGCATTGTTCCAACCTTGGAAAACTCACTTTTCACAAAACCAATTCCAATATTTTTATCCAAACTTGGAGAATAATTTCCGCTTGTAACTTCTCCAATTTCTACCCCATTAGCAAAAATTTTTGTGTGTTGCCTTGCAACTCTTTTGGAATCAACAACAAAGGCAACAAGGTTTCTTTTTGGTTTTTCTTCTTTAACTTTCAAGAGTGCTTCTCTTCCAATAAAATTACTTTTATCAAGTTTCGTAATCCAGCCAAGCCCTGCTTCTACTGGATTTGTAGTTTGGTCAATGTCGTTTCCATAAAGTGCCATTTTCATTTCCATTCGCAAAGAATCTCTCGCACCAAGCCCGATTGGTTCAATTCCAAATTCTTTTCCGGCTTCAAAAAGTTTGTCCCAAACTTCTTGTGAGTGTTTTGTTTGAAAATAAAGTTCAAAACCATCTTCACCTGTGTAACCTGTTCTTGAAATTATTGACTCCATTCCTGCAATTTTTCCTTCAACAAAAAAATAATAATTAATTTTTGAAAGGTTAGTTTCAGTTAGTTTCTGAATTGTTTTTTCTGCGTTTCTTCCTTGAACTGCAAGCAAAGTGTAATCATCACCAACATCCTGAAAATCTACATTTTTTGGCAAATGCTGTTTCATCCAAGAAATATCTTTATCTCTGTTTCCTGCATTGATTACAAGAAAAAACTTGTTTTCAGCCATTTTGTAAACAAGCAAATCATCCACAATTCCACCATTTTCGTAACACATTGCCGAGTACTGAACTTGCCCGTTTACAAGTTTTGAAACATCGTTGACAGTAATTTTTTGCACAAAATCAAAAGCATTTTCGCCGCTCACAACCACTTCACCCATGTGTGAAACATCAAAAACTCCGACTGAACTTCTCACAACTTTGTGTTCGTGAATAATTCCGTTTTTATACTGAACGGGCATTAAAAACCCACCAAAATTTACCATTTTTGCACCTAAACCCTCGTGAAGTGAGGTTAGTGCCAATCTTTTTACTTCCATTTACAAACTCCTGATATTGCTATCTTTTCTTACGTAAGTTAAAATTTCTGCTGCTGTCTCTTCAACTGATTTTGTAGAAACATCAATCACAACCCATTTTTTATTTTTTTTAAACAAATCTCTTGCGTTCTCAAGCTCCGAAAAAATATAAGATTCGTCCGCATAATCTGTAAAATCTGTTTGGTTCAATCGCTTCAATCTTTCTTGCCTTAACGATTTTAGCTTTTCCAAACTAATAATTAAACCAAAAATCTTTCGCTGATTAATTTCAAAAAGTTCTTTTGGTGGTTCAATTCCTTTAACCAAAGGAATGTTTGCAACCTTGTAACCAAGCCCTGCAAGATAAATTGAAAGTGGTGTTTTTGAAGTTCTTGAAACTCCAACCAAAACAATTTCCGCATCTTTGAGCGAATTTGGATTTTTCCCGTCATCATTTTTAACAGCAAATTCAACAGCTTCAACCCGCTTAAAATATTCTTCATTCAAACCGTGGAAAAGTCCGGGCAAGTATTCTGGTCTTACTCCAAAAGTTTCTGCTAATTTTTTTAGAATTGGTCCCAAAACATCAACGGTAAGGAAATTGTGTTTTTGTGCAAATTCATAAACCATTGCTCTGTGTTGTTTACTAACAAGTGTGTAAAGAAGAAATGGCTTGTCTTTTTCTGCAAGTTCAAGAATGTGCTGCAATTTCTCATCCGTTCTTACGTTGTTAAAAAGCGAAACTCGTAAATCCCGCTTTTTAAACTGCGTTAAAACTGCATTCAAAAGGTTCTCTGCTGTTACACCCGTTCCGTCAGCAATCAAATAAACGTGGTAAATTGTTGTGTCGTCAAAAGTTATTGGTTCAGCCATTTTTTCCTTAAAGTTTTTTCAAAGTATTTTCAATTCTGCCAAGTGCTTCATTAATATTTTCAATTGAGTTTGCGTAAGAAAAACGTAAGTAACCTTCTCCGTAAACACCAAAAGAAGTTCCGCTGAGACAAGCAACTCCACCATCATTTAACAAGTAATCCTGTAAAAATTTTGAGGTTTTTCCCGTTGCTTTAATGTTTGGAAAAACATAAAATGCTCCTTCAGGATTTTTGCAGGTAATCCCTTCAATTTTATTTAAACCGCTAACAATTGTGTCCCTTCTTTCTCTAAAAGCTGAAACCATTTTCCCAACTTCACTTTGGTCGCCTTTTAATGCTTCAATTGTTGCGATTTGGTTGAAAGAAGTTGTGCAGGAATTACAGTTAGTCATTAATTTTGTCATTGCTTCTGCAAGCGGTTTTGGGAAAAATCCGTAACCAACTCTCCAACCAGTCATTGAGTAAGTTTTTGTCAAACCGTCAAGAATAAAAGTCCTGTCAGGCATTCCATCAAATTGTGTGATGGACTCAAACTTTCCGCCGTAAAGAATCCTGCAATAAATTTCATCAGACATCACAATCAAATCATTTTCAACGGCAATTTTTGCGATTTCCTCAAGGTCTTTTTTCAGCAAAACTCCGCCTGTTGGGTTTGCGGGAGAATTTATTATTAAAACTTTAGTTCGTGGAGTTACAAGGCTTCTCAGTTCCTCAACATCAAAACCAAAGTTTTTTTCTTCACGCAAAGGAATTGGAACTGCTTTGGCTCCTGAAAAATTAATAACAGATTCATAAATTGGAAATCCGGGATTCGGGTAAATTGCTTCGTCGCCTTCACCAAGCAAAGCCATAAGTGCAAAAAACATAATTGGTTTTCCGCCAGGAGTTATCACAATGTTTTCGCGGGTTGCATTAATTCCGCGTGTCTCACAAAAATGTTCAGCGATTACGTCTCTGACTTGTGGAAGCCCTGCCGAAGGTCCGTAGTGTGTCCAACCGTCATCAATTGCTTTTTTTGCTGCTTCACGAATATTTTTTGGCGTATCAAAATCTGGTTCGCCAATTTCAAGGTGAACGATATTTTTTCCTTTAGCTTCAAGTTCTCTTGCCCTTGCAAGGACTTCAAAAGCCGTTTCTGTCCCAAGCCGAGACATTCTTTCTGCAAATTTCATTTTAAAAACTCCCTTTAATTTTTTGAGAATGTAAGAAAAAAACAGGCGTTAGTGATTAAGAAAAAGGCTAACTACTAAAAAAACTCAGATGTTGTTTCAATAACTTAAGAAGTGAAACACTCACGTTTTTTCTGACTAAAAACTACCCGAAAAAGATTTTTGTAACTTCCCAAATCAAAGCAGGCTGGTAGCGAACTGCCGTTTTAAAAACATTAAACAAAGTTCGCTTTTCGGGAGGCATTTCAACCAAAAGCTCAGCAGTTTTATCAAGCTGCACGTCTGTCAGTTTCATCGTAAACTCTTTGATTTTGTAGAACCTTTCGTTGATTTTGCCAACTGTTTTTTCCCATTCCCTGTCGTACTCTGAAAGCCTTTTTTTAGAAACATTCCCCTCTTTAATTGCCGTAGCAATGATTTTTCCTGAAATTCTGCCTGCTTTCATCGCGTTAACGATTCCGCCTCCAGTCATCGGATTGACCTGATGGGCAGTGTCGCCAACCAAAACAATTCCGTTTCCTGAAATTTCTGACAAAGTTTTGTCGCAGGGAACTCCGCCAAGTGTGGAATTAATTTCCGAAGCATTTGGAAAACGCTCTGCGATGTACTCGTCAAGGTATTTTTTGGGTGATTTTTCAGCTGAAAACTTGCCACTGATTCCAATTCCGACGTTTGCCTGTCTGTTTCCTTTCGGGAAAACCCAAATGTAGCCACCTGGAGCTTTTTTGTTTGAGAGCAAAAAATCACAAACTCCGTCTTCAACATCAATGTTTGCAAGGTGAACCTGGTAGCAAGTTTCCATGTCTTTCATTTTTGTTACGGTTTTGAAACCTGCAAAACGTCCAACTCTTGCCTCAACTCCGTCAGCAGCGACAACAACTTTCGCTCTGACTTCTCTGTCTTCCTGATTTTGGAAACGATACTTTACACCACAAACGTAGTCGCCATCAAAAAGCAAACCTGTAACGTAACTTCGTGTTTGGATTTTTGCACCTGCGTTGCTTGCTAAAATTGCAAGTTCCTGGTCAAAAACTTTCCTGTTCAGAACGTAACCAGCACCTTCTGCGGAAGAGTGAACAGCAATTCCACTCGGAGAAATTAGGCGAAACGAGTCAATCGGAGAGGAAATTATTGCACCTTTTGGCTCCATAAATTCACGTAAACCAGCTCCGCCAACAGCTTCACCACAACGAACGGGAATGCCAATTTCGCGGTCTTTTTCCAAAACCAGGACTCTCACTCCATTTTCGGCAGCAAATTTTGCAGCCATTGAGCCTCCGGGTCCGCCACCAACGACTACAACATCGTATTTTTCTTGAGTCAATTTTTATCCTTTTCTAATTTTTTTCTACTTTGTAAAGCACTTCAATCGGACAAATTTTAATGCAAAGGTCACAATCAATGCAAATTTTATGAACGATTTGGATGAAAGAATCTGAAAGTTCAATGCAATCAACGGGACAAACTCCGACACAAGTTCCGCAGTAATCACACTTTTCTTGTTTTATTCCAATCAATTTTTATCCTTTTCTAAGTTTGTTTTATTCTAAGTTCTATTTTATTACTTTTAATAAGAATAAAATCTTTTTCATACTTATGCCTTAATTGGTCAATTGAAATAAGTTCATTATTTCTAATAACATACCAAAAAGTCCAACCATTATTGTTTTCTTTTTTGAGGATGTAAGCACTAATTTTATGAATAGAACCATTTTCTCCGTAACAAGATAAACTTGCATCAGCTTGTACGATTGCCGCATACTTTTTATTGTTTGAGTAAAGCGTTTCACCAATCTTAACAAATCCTTTTTCAATTAAATTACCGAAAGGAACTTTTGGTTTTCGTTTTTCAACTTTGTAATCTAACAAATCTTTACTAAGCTTAGAAGTTTTGTTAATTCGTTCAATCGCTATTTTGATATAAAATTCTTCCTTCTCAAAACCAATAAAATTTCTACCTAATCTTTTAGCTACTGCTGCAGTTGTTCCGCTTCCCATAAACGGGTCTAAAACTAAATCTTCAGGATTTGATGTTGATAAAATTATCCTGAAAAGTAGTTCAGCTGGTTTTTGTGTAGAATGAGCTTTTTGCCCGTTAACTTTGATTCGTTCCTCACCTTGACAAATCGGGATTAACCAATCACTTCGCATTTGGAGGTCGTCGTTCATCACCTTCATTGAATGGTAATGAAAAGTGTAATTAGATGATTTTGATTTTGTTGCCCAAATCAAAGTTTCATGAGCATTATTAAATCTTGTTCCTTTGAAATTAGGCATTGGATTTGTCTTGACCCAAATAATATCATTAAGCAACCAAAAACCAATGTTTTGCATTATTGCCCCAACTCTAAAAATATTGTGATAAGTACCAATTACCCAAATACTTCCGGAATTTTTTAGCACTCTGTAGCATTCTTTTAACCATTCATTAGAAAATTTATCGTAATCTGCCATTGAATCAAATTTATCCCAAACATCATCCACTCCATCAACTTTTGTTTGGTTTGGGCGATACAAATCTCCACTAAGCTGTAAGTTGTAAGGTGGATCTGCAAAAATTAAATCTATTGAGTTATCAGGTACATTTTTTAGTAATTCAATGCAATCACCCTGATTAATTGTGTTTAGTTGAAATTTTCCAATCATCATTTTTTCCTTAATTTTTCCACCAAGCTAATTTAACAAATTTTACTTCCCTTTTTGACTGCAAAATTCCCGCTCAAAAAAACTCTTAGCTCCGCCTTCGAATTGCAAACTTCACCTCGCAAAATCCCTTCTTCAAGCCTGTTTTTTGCTTCCCCAACCAAAGTCCCTTCGCTAATTCCTAAAATTTCCATCACTTCTTCCCCGCTCAAAGACAATCTGAAATTGGTCAGGTTTTCATTTTTATCCAATTCCAAAAGCTCCTTTTCAATCTCTTTGTTCTCGCTGGTAAAATTCTTCGCAAAAAACAAAACGTCCTCAAAAAAAACTCCGCAAAGCCTGAGAAAACGCCTTTTTTCCTCTAAACTCGGGTTTTGGTGCAAAATTTCCACCGCAAAAGGAAATAAAAAAATTAGCTTTTCAATGTTTTTACTTGTTTTGTTTGGCAGTTTTAACCTTTTTCCAAGTTCGGAAAATTCTGTCTTCAGGTTTAAAAACAGTGAAGCCAAACGAAGCTCCGAGTTCTCCGTTTGGTTCGCAATTTTCTCCACAAACCCGTAATTTATTTTTCCGCTAAGCTCAGGTAAAATCACGTCCAAAACTTTAGTTTGCTCAAAAAGACACAAACCAACGGAAGGTTTTTCCGAACTCAAAACCTTCAAAATTTCGTCTGTGATTCGTTCCTGAGAAATAATTTTTAGTCTTTCACGCATTTTTTCAGCGGAATTTAAGGTTTTGTTTTCAATTTCAAAACCAAGCTGTGCAGCGAAACGAATTGCCCGCAAAATTCTTAGCGGATCCTCGCTGAAAGTAATTTCAGGGTCAAGCGGAGTTTTGATAATTTTGTTTGCAAGGTCTTTTTGCGAACCAAAAATGTCTTTCAACTCGCAAAAATTATGTTTGTTCAAGCCGATGGCAAGTGTGTTGATTGTAAAATCCCGTCTTGTGAGGTCAGCTTCAAGAGTTGCTTTGCTAACAACTGGTTTTCGTGAGTTTTCACTGTAAATTTCGCTTCTTGCTGAAACAAACTCAAAAACCAAACCACCAAAAACAAACATTGAAGTTCCAAATCTTTCGTAGGTTACAACTTTTTTTTTGTTAAACGCAGAAGCAACTTTTTTTGCAAAAGCAATTCCATCACCAACAACAACGAAATCAATTTCACTTTTGAACTTCCTGCCAAGCAAAAAATCACGGACGAAACCGCCGACAGCGTAAACTTCTACGTTTTCCAAGTCGGCAATTTTTCCGATTTTTGTGAAGATTTCGTAGATTTTCGGGTTGTCAATTTTTAGAGTTGGCAAGTTTTTCCTTTTAGAAAAAGTTCCTGAAAATTTGTTTCGGGAACTTTGTAAGAAGTTAGTTAGTCATTGCTAAAACTGTTTCAACAAGTTTTGAGATTCCTTTTTCAACGTTTCCAATTCTCACGTTTGGAATGTTGTAAGCCGGAGTTGTAACAATTTTATTTTTTTTGTCCACAACAATTTCAGTTTCAAGACAAGAAACGTGTTTTGCGTTTAGCGAAGTCAAAATTTCAGCAGTTTCTTTGTCTGTTCCGATTGTGAGAGTAACTTGTTTCAGGTTTTCAAAGATTTTAGCAAGCAAGGCAGGAGCGATACAGATTGCTCCGACAGGTTTTTTCTGGTTGTGAACGCTGAGAACCATTTTTGCGATACTTTCGTTGTAAAAACAATCAGCGCCTTCAAAGGCAAAGCTGCAAAAGTTTTTAGCAACTCCGTAGCCTCCGGGAATGATTAAAGCGTCAAGTTCTTTTGGATTAACGTTTTCAAGGTCGGTAATTTTTCCGCGAACAAGCCTTGCAGCTTCGACTAAGACGTTGCGAATTTCTTTTGTTTCTTCACCTTTTGTGTGGTCAACAACGTGATGTTGATTGATGTTTGGAGCCATTGCAACGATTTCGGCGTTCGCTTTGTCAAGAGCGAGGATTGTCAAAATTGCTTCGTTGATTTCTGTTCCGTCAAGGAACCCGCAACCGGATAAAATTAGTCCAACTTTTGGCATTTTTTATCTCCGTAAAATTATTGATGCGTTAAAACAGTAACGATTTCTCCGTTGTTTCCAACTGAGTTGAAAGGAGTTTTCACCGTTAAACTGCATTGTGTTGAGGAAAAGAACTTACCTTTGTAGTAATTTTGCAACTGAAGATTAGTGGAATCTTCGTAAGCCATTGAAAAACTGAATTCGTTGTTAAAGAATTTTTTGAAAGGTAAAACGCCTGTTGTGAAGGATTTGTCAATTTTACCGCAGATAATTTTTGATTGGTAAGTATTCACAAATCTTGCTGCCGAATTTTCTACAGTGTCAACAACCATTACCACGTTAATTTCTTTGTAAACACTGTCTTGCGAGTAAAAACTTCCGCTCCACATTCCTTCAA
>JADZEA010000203.1 GCA_020850775.1 bacterium
CCTTGACGCGGGTTGTTCCGATTACGTTCCAAAACCTGTCCGAAAACCACAACTTCTGGAAACTATCAAAAAATATCTGTAATTTTTCTGAAATCTTTTATCCTTTTAAAAGGTTTAATCTTTTAGTAGCAACAAATAAAGGCTAAAAATGAAAGTCCAGTTTAAGATTTCTGTTTTACTTTTTCTTACAGTGGTTGTTTTTATTACGGGAATTGTAGTTTTCAGGAAATCAGAAAATGATAGAATTGACCTGATAATTCAGGACAGAAAAACTGAAAAAAGCAAAACTTACGATAAAATTTTAGAGCTAAAAGGAAAAGCTTTAGAAGGGTTTACGATTGATTACACTTATTGGGACGACATGGTTAATTTTGCTGAAAACGGCGACGAACAATTCGCTGAAGAAAACATTGAACCATCGCTTGCTACTTACTCAACCGATTACGTGTGGGTTTACAAAACAGATTTAACGCTTTCTTATGCAACTAAAAACCTCGCTGAAACTAACTGGACTGAAATTCCAGTTGACAAAGTCCTTCTCAAACAAAAACTTTTGGAAAATTCTCTGCTGCATTTTTTTGTCCTGAGCGAAGGAAAAATACTTGAAATTCGTTCCGCTTCAATTCATCCAAGCTCTGACAATCAAAGAAAAACTCCACCAAAAGGCTACTTTTTTGCTTCAAAACTTTGGTCTGAAGAATACTTGCAAAATCTTTCCTTAATTACTGAAAGCAAAATGAAAATTTCCTTTGAACCAGTGCAGGAAATTGCAAACAAAGATAAGCTACTTATTTGTAAAGAGTTTATAAATATTGAAGGCAAAACGATTGCTTACCTTGTACTTGAAAGTGAGTTGCCGGTTGTAAAACAGTTTATTAATTCTTCAAACACAAACTTTTGGATTTACATCGGTTTTCTCACATTTTTGCTTTTAGTGATTTTTCTAACCTTGTTTCGTTGGGTTCACATTCCACTTGGTTTGATTTCTTCAAGTTTAAAAAATGAAAGTGCTCAATTAATTGGAAGGCTTAAAAGTTCAAAAACGGAATTTGGGCAGTTAGCATTTTTAATTGAAAATTTTTTCAGGCAAAAGAAAGAATTAGTTGCAGAAATTACTGAACGAAAAATTATTCAGGAAGAACTTGTCAAAGCCAAAGAACTTGCTGAAACAGCCAGCAAAGCCAAAAGTGAATTTCTCGCAAACATGAGCCACGAAATCCGAACTCCACTTAATGCAATTATTGGAATGACTGAACTTACACTTGACACAAACCTGAATAAAGAACAAATGGAATTTGTCCAAATTGTTAATTTTTCGTCAGAAACTTTGCTGACACTAATCAACGACATTCTTGATTTCTCAAAAATTGAAGCTGAACAATTAGAACTTGAAGAAATTGATTTTAACCTGAAAGATGTTGTTGAAAATGTCGTTGAAATTTTAGGAATAAAGGCAATTAACAAAGGGCTTGAGCTTGTTTGTTACGTTGATTCAAACTTACCAACTTTTATAAAAGGTGATTCAAACCGGCTGAAACAAATTCTGATTAATTTAGTTGGAAATTCAATTAAGTTTACAATTAAAGGTGAAATTTTTGTAAAAGTTGAGCTTAAAAACGATAAAATCCATTTCTCGGTAAAAGACACGGGAATTGGAATTCCAAAAAATAAACAAGCAAATGTTTTTGAAAAATTTTCGCAAGTGGATAGTTCAACAACAAGAAAATTTGGTGGAACAGGGCTTGGTCTTTCAATTTCAAAATCGCTTGTTGAGATGATGAACGGAAAAATTTGGCTTGAAAGCGAAGAAGGAAAAGGAAGCACTTTCCATTTTACCATTGATTTGAAGAAAGGAACTGAAAAAAATGAAGTTAATCTTATCCCGGATTTTAAAAGTGTTTCCATTCTCATTGTTGACGACAACCAAACGAACCGTTTTGTTCTTGAAAAAACTTTAGAAAATTGGGGGTTTTTTATTACAAGTGTTGAAAGTGCCTCTAAAGCTCTTGAATTGCTTAACAAAGTGAGTTTTGATTTAGCAATTATTGATTACCAAATGCCGGAAATGGATGGAATTCAGTTAGTGGAAAAAATCCGTGAGACAAACGAAACTTTAAAAATAATTATCCTTTCTTCCTGGGGAGCAATAAAATCTGACTTAGTAAAAAGACTAAAAATTTCTTTTGCCTTAACAAAGCCAACCAAACAATCAAAATTGCTTGATGTTCTTGTAAATCTTTTTTCTTTGGTTGAAAAAAAGAAAGTTTTAGAGGAAAAAGAAATTTCTAAAAACTTGAATACTGCTGCAAAAATTTTGTTGGTTGAAGACAGTTTGGATAACCAAAACCTTGCAAAAAATATCTTGGGAAAAGTTGGTTACACAGAAATTGATTTCGCGGAAAATGGCTTGCTTGCTTTTGAATTTTGCAGAATAAATGATTACGATTTGATTTTAATGGATATTCAAATGCCGGAAATGGACGGATTTGAGGCAACAAAACTTGTTCGGAAAAATGAAAGGGAAAACAATAAAAAAAGGGTTCCAATTGTTGCTTTAACTGCTCACGCCTTATCGGGTTACAAGGAAAAATGCCTTGAGAACGAAATGGACGACTACCTGACTAAACCTCTGAGAAAAAAACTACTGCTTGAAACAGTGGAAAGATGGGTTTCTAAGAGTGATAGCCTGACTTAAAAACTGAAATTTAAACTGTAATTTTTTAGTTAAACCTGAAAGCAAACAAATTAAAATCTTTAGTTTTTTGCTTAAAAAAAAGGATTAAAACAATGTTTAAAAATCTTAAAATAGGTTCTAAAATTCTAATTTTAGTCCTGATAATTTTAATCCTGATGGGAATTGCTTTGGGAATTGCAATTTTTCAGATGGAAAAAACAGGCAACAAACTTCAGGAAATGGCAAAAATTGATGTCCCGCTAAACAACCTTTTTAACAAAATTGCTTACCAGCAACTCAAACAATCACTTCAGGTTCAGGAAGCATCAATCTTGGGTGAACAGCTTGCGGCAAACAACCAACAGGCAAAAGAAAGGTTTGGTAAGCTAAGCCAGGAATTTGAACAAATCGGAAAATTAGACGACGAAGAACTTGAAATTGCTAAAAATTTAATTGAAACAGCAATCGCTGACGAACAAGCAGACGTTAACAAAGATTTTTTCCTTGAGTTCAAACGAAAAATGGAGAACCTGCACGAACTGCACGAAAATTTTGATTCCGATTCGCGGAAAATTTTTGCCCTGACCGAGCAGCAAAACTACGCAGAAGTCAAAAATTACCTGTTGATTTCACAAAACAGAAGAAACGCACTTGAAAATGCACTTGAAAAAATGTTCAGGGAAATCCAAAACTTTACCCAAAAAAATTCTGCTGAACTCCACGAAAAAAGCGAAGAAATCGCAAGGCTTGTTTCAATCTTGTCAGTTTTAATCTTTGCGGTAAGTTTGATTTTAGGATTTTTACTCACGAAAAATATTACCAAACGTCTTGGCAAAGCTGTTTTGGTAGCTAACAAGTTCGCTCAGGGTGATGAAAATGTAAGAATGGAAGTGCAGGGTAAAGATGAACTTGACGAGTTGGCAACTTCTTTTAATGAAATGATTTTTAAAATCAGCCAGGCTGCACAAAAAATTCAGCAGCAAAACTGGCTCAAAAATGGTCAGGCAGAACTCAACAAAAAAATTCGCGGAGATTTGAAAATTGAGGAGTTAGTTCAAAACGTAATTAATTTTATTGTAACTTACATTGATGCAAAAGTTGGGGTTGTTTTTGTAAAAACTGAAAACGAGGTTTTCAAAATGGTTGGAAGTTACGCTTTTACACGAAGGAAAAGTTTTGTCAGTGAAGTGAAAGTTGGCGAGTCTGTTGTTGGTCAGGCAATTCTTGAAAAGAAAACAATTTTGATTGCTAACGTCCCTGAAAATTACATTGAAATCAGTTCCGGAATCGGCGAAAGTGTGCCAAAAAACCTGATTGTTGTTCCTTTAATCCATGAAAATGATGTAAAAGGTGTGATTGAAATTGGAACTTTCAGTGAGATTTCCGACATTCAAATTAATTTTTTAGAGCAAGTTTCAGAAAGCATCGCAATAACTTTAAACTCCGCAGAAGCAAGGGAAAAGATGAAAGTATTGCTTGAAAAAACACAGGTTCAGGCGGAAGAATTGCAAACACAACAGGAAGAACTTAGAGTTACAAACGAGGAACTTTCAGAACAAGCACGGACTTTGAAGGAATCTGAAGAACGTTTGCAAACACAACAGGAAGAGCTTAGGGTTACAAACGAGGAGCTTTCAGAAAAAACAAAAATGCTTGAAAAACAATCCGATGACATCAAAAAGAAAAACCTGAGCCTTGAGGAAACAGGAAAATTACTTGAGGAAAAAGCTAAAGACCTTGAGGTAACAAGCAAGTACAAATCCGAGTTTCTTGCAAACATGAGCCACGAGCTAAGAACTCCGTTAAACAGCCTTTTGATACTTTCAAAGCTCCTTTCTCAAAACAAAGAGAAAAACCTGACCGAAAAACAGGTTGAGTTTGCAAAAACAATCAACACAGCCGGAGTTGACCTTTTGAACCTGATTAATGAGATTTTAGACCTTTCCAAAGTTGAGTCCGGGAAGATGGAACTTCACATTGAAAAGGTAGAAATACAAAATTTTGAAGAATCAATGGAAAGGAATTTCAGACACGTTGCAGAAGATAAAAAACTAAGTTTTGAAGTTAAAATCAGTGAGGACGTTCCAAAATCAATTTCTACAGATGCTTTACGGGTTGAGCAAATTCTTAAAAATTTTATGTCCAACGCTTTAAAATTTACTGAAAAAGGTGGAATCACTTTTAGCATTTACAGACCAAAAAATGTTAGTTTTAAAAGCAATTTAAACGACGAAAATGCAATTGCTTTTTCAGTGAGTGACACGGGAAAAGGGATTGCAAAAGACAAACAAAAAATTGTTTTTGAAGCATTCCAGCAAGAAGACGGAACAACAAGCCGAAAGTATGGCGGAACAGGACTTGGACTTTCAATTTCGAGAGAACTTGCAAAAATTCTTGGTGGTGAACTTCAACTTGAAAGTGAGGAAGGAAAAGGAAGCACTTTTACGGTTTACCTGCCTGAAAGTCTAAACTTTGTTTCTAAAATCAGGAATGAAGAAAATGTTGTGCAAAAAATTGAAGCAAAACAAGAAGTGCTTACACCAAAGGCTGAGGCAAAAGCAAACAATTTTGGCAAAGAAAAATTTGTTTCAAACAAACCATTGGTTCACGACGACAGGGAAAATATTTCTAAAAATGACAGAACTATTTTGATTGTGGAAGACGATGTAAAGTTTGCAAGAATTTTATTGGATCTTGCACACGAAAAAGGTTTTAAGTGTCTTGCGGCTGAAGACGGAGAAATTGGCGTGGATTTGGCGAATGCTTACAAACCAAGTGCAATAATTCTGGACATTAGTTTACCAAAAATGGATGGTTGGACAGTGATGGAAAAATTGAAACAAAACCCTGAAACAAGGCACATTCCTGTTCATTTTATGTCTGCTTCGGATAACGCAATGAATGCAATGAGAATGGGAGCAATTGGTTACTTGACAAAACCTGTAAGTATGGAAAAACTTGACGAGGCATTTAGTAAAATTGAAGAGACAATTTTAAGAACAATCCGTCGTTTGCTTGTTGTTGAAGACGAATCAAAAATGCGAAACAGTATTATTGAACTGATTGGGCGAGGTGAAGATGTTGAGATTATCGCTGTTGAAAGCGGAGAGGAAGCCTACAAGTTTTTACAAAAAGAAATTTTTGATTGTATGATTTTGGATCTTGGTTTAAACGACATTTCGGGTTTTGATTTGCTTGAAAAAATTCGTAAAAACACAGAAATTTCACACATTCCAATAATAATTTATACGGGAAAAGACTTAACAAAAGAAGAAGATGAAAAATTGAAACGGCACGCAGAAAGTATTATTATTAAAGGTGTTAAATCTCCTGAAAGGCTTGTTGACGAAACGACTTTATTTCTTCACAGAGTTCAGGCAAACCTGCCCGAGCAACAAAAACAAATGTTGAAAATGGTTCACAACAAAGAAGTACATTTTAAGAATAAAAAAGTTCTGCTTGTTGATGATGACATGAGAAATATTTTCGCACTTTCAAATGTCCTGGAAGACAAGGAAGTCAAAGTCGTTATCGCTAAAAACGGAATTGAAAGCCTGCAAAAATTAGAAGCAAATCCAGATATTGATATTGTTTTAATGGACATTATGATGCCTGAAATGGATGGTTACGAGGCAATGAAAGAAATCAGAAAGCAGGGTAAATTTGCAAAACTTCCAATAATTGCACTGACAGCAAAAGCAATGAAAGGCGACGAAACAAAGTGCATTGAAGCAGGTGCAAGTGATTATTTAGCAAAGCCAATTGATAATGATAAACTTCTTTCATTAATGAGGGTGTGGCTTTCCCAATAAAATAATGAAAAAATATTTTTTAAAAACAGAATAGAAAAATGGAAAAACTTGAAAATCAAAACATTGAAATCAAACTTTTGCTTGAAGCAATTTTTTTAAAATATGGCTACGATTTTAGAAACTATTCTGACGCATCAGTCAAAAGAAGGGTTTTGAACTATTTTGTAAAATCAGGGTTAAATAATTTATCAGAATTGTTGCACAAGGTTCTTTGCGACGAGCATTTTTTTAATGGTTTGCTTCTTGACCTTTCAATCAATGTTACGGAAATGTTTCGCGACCCAAA
>JADZEA010000204.1 GCA_020850775.1 bacterium
AGTCTGCAACGGGACTTGACATTAAAACTCTTGACGAACAGTGGAGCAAAAACCTCAAAAAAATTTATTGGCCCGAAGTTACGGACAGACTTGAGCCAACAGATTTTGCAAAAAAACTTACTGACCATAAAAAAGAAGAAGGGCATTACAATCTTGCTCCGGTTTTTTCTCCCGACGGAACAAAAATTGCGTTGCTGACAAGCCGTAACGATTACGCGGATGTTTACCTGATTTCAGCGATTGATGGAAGAATGTTAAAAAAACTTGTTTCAGGCTCAAAAACAGAAAGCCTTGAGGAACTTCATTGGCTAAGTCCCGGAATGGATTGGAGTCCGGACGGAACAAAAATTGTTTTTTCATCAAAAAGTGGAAACTCCGATGCACTTCAATTTGTTAACACGAAAAACGGAAAAATTACTCAAACTGATTTTAAAGACACAAAACTTGACGGGATTTTTACAACAAAATGGTCTTTTGATGGCAAAGAAATTGGTTTTATTGGAAACTACAAAGGTGCTTCAGATGTTTACGTTTACAACCTTGAAACAAAAAAACTTGAAAACTTAACTAACGATTTTTTCTCTGATTCTGAACCTGCTTTTTCGCCTGACGGAAAATTAATTGCTTTTGTTTCGGACAGAGGAGAAAACGGGATTGGTAACAAAGAAATTTACGCTGAAAAAATGTTCCAGCACGATTTTTACCAAAAAGACCTCTACATTTTTAACCGTGAAACGAAACAATTAAAACGCCTCACAAAAACAAAATGGGTTGAAGACCATCCTGTTTTTTCGCCTGACGGAAAATTTTTGGCTTTTACTTCTGAAAAAAATGGCATTTCAAATATTTTTTTAATGGATTTGGAAAAAGAGAGCGAACCTTACCCAATTACAAATGCTTTGACCGGTTGTTACCAGATTGACTGGTCAAATGACGGAAACAAAATGGCTTTCACTTCGCTTTTTAATGGTGGTTGGGATATTTTTGTAATTTCAAATCCTAAAAATATTGCTCCTGACTCAATCAAACTTAAAGATACTTTTTACCTGAACCTGCAAAAAGAAAAAGTAGTTACAAAAAAGGAAACAACCAAAAAAACCGTTGTGGACACAACAAAAGCTAAGGAAAGTGAAATTACAGCACAAGATTTCAGAAGTTACGTTTTTGCAAAAGGTTACTCGGAGAAATCAGAAAAGGAAAAAGAGGACGATTACAAACCTGTTGTCGTTCTTTCCGATTCGCTGATAAAAAATGAACAAGGTGATTACAACGTGAACCGTTACAGGCTAAAATTTACTCCTGACTACACGGGCGGAGCTTTTGGTTACGATACTTTTAATGGTTTACAAGGGCAGGTAGCTTTTAGTTTTTCAGACATTATGGGAGACCATAATTTTGGAGTTGGGATTGGTTTTTTTGTTAGTTTGCAAAACTCAAACTACGTTTTTTCTTACGCTTACCTTCCCAAAAGAACTGACTGGCTTGGACAAGCCTACCACTACGCAGATTTTTACAGAATTGGGCTTTCGACAACAAAAGGCGCTGAAGAAGCAATTGTCAGGCTAAGGCAAATTGGTTTGGACGTTGTTGGTTCGTATCCGATTAGTAAATTTCGCAGAATTGATTTTGGTTTGGATTTTCGTAACCAAAGGCGGGAACTAATTTCCAAACTTGAAGGAGAAGTTCATCAGGAAGACCAACACCTTGTAAAAAGAAGCACAAAAGTAGCGATTCCAAATGTTTCTTACGTCAGAGACTCAACTTTACCTTGGTACACAGGACCAGTTGACGGTTGGCGTTATTCTTTAAATTATCTTGGAAGCCCAAAATTTTCGGGTAACAGTATGGATTTTCACACCTTTACTTTTGACACAAGGCACTACTTCAGAGTTACAAAACAAAATTCTTTTGCTTTCAGGCTTTCAGGTGGAAGGAGCTTTGGACCGAACAAGCAGCATTTTTTCCTTGGTGGAATAAAATATTGGTTTAATCCTGGTTTTGACAACGTTGAAACGGATGGAAAACTTGACAAACTTTTGAGCCAGGAAGAAGAATTTTTCCCTTACTTCATAACTTCAATTCGCGGAGCAGATTACTACCAGGGAATTGGAAAACAGTTTTTTGTTTTAAACTCAGAATTTCGCCACATTTTAATCAAACGTTTTGACATGGGTTTTCCGCCTTTTAGTTTTCCGCCGGTTTTTGGTGCGATTTTTATGGATTCCGGCGCTGCGTGGGATGGAAAATTTGATTTGCACAGAACCTCTGTGAAATCCGAATTTGGGGAACCGGCAGGAACAAGATTTTTTAATGATTTAATTATGACTT
Organism: bacterium; assembly: GCA_020850775.1. Taxonomy (GTDB): domain Bacteria; phylum CLD3; class CLD3; order CLD3; family CLD3; genus JADZEA01. The sequence goes on from JADZEA010000204.1 coordinate 2,329, forward strand.
ACGGGCTTTCCACAAGCATTCCACTCGGGTTTTTGTTTTTCAAAATTGACGTCGCCTGGCTCTACGACGGACACAAAAGCCACAAACCACAATGGCTTTTCTCACTTGGGACTTTTGGTGATGAATTTTAAGGAAAAATTAAACATTTTTCAGAGTGAGAAATTTGATTTTTAAGCTTGTTTCGGTAGTTTGATTAAAAGGTATTTTTAGTTTGATAAATTTTTTACTTGCTTTCATTGTTTAAGGCAAGTAAATTTTTGTGTGGTTTTTTTTCTCCGATAGGTTAAGGTTAGTGGGAAAGAAAAGAGGAAACGGTTTTACGCCCTCTTTTCTTTTTTTTGTTTTGAAAACCTCCTTAAATTTCTCAAAAATTATGCTTAATCTTTTTTTAATTGCTTTTGGTGGCGGTTTAGGTGCTTTAGCCCGTTACAGTTTATCGGGTTTGGTTAGTAAAATCATTGCTAACGGCTTCCCTTTTGGAACTCTTGCAGTCAACTTAATCGGCTCATTTTTTATCGGTTTCCTTTTTGGGCTTTCAGAAAAATTACTCCTTCACAAAAACCTGCACTTTTTTTTAGCAATCGGTTTTCTCGGTGCTTTCACGACCTTTTCAACTTTTAGCCTTGAGACTTTTAACCTTTTTAAAAATGGCGAACCGAAACTTGCTTTTGCAAACATTTTTGTTAGCCATTTTTTAGGAATTTTGTTAGTCTTTAGCGGGATTTTTTTAAGCAAACTTTTTGACTGAAAAATGAAAAAATACTTTTTGGTTTTTTACTCTGACAAACCTTTTGTGCTTGTTGAAACTTCAAAAAACAAACTTTTCAGGCTTTGTACGGAAAAAATTTCACAAGAATTGGTTTGTTACAAAACAGTTTCTTTTTTTCCGGATGAAACAGGCGATTTTGCGGGTGAAGTTACTGATTACCTTGAAGTTGATTCTTGTGGAAATAAAACTGTTGTTTACTACCCAAATTATCACGTTTCAGAAAATCCACCACAAGAAAAAAAGTTCGTTTCCCTTGAAGAAGCAGCGGCTTTTTACGTTGAAAAATACTTTCAAAGCAGAGTTTTTGAATTTGAGGAAGATTAAAAATGTTCAGGTTAGGTGTTACAGGTGGAATTGGTTCAGGAAAAACAACTGTTTCAAAAATGCTTGAAAAGTTTGGGGCTTACGTTTTTGACGCAGATTTTGAAGCTAAAAAAATTGTTGCTGAAGAACTTTTGGCGGAAATTTCCGAGATTTTTGGTAAAAATTTTATTGACGAAAACGGTAACTTAAAACGCAGGGAGTTTGCAGAGTTTATTTTTTCGGACAAGGAAGAGACACAAAAATTAAACTCACTTGTTCACCCAAAAACCAGGTTAGCAAGTAAAAAAGCTGTGTTAAAAGCTAAGAAAGAAGGTTTTTTATTTTTTGTTCACAACGCACCTTTAATTTTTGAGGCAGGGATTGACAAGGAACTTGACGCAGTTTTGGTTGTTGCAGTTACTGAAGAAGTAGCTTTAAAACGGACGGTTTTGCGGGATAAAATCACTGAAAGCGAAGTAAAATTAAGGGTTTCAAGACAAATGCCGCTTGAGGAAAAAATAAAACGTGCGGATTTTGTTTTGTGGAACAACGGAACACTTGAAGAATTGGGAAAATCGGTTTGTGATTTTTACGAAAAAACCTTGAAAGAGCTTGTTTAAAATGAGTTCTCTGAAAATCTGAAGCAAAAATGTAAGCCGAATTCTGTTCTTACCAATAAAAGTAAGCAATGGTCATTTCTCTTGAACACTTGTTGCCAGGTGTTTCTTTGCGTTCTACCCTGGAGTTTTAACGAAACGAGCAGTTTCATCCTCCTTTACTTGAACTTGCTCCGAGTTGGGTTTGCCAAGCTGCGAAATCACTTCCGCACTGGTGAAGCTCTTAACTCACCTTTTCACCGTTGCTCCTGAAAAGGAGCTGTATTTTTTCTGTTGCACTTTCCGTAGGATTTCTCCTCCTTTGCGTTACAAAGAACTCTGCTCTTTGGAGTTCGGACTTTCCTCACACTTTAGAAAATTCTAAAGAAGTGCGACCATTCATTTTACTTCAGATTTTCAAAGAACTAAACCTTAAAGGTTTGCTAAACTTAGTCATTGTTTTTGTACTCGTCAATAAGTTTTTTAATTTCAGGATTTTCTCCGATGTTTGAGTTTAGTTCAATCAGTTCGTGGCGAAACTCAAAATTTTTTCCTTGTTTGAAAATCGTAACTTTTCCCAAAAAATCTCCTGCGTAACCACACTCAACAAAACGGGTTTTGTTTCCGCTGATTAGAATTTTATCCGAAACTTTGGCAGAATTTCCACCAATCACAAGGTCAAAGCCCAAACTTAGCCAATCTTTATCAAATTTTTTTTCTAAATCGTAGCCACTGTAGCTCAAAAGTATTTTCAGGTTTCCTTTTGTTTTTTGAGAGAAGTTTTTCAGGGAACGGATTTCGTCAGCGTGAGGCAAAACATTAATTGAGTCTTGAGGTGAAGGAGTTTCGTAAAGTCCTGTAAAAGCGACATTAAAACCTTGAAAATTTTTAATAACCAAAGAATTTACGGAAGGGTGCAGGATGTTTGCAGAAATAACTTTAAATTTTTCAGCAATGTTTTGTACAAAGTAATCGTTGCCATTGTTTCCTTCGCTGGCTTGAACACCAATAAAATCGTAGCCGATTAGGGAGTAAGCTCTCAAAATGAAATCGTTGTCTCTGAAATTTCCGGGGTACGAAACCAGAAAGTTTCCCGTGTCAGCAACGAGTAAATTTTTGTGGATTTTTCGTAAAGAGTCAACGACTGTTTTCCTTCGTGCAAGTCCGCCGTAGTTTTCTTTTTCACAGCCGCAATCGTAAATTGTTCCAAGGTTGTTGCTTGAGTAAACAACGACAAGTGTGTCCTGAGCGAAAAGCATTTTGGTAAAGGCTAAAAGAAAGAGTAAAAAAGGTTTTCCCAAATTGATTTTTAAAATTAAATTCAACAGACTAAAATTTTAACCTAAAAGTTAAGCCTGAAAAGATGAGTTCTAAGAATATTTTTTTTATTTTCCTGATTTTTCTGCTGATTATTAGCGGGATTTCCTATTTTCATTACAACTATCTTGAAGAAAGTTTGGAACAAAAAAGCATAGATTTAGCTGAAGAACCGCAAGACGTAAGCCAGCTGAAAGAAGAATTTAAAAAAGAACTTGATAAAATGGGAATTAACATTGACGGAATCAGAGAAATAAATGATTCAGAAGGAAAAGGTAAGGCTTGGACTCTTGAAATTCCAAAAGACATTTTGTTAATCCGTTGCAACCACGCACTGACAAAAATTACAAATTCAGCAAATTGGGAAGTTTTGAGTTGTTTTGAGGCTGACAAAGGCAAAGAATTAGTCTTCAGAGTAGGAAAAAATGATTCGCTTCACCTAAAAATTATTTTTAAAAATTCCGAAAATGCTGTTCGTATCGTAGGAAAAATCGCACTTGTAATTGATAATTTTGGAACTTTGTCAGGTAAAAAAGACAATAAAAAAGTAGCTGAAAAATTTATTAAATCAAAAATTCCTTTTACTTTGGCACTTTTTCCCGGCGAAGAATTTTCCCGTGAGATTGCAATTGAAGGAATAAAAAAGAACAAAGACGTGATAATTTCTTTGCCGTTTGAAGAAACAGGAAAAATCACACAAATTCAAGTTCGTGACGAAATGAACGAAGAAGAACTCTTACAACAACTCACTTTTGCAATCAGAGGTTTGCCAATAGCTAAAGGTTTGTGTAATTTTAAAGGTGAAAAATTCGCTTCCGATAAGGATAAAATTGAAGTTCTGACAAAGTTTTTAATTGAAAATGAGCTATACTTTGTTGATGGTTTTGTTACAGACAAAGCCTGTAAAATCATGAAAAAAGAAGATGTTAAAATTGTAAGAAAAGACGTTTTTCTTGGTGGAAATGCTAATGAAATTGAAAAGCAATTTGATTTTTTGATAGCTTTGACGAGACAAAAAGGAAAAACAATTGGTTTTGCCCACGCAAGCCAAACAACTTTTGACGCAATTAGTTCAAGAGTTTCAAAACTTGCGAAAGAAGGGATTAGAATTGTCAAAGTAACGGAATTTTTAGAGTGAAAAACCCTTCATTTTTTGTGAAAAGTTTCAACCTTTGGCTCAGTAATTTTGGTTTTTTGCAAGTAGTTCATAAAAGCTAACAAAAATCCTGACGATAAAAATCCACCCGCAGGAAGCAAGAAAAATGAAAAACCTTGTGGCAAAAAACGAAAGTTTCCAAAACTTCCTTCGCCTGAAAGTTGCCTTAAAAACGCAATTCCAATTAAAAAAAACGAGTAAACTAAAAGCCCGCTGACAGTGTTTGCAAGACCAGATTTTAGTCTGTTTTTTGAAGGCATTTTGTTACCAAAGTAGTAGTTCGCTTTTGTAATCAGAAAACAATTAACAGTTACAAGCGGAAGCCAAATCCCTGTTTTGTCTGTAAGTTCAGGAAAATAAAGTTTGCCGAAAACTATAAAAACACTTACCAAAAACCCTAAAGAAAGAACTGTAACGAGCTTTTTGTTCAGAAAATTAATTGCTTTGCTCAGCGAAATCAGTAAAAATGCCGTGAAAATCGTCGTAACCCAAACAACAAAAGCCAAAGCCAAAGCAACGTCAAAACTAAAAGTCGCTCCAACAAGCGGGCAAAGCCCAACCCCAAAAATAAAAAACGGGTTCTCAACGAAAAAACCGTTCACAAAAAAATCTTTTACTTTTTTAACTGCCATTTTTAATCCAGTTTATTAATTTTTTTGTAAGCATTTTGAGTTCGTAAAATGCAATTCCAAAGGCTTGATTTCATAAAAAGAGGTGTTTTGATGTTTGAAACACAATTTTCATCAAGTTCTAAAATATTTTTCCCGTTCAGGGAAGGCAAAAAATAATTAATTGCCAAGTCAAAATTTTCCTTCCAAAAGGTTTCCGATTCAAGAAACCTGAAAAGCAAAATTTCACCTTCTTCTGAAAGAATAATTCTAAAAACCATTTTGTTTCGCAAACCTTTAGACTTAACGCGGCAAACTAAACCAAGGCTTTTTTGTTGTGAAGAAACCCTGAAAATGGAAACTCTTGACTCAAAAACCAAAGTGTCAACATTAATTTTAGTAAAATCCTCACCCAAATCATTTTTAAGACTTTCCTTAAAATCACTTTTTTCCTGAGAGTAAATTTTGGGAATCAAACCAAGAACGCTCCAAAAAATAAAAACTGCAATTAAGTTTGTTAAAACCAAAGGCAAGGCTAAAGTTTTAATTAATTTTCCCATTTTTTACCTGAATTGTTTTAAAAATTGTGGGTTGACGCTTCCTTTTTTATCAAGCAAAGGGCTAATGCAATTTACAAGTAAAATTGCAAAACCTCCAACTTCCGTAAAAATTCCGTAAGTTCGTGTCAGGAAAACCAAACTTCCCGCAAAAAAACCAAAGTAAAACCTGCCTTTTTTAGTGATTGGAGTTGTTGGCCAGTCAAGGCAAGAATAAAAAGCTAAGACTAAAGTGCTTCCACTGAAAAGGTAAAAAGTTGGATGACCGGAAGCAATTCCTTTTTCACCGGTAAAAAGCCAGCTAAGGAAAAACAAAACACTTAAAAATGAGAAAGGAGCTCGCCAACCAAAATAACGTTTGTAAAACATTATTAAAAAACCAACTAAAAATAAAATTCCGGCACAATCACCAAGAGTTCCACCTTTCCAGCCTAAAAAGAAGTTTTCACGAAAATCAATGTAACGTTCTTTTACTTCTTGCGGTGGCAAAGCAGAAACGGAATCAACTCCACTAATTTCTAAAATTTTTCCAAGTCTTCTTACGTTGTGCGCTGGAAGGTCAAAATCGCTAATTTTTCGTTCAACTTCAGTTTTGTCCGTTAAAATTGATTTGTAGTTCAGCATTTCTTGTGGAAACGACAAAACAATAAAAGCCCAGCCAACAAGCGAAACATTAAAAATTGATGAACCAGTCCCGCCAAAAGGAATTTTTGCAACAAGGATTGAAAAAACTGCTCCGGCAAAAGCAATCCAAAGCGGACAAGTTGGCGGAAGGAAAAAAGCTAAGAGCAAACCTGTAAAAATTGCACT
>JADZEA010000205.1 GCA_020850775.1 bacterium
ATTGGAAAACCTTGTTTCAAGTGACAGGAAATCTTTTTTTGCTGCGGAAATTATGCGGGAAATTTATTTTCGTTTACTTTTGCAGATTGAAAACAACAATTACAAAGTTTTGAGTTTTAAGCCTTCGTTAAGCAACTTTACCAAAGTAAAAATTGCCCTGAAAGTTTGGTTTGAGTGTAATTTTTTGGCTTGAAAGTTGTGCTAAAGTTACTTTGTTTCTACAAAAATCGGGTTTGTCATAAAAACAAAAAACTTGTTTCTGCCTTTTGAAATTATAATTCTGTAGTAAGATTTTTGCCTTGGTGAGTAATCTTTTTCAACAAACTCAATTTTATTTGTTTCTTCAAGTGGGTACTGCAAAATCTCAATTCCATTTTTTATTAAGTGCAAAGTGTATTTTTCTTTCTTTTTCTTTGGAAAATCAACTTTAATTTTGATTGTTGGTAATTCGCCTTTTTGCAAAACCAAAGTTTCGCCAATAATTGCACCAAATTCTTTCCCGTCTTTTACTGAAAACTCCTTAAAAACAAGGTAATCTTGTGCAAAATCCCTTGAAAAAACCATTCTTCCGTTTCTCAATGCTTCAATTACACTTTCAGGATTTTTATCTTTGACAAAAATTTGAGTTAGGGATTCACGGATAAAATCTCCGCCGTCGTAATCAAGTTCAGAAAGTGCCCAAACGGGTTCTTTAAGAATTCCATTACAAAATTTCATCAAATTTTTGTCCCAAACTCCGCCAATTGAAGCCGTGTGTTTGTCTCCTTCCCAAAAAGCAGCAAAACCTTTCCAGCCTTTAACTTCATTTAAATCAGTGTAGTATTCGTCCGTAATCATCTGAGCTTTGAAGCCTAAAAAACTACCTAACTCAATTGTGGAATTTTTTTCGGGATGAGCGTAAAAAACCATTCCGCCTTTTGCATTCACGTAATCAATTAATTCCTGGTAAGGAGCAGTTCCTAAATCGCCTTCGTACTGATTGTATTTTTCATAATAAACAAAAGGAAAATTGTTGTAAAGTATTAAAACGGAAAAAATAAAAATCAATGCACCCGGAATTTTAAACTGCCTTTTTCTATCGTGAATTTTACCAAACTTCAGGACTTGAGTGGTAATTACTGTTCTGTAAAGCCGAACTCCGTACCACAAACCAATTAAGGGAATGATGTTTAACAATGACCAAAACGAAAATTTTTTGTTTGGAAATCCATTTTTCAAAGAAGGAATATTCTCGTAGTCTTCAGCAGTTTTCAAACCAAAAACGAGAAGGTGTTTATGAAAATTTCGGATTGTAAAAGTAAGCGTTTCCCAATCAATTTCCCAGTAGTAAAATGGGATTGCTTCTACTCCGTGCATTAAAATCAAGTTCCCAAAATAATTATCCAAAGTATTAATAGTTGAAACATATTTTTCTTCTCCATATTTTGAGATAGAATTTTTTTCCCTGAAAAATGCAAGTTTCCTTAAAAATGGAATTCCATACTCAACCCGCATCTGGTCGTGGTCTGTGATAATTCCAACGTCAAGTTTGTTATCAACAAGCAATTCTGCAAGCTCATTCGGCATGTAATCACCACCACTAATTTTTGAATCAAGGTGAATCGCCGAAAGTAAATTTATGTAATCATTGTAAGGATTTATTTCTAAATCCAAGTTTTCAATAGATTTATGCGAACCATTTAAAAGTGAGTCCAAAGCCGTAACTTCTTCCAAAGAATCTAACGCTACCTCCTTAAAATCCGTTTTTTCTTGAGCAAGTAAAATGGATGAAAAAAGAAAAATGAAAAATAATCTGTTAAAGAAGTTCATTGTATAAATTTTTTACCCTTTGAATCATTGTAGCCATCTCAAAACCTTCTGCCCTAACTTTCCCATTTTCAATTAATGTTTGCCTCAAATTTTTGCCTGCCTTTAATTTAACAAGATTTTCTGACAATTCATTAAAATTTTCTGAACTAAAAAGTAAACCATTTTTCCCGTTTTCCAAAACCTCACTCACTCCGCCAACTTTTGAAGCAACAATCGGAATACCTGAAACCATCGCTTCAATTAAAACCCTTCCAAGTCCTTCGTTCCTTGAAGTTAAAACAAAAACGTCCAAAGCATGAAAAATTTGTGGGATGTCTTTTCTCGTTCCCGTAAAAATCACTTTTTCAGCAATTCCCAACTCTTTTGCAAGGTTTTCTAAATCTTGTCTAAGCTCTCCGTCGCCAACTATTAAAAATTTAACGTCGTCAAACTTTTTACCAAAAACTTCTGCTCCTCTCAAAAAAATATCACAACCTTTGATTTCAACAAGCCTTCCAACAAAACCGACTAAAAAAGTATCGCCAGAAATTCCAAACTCTGCCCTGATTTTTGTTTCTTTGCAGCTTTTAAACTCTGAAAGAAAAATCCCACAGTAAATCGGAACAAACTTTTCAGGTTTTGCAATTTTTTCGTTCACGTGGTCCTGTTTTTCAAGCTCTGTTAAGTTAGTGATTTTATCGGTAACGCCTGCAAGCAACCGCTCAAGTAAAATAAAAAATTTTGTCCTGAACTTACCAAAGTAACCATAAAAAATGTGTCCGTGCGGAGTGTGAACAATTACAGGAACTTTTGCAAAAAAGCCTGCAAGCCTTCCAATAATTCCTGCTTTTGAAGTGTGTGTGTGAACGATTTTTGGTTTTTCTTTGATTACAATTTTTAGAATTTTAACAAAGGCTACAAAATCTTTCCAAACTGAAACTTCTCTCACAAGTTCAGGAACTTCAAGTAAATCAATTCCCGTTTTTTGTGTAAATTCAACGAAATTAACCTGCGGAACAAGTGTTTTTCCAAAAATGATTTTATTGTTAAAGCCTTCTTGTTCTAATCCGTTTGCCAATTCCAAAGTAACTGCTGAAGAACCTCCTTCGTCAAGCCTTGTAATTACGTGAATGACTTTTACCATAAAAATTGCATTGAAATTTAAGTGTTGAAGTTTCTGTAAAATTCTTTAAATTGTTAAGTCAAAGTGTAAAGTTACAAATTTTATTTTCTAAACCATTTAATTTTTAGCCTCAGGAGGAAATTTATGCAATCAAAACTAATTCAATTAGTTCTTGCAGGAAGTTTGTTAAGCAGTAATTTTTTGCTTGCAAACGAAAAAAATATCAGGAAAAACTCTCAGGAGTTTGTTGACGGGCAAATCATCGTAAAATTTAACCAGCCCGTAAACTTTGGTGAACAAAACAAAACAGGAATTTTATCAATTGATAAAAAACTTGCAGACTACAAAATCACAAAAGTAAAAAAACTTTTTCCGCATCACAAAACGAGAAAAGGTGTAAAAGACCTCTCACAAATCTACGAACTTCAGTTTGATAAAAGCTACAACGCTAAAAAAGTAGCTTCGGTCTTTGCAAACGACAAAAGCCTTGCTTACGCTGAACCTCGCTTTATTTTTCACACACAAGACACACCAAACGACCCTGCTTTCTCTACAAATCAGGCTTACCTGACAGCAAAACTTCAGGTCGTTCAGGCTTGGGACATCGCAAAAGCACAAAACTCTGCAACACCAATCATACTTGGAATGGTTGATTCCGGCGTGGATTTAGACCATCCTGACCTTGCGGCAAACATCTGGATAAACCCTAATGAAATACAAAACAACGGAATTGACGATGACAACAACGGTTACATTGACGATTACACAGGCTGGGATTTTACGGGAAACGACGCAAACAATCCCGGTGCAATTCCCGATAACGACCCAAACGACCAGTTCGGACACGGAACTCACACTGCAGGAGACGCCGCAGCAGTTACAAACAATGGAATAGGTGTCGCCGGAATTTCCTGGAACCCTAAAATTTTAGCAATTAAAACAGGCGCAAACTCAACCGCAATCTTTCACGGTTACGAAGGGATTGTTTACGCTGCTGAAAATGGTGCTTCAATAATTTCTTGTAGTTGGGGCGGAGCTGGTGGTGGTTCACTTGGATTGGACGTGATTGATTTCGCTTACTCAATGGGAGCTGTTGTTGTCGCCGCTGCCGGAAACGACGCTGTAACTACTCCTCACTACCCTTCTTCTTACCCAAAAGTTTTGTCTGTTGTGGCAACAGGAAACACTTACTCTAAAGCAAACTACTCAAACTATGGAATTTCTTCCGGAATTTCTGCTCCCGGTTCAAGCATCTACAACACAAACGTCGGAGGTGGTTACGTTTCTCAAAGCGGAACTTCAATGGCTTGTCCAATCGTTTCAGGAGGTCTTGCACTTGTAAAAGCAATTCATCCAACCTGGTCTAACATGCAAGTTTTACAACAAGTCAGAGTTAGTGCCGATTCCGCTTTGTACAACGTTAATCCTTCAAGCTACGATTGGCTGATGGGAAAAGGCGGACTGAACGCTTTTCGTGCTGTAACTCTTCGTTCTCCTGCAATCAGAATGGAAACTTTTGAATTTGATGACACAGTTGGTGGCGACGGAGACGGAGTTTTGGACCCAGGCGAAACAATAACTCTGAACGTTGACCTTTTTAACTACCTTTCTCCTGCTGAAAACACAACCGTTGGAATCGTTACTACAAGCCCTTACATTACTGTAACTCAAGGGACTACAAACGTTGGTTTGGTCGATTCTTTAGGTTTGGTAACTGCAACACTTGGTTTCACAGTTTCGCCAACCGCTCCTAAAAACGCTGAAATCATTTTTAGAATTTATTACCAAAGTCTAACTTCTTACGGCTACTACTACTACGATTTTGAACACTTTAACGCTTTTACGAGACCAAATTTCGTTACTCACAACTCCGGAAACCTGCAACTTTCCGTTACTGACGAAGGAAACGTCGGACACGTTGAAACTGCAGGCGAAACAGGAGGAATTGGTTTCATTTTTAACGACGACGGAAAAGATTTAATGTACGAAGGCTCAATGATTATCGCAAGAAGTGCCACACAAGTCGCTGACGCAGCAAGAACAAGCGGAACAAATCCTCAAAGTGCCGATTTTATCAACAACGGAGCCGACATCGTGATGGACGAAAACGGTTTGATTGCTGACCAGTCGACAGACGTAACTTTTGTAACTGCTCCAGCTTCTCCACTAACCGGACTTTCAATCAGACAAAGAACTTTCTCCTTCTCAAACGCTCCCGACGATGATTACGTAATTTTGCACTACGAACTGACAAACACTTCAAACCAAACTCTAACGGGAGTTTACGTCGGTTACTACTTTGATTGGGATGTTGACAACGCAAACTACGGAACAAATCAGGTTGGCTACGACGCAACAAACAATTTAGGCTACGTTTTTGACAATAATTTTCCTACACACGCCGGAATTTCAGCTTTGACGGGAACTAACACTCACAGGGCAATCAGTAACCAAAATGATTTGTTTGACACACAAGGCTTCACTGACGCAGAAAAATTCCAGTTCGTTTCAGAAGGCTTTTCTATCCCTGTAAGTTCAATTCAGGAAGACCAGTCGGAAACGATTTCAAGCGGACCTTTCACAATTGCCCCAAACCAAAAAGCTGTTGCTGCTTTTGCGATTTTGGGTGGCGACAACTTGGCTGACCTTCAGGCAAACGCTCAGGCTGCTGCTTTAAAGTATCAGGCAATTCTTCCGTTTCTGACTTCGCTCAGGGAAAATGCTGACGTAACTCCTGAAAAATTTGAGTTGCTTGGAAACTACCCAAATCCTTTCAACCCAACAACTGAAATAAAATTCCAGGTTCCAGGTGCTTCAAAGGTTGAGTTTTCAATTTTTAACGTGAAAGGTCAGCTTGTTAAAACTTTAAGTCAGGAGGTTAAGCAAGCCGGAACTTTCACACAAGTTTGGGACGGAACGGATAATTTTGGAAAAAATGTCGCAAGCGGAGTTTATTTTTACCAGTTTAAAGCTGGTAACTACTCCAAAACTATGAAAATGACTTTGATTAAGTAGGACTTTTTTTTGCAACAGAATTTTTGAAAAGGGCAGGCTGAAAAGTTTGCCTTTTTTTGTGTTTAAAAAGCGTAAGCCCCGCCAAGAAGCGTGGATTCCGCAACTTTTTTAAGCAACTTCTTCTTTAAGCGGTCACTGAGCTTGCCGAAGTGCACGCTGGTTGTTCTGAAAGCGGATTTTTGGGATTTTCAGGACAGGATTTTTTTGAAAGCGTAAGCCCCGCCAAGAAGCGTGGATTCCGCAAGACTTTCAAGTCAGGTTCTCACTTCTTTTCAGCGGCCATTGAGCGAAGCCGAAATGCACGCTGTTTTGATTTAACACAAAAAAAATAAAAAAAAACGCTACCTTTTCTTTTTAATTTTATTAACTTCTGTTTAAAAATCAATTACAACAAAATTTAAGGATTAGCAAAATGCTTAAATCTGCAAAATTCCACACCAAAAACCTTCACGGTTTAGTTCTTGGCTCAGGTTTACTGAGTTTGTTTTGCTTGTTTGCTCAGGCAAGTGCCACAACACTTGAATTTTCCACTTTTCTCGGTGGAAGCGGTTCTAATTCTGATAAGGGTAATTCCGTTTCAACAGATGGAAGCGAAAACTGTTACGTTACTGGTAACACCTGGTCAAGCGATTTCCCGGTAACTGCTGGTGCTTACGATACTGCATTTAGCAGCGGCGATGTTTTTGTAACGAAGTTAAACTCAACCGGAAGTTCACTTCTCTATTCCACTTTTCTCGGTGGAAGCAGTTATGATGTAAGTTATTCCCTTTCACTTGATGGCAGCGGAAACAGTTACGTTAATGGTATAACTCAATCAATCGATTTCCCAACTACAGCCGGTGCTTACGATACTTCACAAAATGGCAGCTCCGATGCTTTTGTAACTAAACTGAACTCAGGTGGAAGTTCACTTGTTTTTTCCACTTTTTTAGGTGGAAGCGAGAGTGAAATTGGTAATTCCCTTTCACTTGACGGAAACGGAAACTGTTACGTTGCTGGTTACACTTACTCAACCGATTTCCCGATAACTGCCGGTGCATACGATACTTCTTTCAACGGTGGTGATGCTTTTGTGACGAAGTTAAATTCAGCAGGCAGTTCACTTGACTATTCCACTTTTATCGGTGGAAGTGGAGAGGATGGAGGTTATTCTTTTTCAGTTGACGGAAGTGGAAACTGTTACGTTACTGGTTACACCGGCTCAAGCGGTTTTTATACTTCTGTTGGTGCTTACGATACTTCTTTCAACGGTGGCAATTACGATGTTTTTGTGACGAAGTTAAACTCAACAGGCAGTTCACTTGACTATTCTACTTTTATCGGCGGAAGCGGTGATGATGAAGGTTTTTCCCTTTCAGTTGACGGAAGTGGAAACTGTTACGTTACGGGTTTCGCTAGCCCAACCGGTTTCCCGGCAACTGCCGGTGCTTACGACACTTCTTTCAACGGTGTCAATAACGATGTTTTTGTAACGAAGTTAAACTCAGCTGGAAGTTCACTTCTCTACTCTACTTATCTCGGTGGAAGCAGTGATGACCAAGGTTTTTCCCTTTCAGTTGACGGAACTGGAAACTGTTACGTTACGGGTTACACCGGCTCAAACAATTTCTTGGCAACAGCAGGTGCTTTCGATACTTCTTACAACGGAAGTATTAGCGATGTTTTTTTGACTAAGTTAAACTCAACCGGCAGTTCACTTCTCTATTCCACTTTTCTCGGTGGAAGCGATTGGGATTACGGTCGTTCCCTTTCAGTTGACGGAAGCGGAAACTGTTACGTTACGGGTTACACCAACTCAAGCGATTTCCCGACTACTGTTGGTGCGTTTGATACTTCCTACAATGGTGGCGACGCTTTTGTGACGAAGTTTGACTTGTTTACAGGGTTAAAAGAGCAAAATAATTCTGCAAAAAACTTTCAGCTTGAGCAAAATTTCCCGAATCCTTTTAACCCAAACACAACGATTTCCTACACGCTTGCAAAAAACAACGAAGTAAAACTTGAAGTTTACAACACAAACGGCGAGCTTGTCCGAGTTCTGGTCAGTGAAAAGCAAAACGAAGGTTCTCACTCTTCAAACTGGAACGGAAAAGACGAAAACGGAAACGTAGTTTCTTCAGGAGTTTACTTCTACAAGCTAACAGCTGGTAACTACACAAAAACCAACCAGATGATTTTGCTGAAGTAGAATTTTAGAAAACAGATTTTTTTGGAAAGGGCAGGCTGAAAAGTTTGCCCTTTTTTTTGTTTTTGAAGTTCTCAAGCAAGTTTGTTGCGTGAGAGCCTCACCAAGAAGTGAGACACTCACAACCTAAAACGTGAGGGTCTGACTTCCAGTCAGACTCTCACTTCTTTAAGCGGGTTTTACGCTTCTTAGCGGAATTCACGCTGGTTGTTCTGAAAGCGGAACTTTTGCCTGAACACTGATTTTTGGAATTTAGGGATTAACAGGATTTTTTGGAAGCGTAAAACCCGCAAAGAAGCGTGGATTCCGCAACTTTTGCCTGAACACGGATTTTTTTAACGGCTGGCAGTTTCACACAAACGAACAAGATGGTTTTGATTAAGCAGGACTTTTTTAAATCTTCAGGTTTTTGCCTGAAGTTTTTTTTATGGTTGTTTTTACTCTTTGATTTTTGCTTCAACTTCACTGATAAGGTTGTTTGCAATTTTTATTTCTAACAATGAAAGCCTTAAGTTTCCCGTTTGTTTTAGCTTTTTAGCTTTTACCAGGTGTTCTTCAGCTTTAGTTAGCATTTCATCTTTTCCACTCATTTTTTGTATTTTTGACAGATATTTTTCGGTTTCAATAATTGTGTTTTCAATTTTTGAAGGCGATAGATTTTCCTTAGAAAAATTGTCATCAAAAATGGATTTTAAAAGTTTCTTGGCAGAATTTGTCAACCTCAATGCCATTCCAAATTTGCTTTCATTAAATTTTTGCCAGGCATCTTTTTGAATATTTATCGCTTCTGAAATATCTAAATTAGAGTTTTTAGCTTTTTCAAGAATAACGTCGTTTCTTTTTAATTCATTCAAGGCTTCTTGCTCCAAAGAAATTTTTTCGTTTCCTTTGGCAAGTTTTAAAGCCGTGTGTGTCAGGTCAAAAGCAATTTTTACTAAACTTTTTGCAGTTTGATAGTTTTCCTCTTCGTAAGCAATTTTTGCGCTGCGAAATTTTTCAAGGGCATCGTCAAAAATTTTTAATGCTTCTTCGTTGTGTGACTCTTTGATAATTCTTTCACTTCTAAAAATAAAATCTTTGAGCTTGTTTAGGTTTTGCAAAGGAACAAAGGAATCCTTAAGTTCTTTTCCTGCTTCAAAAGCTTTTCTGCGTGCTTCCAAAGTAAGTTTTACTGCTTTTCTCAGGTTTTTCCGGTCAAATTTTTCGTAGGCTTCAGCTTGAACAGATTTTGCAACTTCTAAAAATTTTACTGCAAAAACATCTTCAGGAGTGATTTCTTCGCTAACTTTTTTAATCACTTCGTCAGTTTTGTGAAGTTCAATTTCTACTTTTCTGCCGTGTTGGGCAAAAACACAAAAAGGCAAACCCAAAAAAACAAGCAGAAATATTTTAAAGTTGACGGTTGTCATTTTTCTAACCAATTTTGTGTTTAAATCCGTTCACATTTTTCGTAGCGTTTGTAAAAGTTTCGTTTCAAATTCTCCAAACGCAACTTTTGAAATTACGTAGTCCAAATCTTCAACTTTTATGCCTAAATCAATTCCTTTTTGAAACGACTCTTTTGTTAGCCTGAAGATTTTACCTTCTTCAACTTTTTCACACATTTTTTCAAGAACCACCTCAAGATGAAAATCCATTTCCTCATTTTCAAAAATTACTAAATTCCCTTCTGAAATAATTAAAGGTTTACTTTTGCTTGTTTCAACGATTGTTTCTTTACGCAAAAACTTCATTTCAAAATTTTTAGATTCTTTTTCAGGTAAAAACACAAATTTTTTAGAAATGCAGTTAAACCCTTGTTTTTTCAGTTCTAACCATAATTTTCTATCTTCAATTTCATAAACACTAACTTCCCTGAAAATCACAACTGAATTTTGCCTTTCTTTCAATAATTTTATGTTTTCATTTAGATTTTCAGGTAAAAAAGGAATAATTTTTTTTAGCTGTTTTTCCACAAAATCAACAGAAAAACCTTTGTCAAGCAATGCAAAAATCCGTTTTTGACTTAGTTTAAAAGTGTTTTCTGTAAGCATTTCGCATAAAACTGAAAGTTGTAATTTTTTTAAAAAACAAGTTTCTTTTGGAATTTTTAAAAATGTTTCGCTTAAAAATTCAATTTCCGTTTTTACTTCTAAAAATTCTCCGTACAACTCACGTGTTGGTTTCAGGTCTTCTGTAACCAAACCTAATTTTACAAAATCTTCTGAAATTATTTTTGCAAGGAATGAAATTCGTTTAAAAGAATTTGATTTTTCAGACTTGAAAGTTTTTGGAAATTCACTTGGAAAATTTTCAGTCAGCTCAGAAATTTTTTGCAAATCTATTTTTTCATTTTGGCTAAAAAGCATTTTACAAGCGTCTAAAATCAGATTTTTCCATTTTGGTGCTTCCTTTTTAGAAAAATCTGTTAAGTAAAGTCCTAAAAAAACTGTTGCCCAAACTTCCAAACACTCATTAAAAATTTCTTTAATATTTTTACCTGAAAGTTTTTCAAAATCTTCACGGAAAGTGCCAACTAAAAAATTGTTGAAAATTTTGTTCAAAAAATGGTCTGTGCTTTTTGAAGCTGTTAAACCGTGTTTTTCTAAAAAAAAATGGATTAGCGAGGTTTCAAAAAATTCTGTTCCTTTGGCTCTTTCTGATTTGTGTAAACCTTGTTTGGGAGGCTCAATTTTTGAGTTTTTTAAAGTTTCCAAAAAGTCTTTTGAAAGCAAAAAACTAAGTTTCAGACTAAAATTAAAGCCTTGTCCTTCTTTTTCCTTTTGTAAAATTCCAAGATTAACAAGCCGTGAAATTGGGAAAATGGAAAAAACTCCAAAATTAACACAAGTTCTCAAAGCATCAAGCAAGCTAAATTCTTTACTAACAGCAACTTGTTTGAGTAAAAATTTTTCTGGTTCGCCTGATTTCCGGTAAAAATTTGTAATAATTTCAGAATTATTCAAAATTGCTTTTAGCTCATCAACTGCCTGAGTTTTGCTCAGAGTTGTCTTGCTTGTTTCAGAAATCACTAAAATTGCGTGTTTTAGCTCAGAAATTGTTAGTTTCTCAAGGTAGTTTTCTTCTTGTTCCATTAGTTTTTTCTCAATGCTTCTTCAATTGAGTAACCTTGTTCCCTCAGGTTTTTTGAAATTTGTACAATGTTTTTTATGGGAACGACAACAATCGTTTCAGAAAGCCTTTTAGAAATTAACCATTTTAAACCACTGATTGTTAGCAATTTTTCAAGCAGTTCGGGAGTTTTGAACTCAAGTAAAATTTGGTTTGTGTGTTTTTTGATTGCCATAAAAATCCATAAAAAAACCTCACAGCTTTTTTAGGACTGTGAGGTTTGAAGTTAAAAAAAATTCTAAAAAAATTACTTTAAAAGTAGCATTTTTTTAGTTTGGCTTCCGTTTTCAGTAGAAAGTTTTGAGAAATAAATTCCACTTGCGACTCTGTTTCCGGCAAAATCCGTTGCGTCCCAAACTACGTTCTGAGTTCCTGCTTCAACTTTTCCGCTAACGAGTGTTTTCACAAGCTGACCGTTAACGTTGTAAACTGAAAGTTCAGCGTTTTGAGCAGTTTTTACAGTAAACTCAATTTTTGTTGTCGGGTTGAAAGGATTTGGATAGTTTCCAACAAGTTCAAAATCTGTTGGAGCAACGTTTGTGTTTTCGTTTAAGTCTGTTACTGTTACTGAAACGTTAGCACTTTTTGGGTCGCTTGGTCCTTCGTTGTAAACTGCAATAATTTTGTAGTAAACTGTCTTAACTCCTCCTGTTGAACTTGGGAAATTTTGGTCAGGATTTGTGTCAATAAAACTGTAAACATCTTGTCCCGTAACGTAAGGAAGTGCTTCAGCACCAGCAACAATATTGTTTGCGTTTGGAGTAAAAGTTGCCACGTTGCTTGAGTGAAGTTTGAAACTAAGAAGTGCGTTTGTATCAAAAACCTGATTGCCTGATTTTGAAGAAACAGCAACTTTTTTAGTAGCTTTGTTAATTAATTGAGCAGAAATTACGCTTGCAACATCATTAACAGGAGTTAGGTAAAGGTTGTCGTTGTTACCAACACTTGAAGAACCAGGAACTGGTCCGGCGATACACTCAACAAGTGTGTAGTTTGCTCTAACCATTGGAATATCAGTCGCAATTGCAGCAATTGTGCTGATGTCTGACCAGGTTCCGGAATTAACTCTTGCCCAGTGAAGAGTTGCAGGAACTGTTGCACCAAAATCATCAATTCCGATTGGAAAAGTAGAAGCAGCGATAGCAGTAACTTTTGCAGAAGCTACGAAACTTGCTCCGCTAATCACTTCCACAGCAAGTGGAAAATTAAAAGTGATGAACTGACCAAGGTTAGCATTTGTAATGTTTACCTGAGTTCCGCTTCCACCAAGTATCGGAGAAGTTCCAGGTGTGTTGGAAAAAGAATTCCATGGATAAAGAACAACGTTGGAAGCCAAACCAACTACGTTTGTTGCGTTGTTTACAAGAAAAGAAGCAGAAGTAACGTAGATTGTTGAGCCTGTGTTGTTTGTAAATTTGTTTGCAAGTTCAATCGTTGAAGCACCGGCACCAACTCCTCCGTCAGTGTCGTTGTCGTCGTACCTCATCGTGTCAGACAAAGCAACACCTGGAACAGACCATTTTAATTCAACCTGGTCAACTGCTCCTGCAACTGGTAAACAAGCTGCAAATCCGCCAACTGGTTGAGTAACTGAAACACCGTTTCCGTAAAACAAAGCTTGTTTTGACGGATTTTCATCGTTTGTGTAAACTCTCAAAAATGCAAAGAAAGGAGTTCCCGGTGGGTTTTGTGTAGTTGGGACAAAGTTTACTTGTGTGGTTGCAGAAGAACCTGGAGCAACGATTGTTCCGTTCAGGTTTGTTCCTAAAGAAAAAAGTGTCGGATTTCCTGAAGCAGTCATCACCACAACGCTGTCGATTGCAAGTGTAGCTTGTCCTTTGTTAGAAACTACAAGGTCGTAAGTTCCTGTAGAACCCATCGTTACATCGCCAAAATCGTGAATCAGGTAATCAACTTCGGTTCCGCCAAGCAACGGATTTTCAATAAATTCTGTTCCGATTTCACCATCAAGTTCTACGTCTGGTTGCAAAGAAGCTGAAGCACCTTCAAAAGCAAAGATTGTTGCACCAACAAAATCTGTGTTGAAAGCAAGTGCAAAGTAAGCGTCGTAAGTTCCTGAAGTGATTGTAACGTTTTTTCTGACAACGTTGTTAAAAAATCTTCCCGTTAAAGAAGCGTTTGAGTACTCACCAAAAAGTGGAGTGTTTCCACCAAGGAAAGTTGCTGTGTTATCAAGAACAAAAATATCGTTAGCAGCAAAACCAGCCTGGTTTCCGCCAACGTCGTGAAGCGTTCCGTTTGTTGCGTCAAATCCAAAACCTCCTGCAAAATCATCAGAAAAATAACCTGCAACGTTGATTTGAGCTCCTGCTAAAGAATACTCAACAAATTTTGAAGAAGCAATTTCCTTAGTCCAAAAACTTCCTGCTCCACCGTTTCCGGCAGGATTGTAAGAAACTCCATTAAAACCGACCAATCCGCTTCCTGTTCCAAGTCCTGTCAGGTTTGGTGTGATTGTGCTTGTAACAGTTGAAGTTGCAAGGTTGTAAACAAAAATTCTTGGGTTACTGATGAACTGGATTGAAATTGAAGTTCCGACAGCAAAATTAAACCCTTTCATCATCAAAAGGTTTCCGTTTCCGTCGTAAGCAATTCCCGAAATGCTGTCAATTTCAGCAGCGTTAACGTTCAAAGTTCCTGCAAGCTGTAAAAGCGGAACTCCCGTTGGATTGATTCGGTATTTTTTGATTGTCAGGTTTCCACTTGCTTTTTTGTGGTTTGCAACCCAGATTGTGTCGTTCACAACTGTGATTCCAAAAGGTGAAGCTGCTCCTTGAACAGGTGAAGAACCAAGAAAATTTCCAGGTGTGTTCAAAAGAGTTGGTGTTGTTGGGTTTCCTGAATTGATAACATTTTCAGTTCCTTTGTTACCGCTTTCAGTTTTTGTCAAAACGATTCTGTCTGCGAGCTTTTCCATTTTGTAAGAAGCAAAAGCACTGCTGACAGCAAACATTCCTAACGCAACGGGAAAAAACATTTTTCCGATTGTTTTCATTAGTTTGTCCTCCTTAGGTTAAAATTAAAATTGATTAATAATTTCTTAGTAAATCTTTCAGCCTTAAAAATAATAAACTCTGTTACTTAAAGGTAAGGAAAATGTTACTTTTTTTCGTAACCTCTGTTCCAAAATTTAAAGAAAAGCCTTTAAAACGCATTTTAAAGCAATTCGCAGGACTTTTTAACAATTTCTATGCCTTACTAAATTTTAAAACCCGTAGCTTGCAGTAAGCAAAGTCTTCAAAACTGAATCTTTCACACGAACCGTTTTTTGTTGCTGAACCGGGTTTTTGTAGTAAAGTTCCGGAGAAAAAAGATGGTTTTGCTGGTAATCGACACTTCCCAAAGCGATTGCAAAATCAAGGCTCAGGTTTCCAAATTCCCAACCTGTTCCAACTGAAACGTTTGTGTAAATCACGTCTTTAAAAACGTAAGTCGGAGCGTAGTTAAAACCAAACCTTACGGGAAGTCCGTTTTCAAAAATGTACTCAACACCAAACCTGAATTCCCAGGTGTCCTGAAACTTTCCGGTTGGAGCAAGGGAACTGTCTAAGTTGATTGTTTGGTAAAGGCTCGTTGAACGGTAAAGGTTTCTTTCGCTTTCACCTGTAAAAGTTGTGTCAGTTCCGATTGATTTCCAGTTCGTGTAATCAACATCAAAATAAATTTTTCCGTTAAACTCGTTTCGCGGTCTGAAAGCAATTCCGGCACCAAAAGATTTTGGAGTTTTGTAAGCGTAAGAACTGTTAATTTTTACGTTTTGGTTTCCTGAAATCTCAAGGATTTGCTCAATTGAAAGTGTGTCAGTTCCAATGCCTTCGCTTGCAAAATAAATTCTGTCATTTTTAAACTTAAATTCAACAGAAGTCTGAAAGTAAGCACCAACGGAAATTCTCTCGTTTACCTCGTAAAAAGCACCAAAATTCAATCCAACCGGCGTGTTTTTCAGTTTGTCCGTAACTTGTAAATCGTAATCCTGAACATCAATGATTTGGTCGTTACTGATGTTTTTTCCACCTGTTACATCGAGTAATTTTTCCTGAAATTTCAGTTTTTTGCTTCCGTAAACCTGAACTGTTCCGCCAAAAGAAATTTTACCGTAATTTTCAGAAATCCCAAAATTCCAGGCATTTAAAGTACCTTCCATTTTGCGGGTTGCTCTTGCAATGATTACGTCTCTTGTTGTTTTGCTGAAAGGGTCGTTGTTACGAATTGGTTCTTCGTAGTTGTAATCAAAAGAGTAAACCGGAAAGTAACCAATTCCTAAACCTAACCTGCCAAAACCAAAATCGTGTGCCAAACTTAATGCAAAGTAAGGATTGTAGTAAACGTTGTTATTTTTTGCAACGGTTGTTTCCACAGTCCTTGAGTCAAAAGAATCGTAAATCGGCATTGACCGTCTTTCAGCAACTCCTGTAAAATTGCTTCCAAGCGAAAACTTGTAATTTTTGCCAATTCCAAGAAGTGCCGGATTTTTTGTCAGGCTTGTTGGTGTGTAATCCGAAGCAATCTGAGTTGAGCCAAGTGCCAAACTTCTTGCGTTGTAAGTTGAGAATTTTGCTCCGTAGCCCTGGTCACTAAAAGTAAAAGCATTTGCCTGTGAAGCTGCCAAAGTGCAAAGTAAAACTGTAATTTTTTTATTTTTCATAAAACTGCTTCCTTAAAAATTGTAATCAAACTGGATAAAGAAAACATTGTCGGGACTTTTATTAATTCTGTCGCCAAAGTAATCTGGTCCGGTGCTTGAAGCACCTTCAGGTTGAGTTGCGTTGTAAGTTCTCGCTTCGTGGTTCCTGATTTCAAGTTGCTGGTCAACAATGTAGTGAAGTTTTAAAGCAATGTTTGGAGTTAAGTAACTTGTTACCAATGCCCTGTAACGAATCCCGTTACCATCAAAAACTCCAAAATGCGTGTCTTCAAAACTCCAGAAAAAGCCTCTGTAAATTCCAGCCCAAAGTTTCAGTTCTAATCTTTCGCTGTAGTTGTGGTTAAAAGCAAAAGAAATCACTTCCGAGTTGTCTCCGGCATCTCCAAAAATTGAAGGTCCGCCACCTTTTTCATCGGTTAAAACTGTGTTTGAAAGTCTTGGTCTGACACGGAATTTTACACTTGAAAGAAAGTAGCCAAGTTCAAGCGTGTTTCGTTTTGAAAGAAGCATTCTTGCCGTAAAAATATTTTCAATGTTATCAAAACCATTTTTGGAAAATGCGTTTGTGAAATCTCTTGACTGAAATTTGTTTCGGTAACGAAGCCTGAAATTAAAAGTCGGTCTGAGTTCAACAGTCGTTACAAAACGGTAATTATCTGCGTTGTCAGGTTTTCTTGACCAAACATCGTAGTTTAATGAAAGTGTTACTCTTCTTGACGCCTGAAACCTGCTCGCAAAAAACATTCCCTCTTCGTGTTGCGGAGCGTAAGAATTTTCCTGTAAAAGCACAAAATCAGGGCTTAAATCTCTGTAATCATCTTCAACAACTGTTCCCTTGTTCGCTGCGTAGTTTGCAAAACCTCTGTTGTACGGGTTGTCAAAACGTCTGTCGTAGTTCCTGTAAAGTGCTAAAAAATCAAAGTTTTCGTACTGAACGTAGCCGCTCAAAACAATCGCTTTTGGGCTGTCGGCAAAACTTAAATTCTTAGTTGAGTCAGTCTCAATTCCAATTGTTGTGTTGTAATCAAGCAAAGAAGCAACTTCACCCTGAAGCGAAACATTTTCACGGACGATTTGAAAATCCGTTCCGACAACTCGTCTGTAAGCAGTGTCTTTACCGAAAACCGTGTTGGCGTTCCTTGAAGCGTAACGGTTTTTGATTTCGTTGTCAATCGTTTCCACTCCGTCAAGTTCGGTTGTTCGGATTAAATTTTCAATTCGCGGAGAAAGTTCTTTGTTGTACTGGCTTTCGTAAAAAGAAGCACCAAGATTAATTCCGGGAGCAAATTCGTAACGTAACTGTCCGCCAAAAGTAAATTCTTTTACAAAATCCTTTTTCATCACAAGCGAATCGCTAACAAGAATTCCATTGTCGTCAACAAAATTAATGTCTCTTCTAAAATTTGAAACGAAGTAAGCATCCCAATCATTTTCACCGGGTTTTTGGTCTAAAATTGCATCTTTTTTATCCAACGACGCAAAACCAAGAAGCCTGAAATTCTTTACGTAAGCCTCAAAAGCAATTCCGCGAAAAGCAAATTCTTCTGTGTCGCTCAGGTCTCCGATAACTCCGTCAACTCTTTTTTGAAAACCGAACCCGGAACTTCGTGAAGAAAAAGTATCGGTATTTTCCATCACAAGACCTTGTCCCCAGGAAACGTGGTAATTGCCAAAATAAATTTTCTTTAGCTCAAAATCCTTGTTTCCAATATTTTCGTAACCGTGGTACCATTTTAAAGTTGGTCCGTCACTAAAACCTTCATCCTCGTTAAACCTCCTTTGGTAAGCAATTCCTGATTTTATATTTTCTTTGGAAAAACGAATTTTGTGCAAAACGTTTGGTCTGTCCAAACTGTTGTTCAGGCTTGCTCCGATTGTGGTTTGGTCTTCAGTTCCCAAACTTGGAAGGTTGGAAAGTTTCATTCTGTAACTGAAATGAAACCTGTCATCAACTCTTTCATTGTAATCAAGAAAACTTTTTGAGTTCGTGTAACCAAAATGAGAAAGTCCATCGATTCCTCTTAAATCACGTTCAGAGTTAATTTTCCCGTCATTTTTGATAAAAGTAATTATTGAAGCAGCGTCAATTGGCGTAACACCGCTAAGACCGTTCAAATCAGAGTAACGAACTTTTTTCAGTGAAACTGGTCTCAAAAGTCTGTCAACGTACTCGTCGTCTTGCCTTGCTCCGTCATCGTTACTGTAACGCTCAATCAAGTACTGAAGTTCAATCAGCCTTCTTGTGTAGTCGTCTTTTTCAACAGCAGGCTCAACTCTGACCAAACTTTTCAAAGTATCAAACTGTTCTTGCGTCATTCCTTTCAGGGAACGAATTTCATAAATTGATGTAAGAAATTTTTTGTAAGTGATGTAGTTGTAAATTTCATTAACAAGTTCAGCTGCAATCGGCAACTTTTGCAGTTCTTCAAGTTTAGCGGTGTTAAGGTCAAGTTTTTCTTCCTGTGCGAAAACTCCACTAAACAAACCTAAAATTAAAATTAATACAATTTTTCTCATCTCATTCCTTGCCAAGTAATTGGTCAAAGTCTAAAGTTAAACCAAATTGATTTGTGTAATCCAAAACCGGATGCTTTGTAAACGAGTAATCAAACTCAATTCCCTTAATTCTTAAACCGAAACCTGTTGACAAAACGTTCGGATTTGAGTTTATCCCAACTCTCAAAGCTAACTGCTCAACGACCCAAAACTCTGCTCCTGCTTTGATTTGTGATTCTCTTCCAAGTTCCCTTTCAAGGTCAAGAGTTGTGATAACATCAGAGTAAGGTTTGTAAGCAAGCCCAACGACTAATTTTTGGGGTAAATCTTCTGCGTAAATCCCTTTTCCAAAAGAAGGACGGTTGAAATTCATCAGGTAACCACCAAAAGAAGTTTTTTGCCACAAAGTTCCCTGAACTCCAAAATCCAAACCGACAGCGTTTCCGTTTCCGAGATTTTCACGTGTCCCGGAAGCGTCAGGAAGTGATTTTCCAAGCGAAAGGTGATAAAATTTTGCAGTTACTCCAACACTTAAATTACTGTGAAAATCCTCCATCAGTTTTACTCCGTGAGAAAAACTAATCACCGTTTCTTTCCAAAGTTTACTGTCTGTACTGTTGTAGTTTCCGTTGTCAAAATCAACTCCAAAAAATTCAAGTGAAATTCCGCTTGTTCCAAACTTTTGGCTACCCAAAATCCTGTTCCAGGGAAGCGAAACTGTACCTGTAAAATGCTTTAGAAAACTGTAGTCGTAAGGTTTTTGGTAGGACATTCCAATCCTGAAAGCATTAGTTTTTCCAAGCGAAGCAGGATTGTAA
Source organism: bacterium (assembly GCA_020850775.1). GTDB lineage: Bacteria > CLD3 > CLD3 > CLD3 > CLD3 > JADZEA01. Next base: position 19,203 of record JADZEA010000205.1, read on the forward strand.
CGCATTGCGTAAACATCGTCAGAAACAGCAACAAAAGCATCTCCCATTGCTTTAGCTCTTGGATTAACTGAAATTTGGTCAGTTCCACCCGCTGCAAAAGCATTGGTTGCAAGTGCAAGTAAAAGAAATAAATGTTTTTTCATAAAATTAACTCTTAGTTTTTCAAAAATTTAGTAAACTTCCTTTTTGAGTTCCAATTTCTGTTTTAAAAAAAATTGGCTACTCGTTTTTGCTTTTAAAACTTTGTTCCAATAACAAGCGGGATGACTTTTTTGTAAGTTTTTCCACTTGCGTAATCAGTAAAAACGTAATGGCAAAGGTAAACTCCCATTGGTTGAGGTTCACCGGCGTCGTTTGTTCCAGCCCAGGAAACATTTTTCCAAACGTTTGATTCGCCACCTTCAAAATTATCCAGAAGCGTTGCGACTGAACGACCTTTTAAATCAAAAACTCGCATTTTGGTGTTTCCGCTTGAAGGAACCTGATACTCAATTTCAAATTTTTGGCTAAGGTGGTGCAGCAAAACTCCGTTGTAACGCAACCGCAAACCAAAATCCGGGTAACCACTCGTATCAATTATAAATTCTTTTACATCATTTTTAAAGCCTAAAACCATCTGCAAATCTGACCTGTAAGTGTCAACAAGTAAAATCATGTCGTAAGTTGTTCCGACTTTCAAGATTTCTGCCGGATTGATTGAAGTTGAAGTCCAAACCCGTAAAGTAATTTCACTTTCAAGCGTGTCAACAATGATTACGTTGTAACCTCCACCAACCGGCGAGGCTGGAACTTCAGTTACACGAACTTTCATTTTTACAGTTGTGCCTTCAAAACGATGATTTTGTCCCGAACTTTCTGAAACCTCATTTAAAGTAACTTCATTTAAAATTGAACTGATTGAAGCTACTCTTCCGTGCTGCGTTACACTGACTAAGTTTGTAAGTTCTGTTGTTTTAAAATCGCTTGTTCCTGCTGAACTGCTAAGGTAATTTTCAATTTGTCCGACAATCGTTACAACTGTTCCTCTTTTAATGCCATTGATTTGGCTGCTAAAAACATTAATTCCTCTTCCACTTGCGTCCTGAACCCAAGTTTCACCAAGTGTTGAAATCAATCCCTGGTCAAAAGTTACAATTCCTGTAACTGTTACCGTTTGTCCGTTAAAAGCCTCTTCGTCTTTTTGAATTGAATCAACCGCAACTGAAGCAGAATTTCCAATCCCAACAATAAAAACAGGATTTTCTGCCGTAGCCGTCAAAGTTCCGTTAGTTTTTGCACTTTTAGAAACAAAAGACAAAATTTTATCCTCATTCGGAAAAGTTACGTTTGCAAACGAAATCACACCTTTTTTACCTTCTGAAAGCGTTGCCCCCGTGATTTTGATTTCGTTTCCCGTTGTTGTTTGGGTTGCTCCGGCAAAACCTTCACCTGAAAGCGTAAAAGTTGTAAAAGTTACTTCTGCCGGAACTGCCAGAGAAACTTGTCCAATTCCTGCTGTGTCCGGTCCTGCTCCGTTAAAAGTGATGTCAAGACTTCCTGTAAAACCTTTGGAAACAAAAATTTGTCCTGCTTCTGCTGAGCCTGCTCCATCAGAAACCGGCTGTGGCGGTGGTTCCGTAAAAGTTCCACCTTTGACAACGTCGGAAGCATTTGCAATCGGAATCTGAACCTTCGTTCCAAAAAAATCACCAATTCCCGTTACTGTTACAGTGTCGCCGACAGTAAAAATTGAACCTGGAGTAATCCCGCTGACTTCCCAAACTCTCGTGTCAAAAAGTTCTGTACTTGGTTTTCCGTGAAGGTTAATCGTGTAACCTCCGCCAGCAGGAGTCGTTGCAACTGCGTCAACAACCCCGACAAGCTGTAACCACGTTCCTTCCCACTTTGAAATTTCAGCGTAAACTAAAGACGGAGCCGCAAAAACTTTTGGTGCAGGAAGCGGAAAACCTGTTCCAACCAAAGTAATCACTGAAGTTGCGCTGACTTCAATTTCTTTCGTTCCGCTGTACTCCGTAATTTTTCCTTCAATTTTTACCTTGTTTCCGCGTTTAAACTTTGCCGTGTCTGCCAAAGCAATTCCCGAAGCACCGTAAACATTAATCCCAAAACCCGAATCGTCCTGAACGTAAAGGTCAAGTCTGTCGTTTCGGAGCGTCCCGAAAGGAACTGTTACAACTGCTTCAATCGTTAAAGTTTGTCCGTTGTAAACTGAAAAATTGTTGCGGATTTCTGCAATCGGAATCGCAGCACCCGGAGGAAGCGAAACTGCAACTGTTGGTTGAGTTCCTGTAATTGTTGTTAAAGTTCCGTTTGCACCCGCCGTTTTACAAACAAAAACTGAACTTCCCGCCGCTGACGGAGAAACTAAGTTTGAAAGCGTAACAGTTAAAGTTTGTCCGAAAGAAACACTTGCACCTGAAACGCTGACCTGTGAAGTTGTTGCTGAAACTGTTCCCGAACTTGAAACCGCAGAAGTTCCGTCAAAAACCCAACCGGTTGGAAGGTCAACTGAAATTTTAGAAAGCGTTGCGTTAACAGTTCCCGTCAAAGTAAAAGTGAGCGAAGTTGTGGTTGAAGTAACGACTGAGTTTGGAGAAACTGTAACAGTTCCCGAACCGTCAACGACAAAAACTGTAACTTTTGGTTGGCTTGCGATTGCTGTCAGAGTTCCGTTTGTTCCTGCCGTTTTGAAGTTAAAAGTTGAGGTTTCAGAGTTTGCTGCGGAAGTCAGGTTTGAAAGCGTGAGTGTCAGGTTTTGTCCTGCTGAGATGCTTGTTCCTGAAACGCTGACTTGTGAAGTTGTTGCTGAAACTGTTCCCGAACTTGAAGCCGCAGAAGTTCCGTCAAAAACCCAGGTTGTTGGTAAATCAAGAGTTAGCTGTGTAACTGTGTCTGTAACCGTTCCTGAAAAAGTAAAAGTGAGAGTTGTGTTTGCAGAATTTGGAACCGAGTTTGGAGAAACTGTTACAGTTCCGGAACCATCAGCACCAGGCGGAGAAATCGTTGAAGCACTTTTTAAAGTTGGCG
>JADZEA010000206.1 GCA_020850775.1 bacterium
AGTTTGGGACCTCGGACCAACTGGTTTGGGAGCAAACGACCCAAGCGACGACAAGCACCTTCGTGTGTTAATTCTTGACAACGAGTGGGACCAAAGCCATCCTGATTCAGCAGGTTACGCCAAGTATGACAAGTGGAACTACGGCGATGGAATTTATGCTCTGAGAGATGATTACGCGACGACTTCCGCACTTTCAGCTTACGACCCAAGTTTAGCAGCTTCAAACAAAGGTTTTGGACGTTTAGTTTTTGTTGACTACAGCGAAGCGATTTCTGCGCCGGTAACGGGAACAGTCGTCAGACTAACAACCAACAAACCTAACACTTCAAACGATGTTTTCTCGTTCAAGACGATAAAACCTGTTGTTGAAGATGTTACCAAAGCTAAAAACGAACTTGACAAGATGACTCCTGTTCCAAATCCGTACTACGGAAAATCAGCTTACGAGAAGGCTCACAACGAAAAAGTTATTCGTTTTGTAAATCTTCCTGAAGGTAATAATGTTACAATTAATATTTTTAATCTTGCAGGAGATTTAGTTAGAACTATCAATAAACCAGCTCAACCCGGAGTTCGTTTTATTGATTGGGATGGACAAACTAAAAACGCTCTGAACTGTGCTTCCGGAGTTTACGTTTACCACATTAAAGTTGATGGTGTAGGCGAAACAACCGGTAAAATGATTTGCGTTTTCAGAAAAGAATTCCCTAACGAGTACTAAAAATTAAACTTGGAGAAATTAAGTAATGAAAAATATAAAATTTGCATTAATGACAAGTTTATCGCTTGTCTTGGGAGCAACTGCAGTTTTTGCAGGTAATCCGGGCAAAATTGGAATGTCTGGTGCTTCTTATTTGAGAATTCCTGTTGGTGCAAGAGGTGCAGCGCTTGGAGGAAGTGGAGTTGCTAACTTGAGTGGACTTGAGTCGATTCATTTTAATCCTGCAGGACTTTCTAAAATCAAAAAAATGGAAGTAATGTTTTTTCACATGAAATACCTTGCTGACATGGACATGAATTATGGTGGAATTGCATTTTCAATGGGCGATTATGGAAACGCAGCTTTTACGGCTCAAGGCTTAAACATTGGAAAAATCAAAGAAACGCGTGAAGATGCTCCGGAAAATTTTACTGGTAGAACGCTAAACCCAACAATTGCAATCATTGGATTAAATTATGGTTTAGACATCACAGACCAGGTAAGTGTTGGTGCTTCTGTAAATTACATAAATGAACCTTTGGGCGAGGCTTCTGCTTCTACTGTTGCTTTCAGCCTTGGAGTTCAGTACACTCATTTGTGGAAAGGTCTGAACATCGGAGTTGCTTTCAAAAACTTTGGTCCGGACTTGACTTACGAAGGAAACGGTGCTTTGGAATACGTAAACCTTCCAAGTCAGGAAGAAAATTCAGTTGCTGTTCCAACAACAGTTCAATTTGAACCTGCGGAACTTCCAACTTACTTTCAACTTGGTATTGGTTACAATCACTACATTGATGATGTCAACACAGTTAATTTTGAAGCAGACTTCAGAAACAATGGATTTTCTTCTGATGAATTTTTGTTTGGTGTTGAGTACGTTTTCCAAAAAATGCTTGCTTTAAGAGGTGGTTATTCTTATTCAACTCAAGATGACTACATTTTTGGAGCTACAATTGGAGCAGGTTTGATGTATCAGCAATTTGGAATTGATTATGCCTGGAGACAAACTACTGACTACTTTGACAATCAACACTTGTTCACTTTTACTTTTGATTTTTAAGGTTTAAGCCAAAATCATAAACTAAAGGCAGTAAGTTTTTTCTTACTGCCTTTTTTGTTTTCGTTACTAAATTCAGAACAAAAAAGGTTAAAATGTTAGTTTCAATTCACCAGCCACAGTTTTTTCCTTACTTGGGTTATTTTGCAAAAATCAATCAGGCAGATTTTTTTGTTTTCCTTGACAACGTTCAGTACAAAAAAAACGAGTGGCAAAACCGCAATAAAATCAAAACTCAAGACGGTTGGCAATGGCTTACAGTTCCCGTGAATTACAAGTTTCCACAAAAAATGTTTGAAGTTGTGCTTGCTACAAGGAATGACTGGAAAAAAAAGCACCTGAATGCAATCAAAACAAACTACTCAAAAGCACAATTTTTTACAGAAATTTTTGAGTTGGTACAAAAGATTTATGCTTTTGAAGGTGAGAACATCGCAACTTTTAACACGAACCTTGTTGTTGAAATTTGCAATTATCTTGGAATAAAAACTAAAATTTTAGTTGCTTCCGAGCTTGGCAATTTTACTGAAAATCCTGACGAAAGATTGGTTGAAATTTGCCGGAAATTAGGGAGTAAAAATTATCTTGCGGGAGCCGGCGGAAAGGATTACATGAATTTGGAAGTTTTTGAAAAAGCAGGAGTTACTGTTATTTTTCAAAGCTACAAACACCCAAAGTACACGCAGCTTTTTGGTGAATTTGAAGTTGGGATGTGCATTTTGGATTTGTTGTTTAATTGTGGGAAAGAGAGCCTGAAAATTCTGACTGAAACAAATTAAAAGCATGGTCGTTAAGAAGTTTTTAGTTTTTAAAGAGAGTTTTTTATGAAAATTGTAAAATTTTTGGTTTCAGGTTTAGTGCTACTAAGTCTGGAGTGTGCTTTTGCCGATGATTTTCTTGTTACAGAAGTAAAGTCCTCAGGTAAAAGTTCATTTTCTTACAATTCATTTTCATTGAAAGATTCCTCAAAAATCAGGATTACCGGAGTTGGAAAACATTACAAAGGCAAAATGCTTGATTACGCCTGGATTTTTAACAAAGACACAAAAAAATTAGTTTGGGTAATGGAACTTAATAATTATAAAAATTATGGAAAAGAATCTCTTGATTACGAAACTTCTTTAAAACTTCCCGCAGGAAATTACAAAGTTTGCTACACTTCTTTCAAGGATACTTTTTGGTTTTCACCAAATTTTTTTCTCTTCAAGTTTAATTCTGATGAAACCCATGATTTTGATGAAAGTATGATGGAAATTGAAAAAGAGCGGAAAAAAATTGAAAAGAAGAAAGAAAAATTAGACCAAAAAAGGAAAAAATTAGAGCAAAAATCTTCAAGCAAAAATGATGATTTTGATGAGGTAATCCAAGAATTTGAAGAAGAAATGGACGAACTTGACAATGAAATGGCTGAATTAGGCAAAGAAATAGAAGAGCTTACAAAATCAAAAGGCTTTAACATTAAAGAAAATGATAATTCAAAATCTGAAGATGGTTTTGGATTAAATAAAATTTGGAATTTTGATGAATTTATTGAAGATATTTTTAAAGAGTTTAAAGATAAAGATTATCGGGATTACAAAAACGCAAAGAAAAACAGCAAGTTAAAAATTTCTGTTTTCACTGATGAAAAAGGTAAAAATAATATTGTAAGCTACTATCCGTACAATAGTTTACAAAAAGATTTTATCTCAATTACCGGACTTGGAGATAATGAATTAATAGAAAAAGGCTTCTCACTCAGCAAACCAACAAAAGTGAAAATTTATGCAATTGGTGAATTTGGAATGGATGACAAAGCTGATTATGGCTGGATTGTGAACAACAAAACAAGAGATTGCGTTTGGCAAATGGAAAAACTTAACACAAGACACTTTGGAGGCTCACCAAAAAATCGTGGTTACAGTGGAGAAATCCTTTTTACAGAAGGAAACTACTCTGTTTATTTCCAAACTGACGACTCACACTCAACAGACAATTGGAATTCTCTGCCACCTTTTGACACGGATAATTGGGGAATTACTCTTTCTGCAGACACTTTAAGCATAAAAAATATTGCTGATTTTACTCCACTAAATCTTGTTCCGCTAATTGACCTTTCAGGGCTTGGTGATGACGAAGCAGTAACAAAAGGTTTTTCGCTAAACAACCAAACAAAATTATGGATTTATGCCGTTGGTGAAATTACAAAAGGGCAGCACGATTACGGCTACATCACAAATGCAATTACAAAACAAATTGTTTGGGAAATGAATTATAAAAATACAAAGTATGCTGGTGGTTCAAATAAAAACAGATATTTTGATGGAATTATTGAGCTTCCGAAAGGTGAATACTTCGCAAATTTTGTAACTGACGATTCGCATTCCTACAAAGATGGTTGGAATTCAACAATGCCAATGACTCCTAAATCTTGGGGAATGAAAATTTATCCAACTGAAAATTTCGATACAAAATCTTTCAAAATCTTGACGGAACAAAAATCCGAAAGCACACTTGCAGAAATCCTCAAAGTTAGCGACGATGCGGTTTTGAGCAAAAAATTCACTCTGACAAAAGAAACAAAAGTTTTAATTTTCTGTGTCGGAGAAGGTCAAAGCGGCGAAATGTACGATTACGGCTGGATTAAAAATGAACTTGGAAACACGGTTTGGGAAATGTCTTACAAGAAAACTTCCTGGGCTGGTGGTTCTAAAAAAAACCGGTACACAAGCGAAGAAAAAACTTTAACTCCGGGAACTTACACACTTTACTACAAATCAGACGACAGCCATTCCTATAAAAATTGGAATGATTCTCCACCAAACGACCAAAATTCCTGGGGAATTTCTGTTTCAATTATCAAATAATTTTTTAACAGCCAAGTTTTTTTAGAACCACTAAATTCTGCAAGCCAGCTTCGGTTCCAAAATCAAATTTTTTTAAACTTGCAAAGCTAAAAACCATCAAAAAAAAAATTCGTACGTTTGTTCTAAAAATTTATTAAATTCTTCAAATGTTACAATTTTCAAAACAAACTGCGACCCAAAAATACAACCAAAAACTGAACTTTGTTTTTCACACTGCTTCGGAGGTTTTTGCGAAAGAAGGCTACCACAAAGCATCAATCCGTGAAATTGCAAAGGAAACAGGAATTTCACTTGGAAGCC
>JADZEA010000207.1 GCA_020850775.1 bacterium
AAACTCACGCACAACTTCGCCAAGCACGTTGAAAATTGTTAGTTTTGCTTCCTCATTATTTTTTAACTCGTAGCTGATTTTTGTCGTTGGGTTAAAAGGATTTGGGAAATTTTGGTTCAAAACAAAAGTTTGTGAATTTTTTACAAGTTCAGAGTTTTTTACAAGTGCAAAAATCCCGCTTGTTTCTGAAAAGGCTAAAATTTTACCGTTTTTTTCAGTGAATTCTAACTTTTCCCATTTTCCTTCTTTAAAAATTGCGGGCAAAAACCCGTCGCTGATTTTGTCAAAACTTAACTCAATTTTTTTAGTTAGTTTTTCGGTTGCAACAACTTCAAAACCTGTTTCTCTTTCAAAAAGCAGCGCTTTTGAATTTAGTTTTGAAAAGACTTTTGCCGAAAATTTTTGTGTGGAAAGGTTCACAAAACCACTTGCCAAAATTTCGCCAACTGTAAAATTCAGAGAGTCTTTTAAGGTTTCAGTTGAGGATAAATCGTACAAAGGAGTTGCTTCACCGTAAATTTTAAAGTTTCCTGTCGTACTGTTTATTGAAAACGAACTTGAGTAAAAATTTAAACTGTTTGAATTGCTTTTTTCAAAAAACAAAAAAGTGTTTGAGTTTGAATTTGTTACAACTCCGCTAAGTTCTCCGATTGGATTGTCTGCGTGAGAAACAATTCTTAGTTTGTTTGAATCCAAAGGGTCTAAAAAAGCATCAACAGAAAATTTGCTAACCGGATGGTTTCCATCAATTTCAGCAGTTACGTTTACGACAAGGTTTGCGTTGATTGGCTCGTTTGAACCTGAAAAACTAAAGTTTTGGATTGGTTGCAAAGTAGAAACACTTGAAGAAGAGATGTAACTTGATTTTTTAAAAGGAGGAGTTGAATCAAGGTTAAAAGTTGTTTTTTGCGGAGCTTCAAAAATCACAAAAAATGGTTTGTCAACAGAAACAACCACTGCGCCAAAATTAAGCTCTGTTGTTCCGTTTGCAAGGTTTACGGTTGTTAAAAAAAGATTGCTTCCAACTGAAAAAGTTTCGTTTCCGTTGTCAACCGCTTCGTTAATTTTCAGTTTTACGTTTGCTGCTCCACCACTTGAAATACTTATTTTTTTTAATTTTACAGGATAAGTTCCAAATTGTGCAACAATTCCAACTTTGAACAAATCAGTCAGCCCAAAATCGTATTGCCCATCGGAACTTGCGTAAGAAATATTTTTAGAACCTCCGCTACCTTCTGCAAAGTAGGAAAAACTTGTCGTTAGAGTGTTTGTGTTTGCCAAAACTATTTTTGTTACGTTGTTCCCGTTTTGATTGTGCAGGTTTGTTGCGTCGTAAACAAAGTTTCCATTAGTTACGGGAATTTCAAAAACCTGTAAACTTTGTCCGGAATGAATTGCGAAGGCTTTCGTACCGTTTGCTCCCGTAAAATGAACTTTCAGATTTTCTCCTTCCTCAAACCTGAAATTTTCAGAAGCAAGCGATAAAGTTGAGCCAATTTTTTCGTTCACAGGCAAAGCCTCGTGGATGGCAAACGAAGCTGAAGGTGAAATTGCTAAGTTTGTTCCCGTAACGTTTAGTTTGTAAGCGAAAGGATTGTTTCCATTTTTACCAAGTGAGTTTGCAAGCCCAAAGTAAGCCAATAAATCTCCTGCACTTGTAATTGGGTTTCCATTTTTTGTAAAATTATTTTCTTTGACAAGTTTATCAATTGCGTTAATTCCCGTTTCAGGCATTGAAACCAATTCCAAAAACTTGGAAGAATTTGAAGAACCAATTGTTTCGTAAAGAAAAACTCCCCACAAAAGCACTTTTTCGTAATCGCTCAAATCTCCAAGGTCAAGTTGAAATTTTGTGAGGCTTTTGTCTGTGTTGCTAAGGAAATTAGAAACACCTCTTACGGGATAACCACAAAAATAATTTGTAAGTTCAGACATTGATTCGTTTAACCATAAATCCTGGTTTTGGTTAGCTCCAAAGTGCAAAAGATGTTGGTACTCGTGAGAGGCAGTTCCAAGAAAAATCTCAAAACTTGAGGATTTTAGTCCGGGATTTGAGTCAAGGTAAAGAATGTCTGCAAAATTACTTTCCGAAGGTGAAGAAAATTGGTCTGAAGGTGAAAAATAACCTGCAACAAAACCAGAGTTTCCACTTTGAGGGTCGTAAGAATCACGAATATCGTAAATTAAAAGAATCACTTTTCCATTTTGGTCAACGTCAGGAGGATTTCCAAAAAAACTCGTTGCAACCTCTGCAATTCCTTTGTCTGTAAAGTTTGGAGTTGAGTTTTCAAACGCATTAATCAAGTTATTAATTTTTACTTGTGTAACGGTTCCTGTTTCTGCCTGGTCTCTGTAAACTAAAAAATGTTCGGATTCCTGTAACAAATCAGCAGTAATTGTTTCAACACCCTCGCTTGTGTTGAGAATATTTTTAAACACCTTAAAGGTTTTTGTCAATTCAATCTTTGCGTTTTTTTTACCATCTTTTTTTAGAGATGGATATTTTTTGAAAAGTTCGTGTGTTTTTGGATGGGCACAAACCGGGATTTGAGCAAAAAGGTTTGAACTGAACAAAAACGAGACAAGAAACAAAAATATTTTTTTCATAAAAATCCTTTTCAAGTGGTTTTTTCGGGTTCTTCTCTGTTTATGGCTCTTGAGATTGAGAGCAAAATTCCAACTGCCCAAAAAGTAAGGATTACAGAAGTTCCTCCGTAACTGATGAAAGGTAACGGAAGCCCTGTAGTTGGAAGCACACCGGAAACAACGGCGATGTTTAAAAAAGCATAAATTACGATTGAAACGGTTATTCCTACGGCAAGAAATTTACCAAAATTATCAGGAGCAAATTTTGCGATTTTCATTCCTCTGTAAAGCAAGGCTAAAAAAAGGATAATAATTATTAATTCTCCAATAAAACCAAGTTCTTCTCCGATAACTGCAAAAATAAAATCTGTGTACTGTTCGGGTAAAAACATTAATTTTTGCTTGCTTGCTCCAAAACCAACTCCACCAATTCCACCACTTCCAAGTCCAATGTAGGCTTGTTTCATTTGGTAGCTCATTTTTTCAAAGTCTGTAGAAAGAAAATCCATTATTCTTCGCATTCGGTAAGGCTCAATGATTACTCCAATCACAAGCGCAGGAACAGCAACCAAAACAAGCGAAAGTAAATGTTTTAAATTTGCACCACCAACAAAAATCATAATTATTCCAATTGCTGAAACAACGGCTCCGGTTGAGTAATTTTTGTGAGCTAAAATCAGAACAAAAAATAAAAACACTACGCACAAAGCAGGAACCAAACCTTTTTTCAGGTCTCTGATTTCTATTCCTCTTTGAGCAAGGAAATTTGCAAAATAAATCACTAACGTAAATTTTGCAAGTTCTGATGGCATAAAAGTAAAACCTAAAATGCTAAACCAACGCGTCGCACCTTTAATTTTCACACCAAAAAACGGAAGTAAAATCAATAAAACAATGCTGATGACAAGCAAGTGAATGATTATTTTTTGTAATTTGTGGTAATCAATCTTTGCAACAATCATCATTCCTACAAACCCGATGACGACTCTTCCAAAATGTTTGTATAAAAAAACATTGCTTGAGCCAAATTTCTCTAAAGCAATTGCACTGCTCGCACTAAAAACCATAATCACTCCACAACCTGCCAAAGCTGCAATGATTGTTAGTAAAATGTGGTCTAATTTACCAACCGGTTCTTTAAAAAAATCATCCATTTTCAAACTTTTCTTTAAGTAAAATTACTTCGTTTTTAAAATCACGTCCTCTTTCTTCATAATTTTTGTACAAGTCAAAACTTGCACAGGCAGGAGAAAGCAAAACAACTTCATTTTCTTTTGCAAGTTCAAAAGCAACGTTTACTGCTTCGTGCATTGATTTTACTTTGGCAACTTTGCTTACGTGCTTGCCAAGTGCCAAATCAATTTTTTCAGTTGCTTCACCAAGTAAAATCAGATTTTTAACTTTTTTGGAAATTACTTCTTTTAAACGGTCAAAATCACCTTCTTTGTCTTTTCCACCAGCAATTAAATTTATGTTTTTCTTGAAACTTCCTAAAGCCCACCAAACAGAATCAACATTTGTAGCTTTGGAATCATTGATAAAATCAATATTTTTAATCGTCGCAACAAATTCAAGACGATGTTCCACACCTTGAAATTCTTTGAGAACTTTGATAATTACTTCATCAGAAACATTGAAAATCTTTGCAACTCCAATGCAGGCTAAAGCATTTGAAAGATTGTGTTCGCCCCTGATGTTGATTGTTTCCTGACTGCAAATCCATTTCTTTTGATTTTTAGAGCTAATTCCAATTTTACCATTTGAAATCATCACACCGTCGGTCAGGTTCTGGTTTGTTGAAAAAGGTATTTTTTGTGCTTTTGCTTCTAAAGAGCCTTGAGCAACGATTGAATCATCAAAGTTGTAAACAAGAAAATCTGTTTCATCAATGTTGGCATAGATTTTCTTTTTTGCGTCAACGTAATCAATAAAATTTGCGTAACGGTCTAAATGGTCTGGAGTCAGGTTTAGAAAAACTGCTGCTTTCGGCTTAAATTTTTCAATCCTTTCAAGTTGAAAAGAACTCACTTCAATAATTGCAACGCCATTTTTCCGTGTTTTGTGGACAACTTCTGAAAATGCAAGCCCAATGTTTCCTGCAACAACAGTTGGAAAACCTGCTTCTTTAAAAATTTCGCCAAGTAAAGTTGTAGTTGTAGTTTTCCCGTTTGAGCCTGTGATTGCAATTATCGGAGCCTCACAAAATCTTGAAGCAATTTCAATTTCACTAAAAAGCGGGATTTTTTGTGAAATTGCTTTTTTGAGAATTGGAATTTTATCAGGAATTCCGGGGCTGACAACAATAAAATCAGCCTCAAGAACTCTTTCAGAATGCGAACCAAATTCGTAATCAATTCCTTCAACGTCAAAAACTTGCTTTTCACCAATGAAGTTTGAAACATCTTTAGAATCGCTTACAAAAACTTTTGCACCTTTGTTAGCAAGTAGTTTTGCAACAGCAATTCCACTTCTTGCACAGCCGATAACTGAAATTTTTTTATCCTTACAATCCATTTTTTAAAACCCTGATTTTTTTCCTGAAATTTTCTAACGAAGTTTAAAAGCTGAAAGCGTCAAAAGAGCAAACAAAAAACCGATAATCCAAAATCTAATTACAACTTTTGTCTCTTCCCAACCTTTTTTTTCAAAATGATGGTGAATTGGAGCCATTTTAAAAATTCTTTTTCCTTCACCATACTTTCGTTTTGTGTATTTAAAATATTGTCTTTGAATAATTACTGAAATAGTTTCAGCAACAAAAACACCTCCAAGAATTGGAAGGTAAAGCTCTTTTTTAAGCAAAACAGCAAGGATTCCAATTGCTCCGCCAAGTGCCAAAGAACCTGTATCACCCATAAAAACTTGTGCTGGAAACGAGTTGTACCACAAAAAACCTAACGAAGCTCCAAGAAAAGCGACACAAAAAACAGTCAGTTCACCTGCACTTGGAATGAAAAGAATGTTCAGGTAGTTGCTGAAGTTAAAATGCCCTGTAACGTAAGCGATTCCTGCAAAAGCGAAAAGGCAAATTCCAGTAAGCCCGATTGCAAGTCCGTCAAGTCCGTCAGAAAGGTTAACAGCATTTGTTGTCCCGACAATAATAAAAATAACAACCGGAATATAAAAAATACCTAGGTCAAAAGACAAATTTTTAGAGAATGGAATGTTAATTTGAGTTATGTTTACGTTTGGTTCCGGATAGTAGTAAAGAATCAGGCTAATGATTAATCCCAAAGTTATTTGCCCGAAAAGTTTTGATTTTTCAGCGAGACCCTGTTTATTTTTCTTGATAACTTTAATGTAATCATCAACAAAACCAATTAGTCCCATCCAAATCGTGCCAAAAAGCAAAATCAAAACGTACCTGTTTGCCAAATTTCCCCACAAAACAATTGGAACAATCGCACTCACGAGCAAAATCAATCCACCCATTGTTGGAGTTCCTGCTTTTTTAAAGTGAGTTTCGGGACCATCTTTCCGAATTTCTTCCTTGATTTGCCTTTTTCTTAAAGAATTAATAATTAAAGGACCAGCAACAAAACTAATTATTAAAGCTGTAATCGCTGCTGCCGTTGAGCGGAAAGTGATGTAACGGATGACATTGAAACCAGTGTCAATTGAAAGTAACCAGTCAAGTAATTGATAAAACATAATCTTAGATAAATTAAAAACTGACTTAAAAAATTTATCTAAGGTAAGAATAAAATTTACTTGCTACTAAAGAAATTTATTTTAATTTTATGCCTAATTAATGGTCGTTAAGAAAAACTAAAAATTTCATTTTGGGGGGAAAAAGGTGAAATTAACCACAAAACTAATTCTATTGTTGTTTGCCTGCTCGTTTAACCGGTTTGTTTTTGCTCAGGAAAAGGAGGCAGACTACAAACTGTCAGGCAAACAAAAGGTAATTTACCATCAGGAAATGGTAAAAATTGATAGTGCAATGGCAAAAATGACAAGGTATCTTGCTAAAGGAGATTTTGTTCAGCTTAGAAAAACTGCTCAGGACGTCAGGAACAACTTTGTTCTGAAATCAAAACTCACGCTTGACGAGAAAAAAGTGATGGAAACAAAACTTTCAAAAAAGTTCAAAACGATGGAAGCAAATTTTTACAGACACCTGGCAAAACTTGCAGAGGTTGCTAAAAGAAGAGACCTTGAACTCAGCCACTTTTACTTTGACAAAGTTCTGAAGGATTGCACAAATTGCCATAAAAATACTACACCGGAAAAGTTTACAAACTTTTTTCGGAAAAAGAAAACAACCACAACAACACAAACACAAGGAAAAAAATAATGAAAAATATTTCAATTGAATACTGCACGGTTTGAAACTACGAACCAAAAGCTGTTAATTTAGCAGCAGAAATTGAGAAAGAATTTAAAATTAAACCAAAATTAATTCCTTCGTCAGGAGGAGTTTTTGAGGTCGTTGCCGATGGAGAACAATTGGTCTTCTCAAAGAAAACACTTAAAAGGCACGCTTACGAAAATGAAATTATTAATCTTTTAGCAAAACTCTGAAAATTTATGAAAAAAATATTAGTCATTGGTGTTGGCTTAATTTCCGAGCCATTAATCAATTATCTTTTAAATTCTGAAGGAATTTTCCTTACCGCAGTTGACAAAACGACTAAAAAAGCAGAACAACTTTTAGCTAATTCTGCAAACGGAAAAGTCGTAAAATTAGATTTTGCCTGCGAAAAGGAAAAATTAAACTTGCTTGTCAGTCAAAACGATTTGGTTGTGAGTTTGCTTCCACCACCTTTTCACCCTGAAATTGCAAAACTTTGCCTGAAACACAACAAAAACCTTGTTACCTGCAGTTACGTTTCTGACGCAATGCAAACTTTTGACGCCGAAGCAAAACAAAAAGGCTTGGTTTTTTTAAACGAAGTCGGGCTTGACCCGGGAATTGACCACATTTCAGCAATGAAAATCATCAAAAAATTGCAGGCTAAAGGTGGGAAAATTCTTGATTTTTATTCTTACTGCGGAGGAATTCCTGCTCCAAAATCTGCCTTAAATCCTTTCTGTTACAAATTTTCGTGGAGTCCGCGTGGTGTTGTCAGCGCCGCTTCAAGCAATGGAACTTTTCTAAAAAATGGTGTGGCTGAAACTGTGGAAAACAAGGAACTTTTCACAAAAACGTCGCTTGTGGAAATCCCAAATTTTGGTTGCCTTGAGACTTACATTAACAGAAGTTCTTTACCTTACATTGAAAAATACGGGATTGAAGGAGTGCAAAATCTTTATCGCGGAACTTTGCGTTACGTAGGCTGGAGTGAAACCTGGAACACAATCGTAAACCTTGGTTTGATTAGTGAAAGCGAGGTTTTTGACTGTTCAAAACTTACAAAAACTGACTACCTTGCAAGCCTTACGAAAATTCCAAAAAATGAACTCAGAGAAAAATTACCGAAATTTTTAGGTTACCCAATTTTTAGCGATGCTCTGAAAAGGCTTGAATGGTTAGGATTTTTTAGCGAGGAACCAATCCAAATTCCTGAAGGAAATCGGATTGACGTTTTCACGAGTGTTTTGCTTGAAAAACTTTCCTACAAAGAAAACGAAGAGGATTTGACAGTGCTTTACCACAAATTTGTAGTTGATTTCGGGACTTACAGGGAAAAAATTACTTCAACTTTGATTGATTACGGTGTTCCGGACAAAGTCTCAAGTATGGCAAAATTAGTTGGTCTGACTGCCGGAATTTCCGCAAAATTAGTTGCTTGCGAAAAAATCA
Source organism: bacterium (assembly GCA_020850775.1). GTDB lineage: Bacteria > CLD3 > CLD3 > CLD3 > CLD3 > JADZEA01. Next base: position 8,333 of record JADZEA010000207.1, read on the forward strand.
AAACTTTTGGTGTCCAAATTCCTGTTTTACCTGAAATTTATGAACCAATTTTGGCAGAACTTGAAAAAAATGGCGTTTGTTTTGAGGAACAATCAGTCATTTTTAATGATTAAGGTTTGGAAAAATAAAATGAGTGTTGAATTGCAAAACTTCAGTTGCTCACTAAAAAAGGAATTTTATGGCTCAGGAAAATAAAGCTGCAGTTTACGACGAAAGCAAAGTAAAAACCCTTTCATCGCTTGAACACATTCGGCTTCGTTCGGGAATGTACATCGGAAGAATTGGCGACGGAACGAATCAGGACGACGGAATTTATGTTTTGGTTAAGGAAGTTGTAGATAATTCAATTGATGAATTTATTATGGGTTTTGGGAAAAAAATTGACTTGAATGTTGATAACCAAACAAAAAAAATTGCTGTCCGTGATTTTGGCAGAGGAATTCCGCTTGGTAAAATTGTTGAGTGTGTCAGCACAATTAACACAGGAGCAAAATACAACGACGACGTTTTTCAGTTTAGTGTTGGTTTGAACGGAGTTGGAACAAAAGCCGTGAACGCACTTTCAGAAAAGTTTACGGTTACTTCTTTCCGTGAAGGGAAGTTCAAATCAGCTTACTTTGAAAGAGGAAAATTGATTTCCCAAAAGGACGGAAATTCAAACGAAGCTAACGGGACTTTAGTTGAATTTGTCCCGGACAGAGAGATTTTTACGAACTTTGAGTTTAACGAAGAGTTCCTGAAAAAACGAATGCTTTACTACTCTTACCTGAACAGCGGGCTGAAACTTTACCTGAACGGCGAGAAATTTCAGTCAAAAGATGGTTTAAAAGACCTTTTGGAGAACGAGGTTCAGGACGAAAAACTCTACGACACAATTTATTTTAAAGGTGAAAAAATTGAGTTTGCTTTCACACACACGGTAAACTACGGCGAAAATTATTTTTCTTTTGTAAACGGACAGTACACAAACGAAGGCGGAACGCATTTGAGTGCTTTTCGTGAAGGGATTTTGAAAGGAATTAACGATTACTCAAAAAAATCTTTTCAGGGAGTTGACGTCAGAGATGGAATTGTTGGTGCGATTTCAATCAAAATCAAAGAGCCAATTTTTGAATCGCAAACGAAAAACAAACTTGGGAACACGGACATCAAAGGTTGGATTGTCGGAGAGGTCAAAAAAGCTGTTGAACTGGTACTGTACAAGGACGAGGAACTTGCAAAAATCATTCTTGACAAAATCACTTTCAACGAAAAAATTCGCAAAGAAATCCAGGACGTAAAAAAGGAAGCAAAAGAAAAAGCAAAAAAAATCTCAATAAAAATTCCAAAACTACGAGATTCAAAGTTTCATTTTGGAGATAAAAATGAAAAAGCAAGCCAAACGATGATTTTTTTGACTGAAGGACAGTCAGCGAGTGGAAGTTTAGTTAGTTGCCGCGATGTTTACACGCAGGCAATTTTTTCATTAAAAGGCAAGCCTTTCAATTGTTTCGGGATGAAACGAGATCAAATTTACCAAAACGAAGAACTTTACAATATTATGAAAGCACTTGACATTGAGGATTCAATTGATGATTTACGTTACAACAAGGTTGTAATCGCAACGGATTCCGATGTTGATGGTTTTCACATCAGGAATTTGCTCTTAACTTTTTTCCTTCACTATTTTGAAAATTTAGTTGTAAAGGGACACGTTTACGTTCTTGAAACACCACTTTTTAGAGTACGCAACAAGGAAACTACAATTTATTGTTACAGCGAAAAGGAAAAAGAGCAAGCACTAAAAAAGCTGAAACAACCTGAAATTACACGTTTTAAAGGGCTTGGTGAGATTTCGCCGAAAGAGTTTGGGCAGTTTATCGGCGAGAACATTCGTTTAGTCCAGGTTGGAATTGAACACATCAGAGACATTAGCAAAATCCTTGAATTTTACATGGGAAAAAACACACCTGAACGAAAAAATTACATTATGGAAAATCTTGTGAATGAAGTCTGAATAAATTTTGGCTGAAGTGTTTTGCTAAGGGAAGTAAGGTAACCACATTTTTTTCAGTAAAAAAAAATTGCCTTAATCAAAGATTTTTTTTAACTTACAAAAAAATATTTTTTAACCAATTTAAAAGGGCAGATTAAAATGAAAACAAAGTTATTGATGTTTTCCTTCCTGCTTGCTGCAGGAACTTTAAATGCTGCAACGCTTGGTTACTCAACTTTTATTGGCGGAACACTCTGGGATGAAGGTAATTCAATTGCATTAAACGAAGCTGGAAACGCTTTTGTGTGTGGTGAAGCTTACTCTACAGAATTTCCAACAACTTCAGGTGCTTTTGATGTTTCACAAAATGGAGATTACGATGCCTTTGTTTTAAAGCTAAATCCATCCGGCACTTCGCTTGTTTACTCTACCTTTCTTGGAGGTAGTCAGTCAGACAAGGCATTTTCTGTTTACGTTAATGATTCAGGGAATGCTTTCGTTTCGGGAATGTCGCGTGATGGTTTTCCAACTACTCTCGGTGCGTATGACACAGTCCAAAACTACGGAGATGGTTTTATCACAAAATTGAATTCAACCGGTAACGCACTGCTCTTTTCTACTGTAATCGGTGGTACGTGGATGGATTTTTACAGCTATGAAATTAACTGTCTGGATTTGGATGGCTCACAGAATGTTTACCTCACAGGAGCTACCATTTCCGGTGACTATCCTGTTACAGCAGGTGCATTCACAACATCAAACGGTTCTGCTGTGCTTACGAAGCTCAACTCAACAGGTGCTTCACTTGGCTACTCTTCATATTTTGGAGGAGTTGGAATTTATGACGAACCTTGGTCTGTTGCTGTTAGTACAGGAGGCAATGCTTTCATTTCCGGATACACAAATTCTTCTGATTTTCCGGTTACCTCAGGTGTTTTTCAAACATCTTTTAATGGAGGTTCAAGTAGCATTTTTGTAACAAAATTTAACACGAGCGGCTCTGCGCTTGACTACTCAACATATTTTGGTGGAGCAGGAAGTGAAGAAGGAAAATCAATCGCTATAAATTCTGATGGGAATGCATTAATCACAGGAACTTTTCACAGTACAGGTTTTCCGACAACTGCAGGTGCCTACGATACTTCCTTCAGTGGATGGGTTGATGCCTTTGTAACAAAATTCAGTTCTAATGCTACAAGCCTCATTTTTTCCACAATCATCGGTGGAAGCAGTTACGATTGGTTGTACAATATCGCTCTTGACAACGAAAACAATATTTTTGTTGCAGGTGGTACCAATTATGACGGAGGAATAAACTATCCAACTACAAGCGGAGCTTACGCAACACTTAGTGACGACCAGGATTGCATTTTCAGCAAACTTAATTCAAACGGCAGTTCACTATTGTATTCAACTTGTTTTGGTGGTTCTAACGGTTCCGATTTAAGTTATTCAATTGATGTAAACAGCAGTGGAAAATTAGTTTTTACGGGAATTACTCCGGCTACAACTTTTCCTGTTACCCTAAATGCCTTTGACACATCTTTCAATTCTACCGGTGGAACCAACGACGTATTCGTTACAATGTTTGAATTTTTACCTTCTCCTCCAACCTTCACTAACGGAAACCCTGCTTTACCCGGAACCGGTGCAAACAACGGAAGTGGCGGAACTGATTTTACCGGAAACGGCGGAACTCTCGGCTCAATCGCTACTCAGGGCGGAACTACTGCAATGAGTTTGCTGAACGTGAACGGCACAAACTACATCTCTTACTACGACCTTGACTGCAACGGTCAAACTAACGTTGAAGTCTGTTTCAACGTAAATTCCGACTGGTTGACTGGTTTTGTTGGAGACCCTTCAACCGAACTCAGAATCGGACACAACGGCTCTTTCCTTTCCGGTAACACAATTACTTCGCTTGGGAACGGAAACTACC
>JADZEA010000208.1 GCA_020850775.1 bacterium
ATTTTAGGGTTTTTGTTGAGAATTGAGTAGAGAATTTTTGTTCCAAGATGGCTCATTCCAATGTCGTACACATCAGGAAAAGCAAGGCACATTCTTACTTCAACGGAATTAAAATCTTTAACGATTGAATTAAATTCACCACCGAGGTAACGGGCAGGTTTTTCAACTTTGTGAACAAAGTGAGCGTAAGGATTTTTAATCAAGTTTTTACTTTCTGTTTTTGTTTTTTTGTACCTTTTTGCACAGTGTTTTTGTGTTTCTTTGAAATAAATTCAGCATTAACTTTGGTACATTAATTGTTTCCAAGATAAGAAAATTAATCACTTGTTTTTAGAAAATTTACAAACTCTTTTTTAAAACACACAAATCAAAGGAATAAATAAAATGCTAACTCTAAACAAAATCTTGTTTCTAAGTTTTGTTGTTACAGTTTTTGCCTGTAACGACGATGAAAACTCAACCACTACGACAGAAGTTCCAACTGAAGTTACAGAAATTGAAGGCTCAACTTTAACTTCAACAAGCACAAAAACAGTTTTGGAAATGGAAGCTGTACCTTCAACAAGCACAGACGAAAATGTTACTGCTGCAATTGCACAGGCAAAATCAGTTACTGAAACTTTTGGTGTAGTTTTGGATAACTATCCAAACGAAAGTGGTTTACCCTCAATCGTTAAAGAAACTTTAGAACTTACAAAAATTGCCAAAGACACCACAATTTTCAGAGACCTGAACGGAGTAACAGTAACTTTAAAATTACTTGACAAAACCACAAAATTTCAGGCAATTGCCACAGTAAAAGGAGTTTCCACAACAACAGGAAGCACTTTTAATGGCGAAAAATTTTACGACTGCACAACACTGAAAAACAGAAGAGGCGGATTTATGGATTATAATTTTGGAATTTGGTTCGATATTTTTGGCGACACAACTCAAGTGCAAAAAGATGGAAAATACCTTGCGAATTACAAAATTGAACCGAGTGGAAAACTAACTTTGTTTTACAGTTCGGAAACAACTCACACACTAAACAATCAAAATGCTGAATTTGATTACAAAGGAAAAATCATCCTAAACGCTGATAAATCAGGAAGTTCTGAAATTGACTACAACGTTGTTAATTTTCAGGGGCAACATTTTGAAAACAAAACTTGCTTTGAATGGAACGCAAGCGGAAACAAAACAGAGTGTAACTAAAGGATTTTTGTGAACTTAAATTTTCTTTTAAACAAAAAATTTAACGAAGAAACCTTCAAGGTTCTCCTCAGCCCTGAAGGTTTCAGATTTTCAGTAAGGCTAAAAAGTGAATCGCTGACTTTTGTTTTTTTGCTGTTTTTTTCAACAATAATTTTTGCTCAGTTTGACGCAAAACTAAAACAACGAAATGATTACTTCAAGTTTGGTGACTGGAGTTCGTCTCTCGCTGTTTCCTACTGCTACTCAATTACTTCAAGCCTGAATTTTGCTTACTTTGGGACTGACGGTGGAGTTCAGCGTTACGACACAAGAACAGGAAAATTTGTTGAACCTCTGACAACTTCTGACGGATTAATTGGAAACAAGGCTTTTGTTGTAGCTTTTGACGACAGAACGCAAACACTTTGGGTTTCAACAGACAAAGGAATTTCAGTTTGGTACGAAACAGACAACAAAACCGAAAGCATTTCCAAAAACACAATTCTACCCAAAGTGCCGACTGTTTCTGATGAAAGTCAATTTTTAATTTCTAAAATTGGCTTTGCAGAAAACAATGTTTATTTTGAAATTGCAACTTTCAGCCAAAATTTTTACTTCACAACTCCAATTTTCGGGGCAGGTTACCTGACTTTTGCAAAGGAATTTCCACAAAACCTCTCGTGGCAGGGTTTTTCTGAAAACACAAAACCTGAGCTTGAAAACGGCTGGATTTTTCAAGGTTCTTACAATCTTGAAAATAATTTTCAATTGAGCGGACCACAATTTGAAAAGTATCAAATCACATTTTTTTTCAAAGACAAGTATGGAAAAGTATTTTTTGGAACAAACTCAAACCTTTTTGGCATTGGAAACATTACTTCAAGGTTTCTAAAATTACAAAAAACCGGGCTTCTGAAAAAGGAAGTTACAAGCATTTTTTACGATGGAAATCAAGTTGTTGCAGGAAGCAGGTTTGAAGAAAAACACGAACGGCAAGGTTTTTCAATTCTTGATTTTGAGAGTGAAGAATGGACTTATTTTGAAAAAAGGTTTAACATTGCAATAAAAAATGACAGGCTTTTAAAAGTTCGTAAATTTGGAAACAACCTTTGGTTCGGGACTTTTGACGGGCTTTTGCTTTACGAAACAGACTCAAAACTTTGGAGATATTTTTCCGAAGCGTCGGGACTTTGTGGTTCTTTGGTTTATGATTTTGCCAATGTTGACGGATACTTTTGGGTTTTAACTGAAAATGGAATTTCTGTTGTTGACGCGAATGCAACCTTTGTTTACAAGAAGTTTTTAAACTCTGATTTTAAAGGCAAAAAATTTTATAAAATCTTTGTTGAAAAGGAAAAAGTTTGGCTTGCTTCGGAGTGTGGAATTTATAGTTTTGACAGAAAAAGTGAAGAAATTTTGCACTACTCAAGTTTTGGTGAAAAAACAAACCAATTAGTCCAAAATCCGGTTTTCAACTTAACAAGCAATGGAAATTTTTTGTTTTGGAACAATGAAACGGCAGTTTTTAGGATGAGTTTGGAAAGTGGGAATGTTGAACAATTACCAACTCACAGGTATCCTTGTGGTGAGGAAATCCGAGACATTTTAGTTGATTCTTACAATGTTTGGCTTGCAACTTCCGAAGGACTTTTCAGATTTATTTTGGCAAAAAACAAGTGGATTCATTACAGAGAAGAAGACGGACTTCCAAGTAAAAACTTGTTTTCATTGATTTGGGACGTAGATTTTATTAAAATTGGCTCGGAAAATGGTTTGACACAGTTTTATTGGAACAATTCAAACAGAGGTGATAAGTAAAGGATTAGTTTTATTTTTTTTTAGGAATTTGGAATTTAAAAGTAGCTCCAACTTTATCATTTTTATCAGCCCAAATTTTCCCGCCGTGAGCCTCTATCGCCAACTTACAATAATAAAGTCCTAAACCACTTGATTTTACGCCACGCAGCGCTACTTTTTCTACTTGCCCATATTTTTCAAAAATTATGTCAAACTTATCGGTTGGGATTCCGCGTCCTGTATCGGAAACAGTAACTAAAGCATACTCATCATTTAAAGAACTGATAAAAATGTTGACAAAACCAATTTCAGTAAACTTAATTGCGTTTGTGTAAAGATTGATAAAAACCCTTAGAATCAATTTTTCGTCAAGCAAAACTTTATCATTCAGAGTGTTTTCAAAGTGAAATTTTACGTTTTGAAATTTTTCGGTTCCATCGTCAATATTTTCGTAAGCAGTTTTTGCTACATTAATTAAATCTGCACTTAACAATTTTAATTGTAGTTTGTTATCCTCAAGTTTTATGATTTCATTTATGTTTTCAAGAAGCTGGAGCGAAGTTTCTATACTTATTGATAATTTTTGTGCAAATTCATCCAAATAAGAATTTGTAATTAAACATTCTTCTTCTAACTTCATTTTGAGAATATCAATACCACCTTTTATGATTGTAAAAGGGTTGTTTAAATCATGAGCAATGGTACTCCAATAATCATTTTTGAAGAGCTGAACCCTTTTTATGTGTTCGTTTGCTTTTTCAAGTTGTTCATTTTGCAGCAAAATAATTGAGTTGAGTTTATCTAACAAAAAATCAGATTTAACAAGTTGTATTTTATAGCTGTTCTGCAAGACAGTGTTTAGCAAATCAAGAATTGACTTATTTTTAATGTGTTCTGAAAGTTCAAAAAACTCTTTTGTAAACTCATCAAAAAGTGAGTAAGCTATTGTTCTGCAATCCTGAAAAATTATAAAAGCATTTTGGTAATCACCAATTTTAAGATAAAGGTTTCCAAGTGTTTCATTTATTGAATACAAATCTTGCTTTTTATCTGTAAAATATTGTTTTGAATTTTTTAATATTTCAATTGCTCCAGCTAAATCTTTAAGAACTTCCTGCTTGTAAAAAGCTTGAAATTTGACACTAAAAAAAAGAGAGTTATTTAATTCAGATGAGATTTTATGGTAAATTTCTGTAAAGTTTTCTATGTCCATTAGCTCAGTGTAAGCTTTGGCTTTAAAAAATAAAATTGTACCTTCTTCTTTTGGATAAAGAGCTAAGTATTCATCACATTCATTAAAAAACTTCTCCCAATTTTTTAATCCATTTTGAATATTAATACTAAGGAAAGCAATTTTCTGTGCCAATTTTGGGTAAAAAGTAATTTCATTTTTTTTGGAATTGATGTATTGATTAAAAAAGTCTTGTGCTAATTCAAACTGCTCCATTAAAATTAAATCACCAATAATCCCAAGATAATTTTCAAGTTCGCGGATTTTTGTGTCGGATAGTTCCAAAGCCTGAAAAGAATAAACAACAGATTTTGTAAAATAGCCTTGTTGTCTCGTAAAATTTGCCAATTGATTGTAATATTTATTTTTAAGGCTTCTTGTCATTTCCGGATGATTTAAATTAGCTTTCATTAAGAGATTAAAATCTAAATCACTTTTAACATTTTCTCCTTTTCTTTTTAGTGCAAGGTAATAAATGATTTTAAGCTCTAAAACAGGATACTCTTTAACAATTGGATTTTCTAATAAATTTTTCAATAAATCTAAAAAATTTTCTCTTTGTGATATTTCTTCAAAGCTGCCTAAATAAAAAGGTGCTGAATTCAATGTTCTTAAAACTTTTTCATATTCATTAAAACCCTGATAATTTTCTACTTCCATAATAAAAGATTTTGCTCCTTCAAGCCAGTTAAAAGTGAAAACCCAGAGTTTCGCAAGAATCAAATGATTTTTAATTAAGATGTCATTTGTTGTGTTAATAGCTTTATCAAGTTTTGTAAGATGATTGGATATTTTAAGTAGATTTAAAGAATCTGCTTTGTAAGGAATTAGTTCTAACTTCTCAATAAGCTCTTTTTCAAAATCAGTTTTAGGTGGAAATCTTTTCTTGATTGCTTGAATAAAAGAAGAAAAAGACATTTCGTTTTCATAGTAATGATAAAGAAATGATGGTAGATTTTCATAAATATCAATGGTATTAACAGATTTAGGAAGCCTTTTTCTATTAAGAAAATATCTAAAAATATTTTTTACCTCAAACCTGTCAATAAAGCCCATTAGTATTTACCTGTAAAATTAGTCCGTGCAAAATCTAATAAGGATTATTCCATTAAGCAAATTAAATTTTATTTTTTTTCTAAAAAAAAAGAGAAAGACTAACCTTTCTCCTTTGGTATTTTGAAGGCCCAAAAAATTACTGATTATTTTTTTGGTGGAAAAGGAAAATATCTGTTCTTGGAGGGGTAGCACCACTAAGGCTAAATATAATAAAACCAACTTCATTTGGTTCCTCGATGTAATCTGCGTCATCAACATCCATATTTAAAAGGATATCGTAGTAGCCCGGAGCGATTGCAAAAGTAATTTCTGTATAGTTATCATTAACGACCTGATGAGGCGGAACAAATCTTGGAGTTGTGTCGTGTAAACTGTCAACAGCAACTTCATTGATTGTAAAACAAGCATTTGGCATTCCGGAACTTGCCCAATTTTCAATATTGTTTACGTTATCATTTCCTGCAGTTTTTTTCTTACTCAAATAATTAAAGATTCTGACATTTGAATAAACAAATTGATTTCCTGCATTAAGTTCTAAAACTTGATTTTGAAAATCTAAGTTTACAATCGGTTGTTTTTCATTTACTTTACTTGTGTCATCGCTACAAGCGAAAAAACTGATACTCAAGCTGCCAACTAAGGCAACATTTAAAATTTTGTTCAGAAGTTTCATTTTTGTTTCCTTTAATTAAATTTAAAAAATTTGAGAGAAAATCTAATCTTTTTAAAAATGGTTGTCAACACTTTTTTTTTATTTTTTTTACTTTTTTACTTAGTGTCTTTGAGTTATATTTTACAACCAAAATTTTAGAGTAAAATGGCTATTGAAGTTAAAAATTTAACAAAAACTTATAAGTCTCATAAAAAAGAACCCGGTTTCTCAGGTTCGTTAAAATCCCTCTTTCATAGGGAAGTAATTGAAAAAAATGCTCTGACAAGCATTGATTTCTCAATTGGTAACGGAGAATTTGTTGGCTTAATTGGTGAAAACGGTGCAGGAAAAACAACTCTGATTAAAATTCTTTCCGGAATAATTTTCCCGACATCAGGAACCGCTGAAGTTTTAGGTTACAAACCCTGGGAAAGAAAAAATGCCTTGAAAAAACAATTTTCTGTCGTGATGGGACAAAAAAACCAACTTTGGTGGGATTTACCAGCTTACGATTCATTCCTTTTGCTCAAAGAAATTTATGAAGTTGAAGAAAAACAATTCAAAAAAATTGTCTCTGAACTCTCTGAAATTTTAGACATGAAAGACAAACTCTACACACAAGTTCGCAAACTCTCCTTAGGCGAAAGGATGAAAGCTGAACTAATCGCTGCTTTGCTACATTCTCCGAAAGTGCTTTACCTCGATGAACCAACAATCGGGCTTGACGTTCTTGCTCAGGAATCCATCAGAAAATTTTTAAAAACTTACAATTCTCAGGCTAAAACTACAATAATTTTGACAAGCCATTACATGGATGACATAGAAACTCTTTGTAAAAGAGTGATAATTCTTGACAAAGGAATTTTGCAGTTTGACGGCTCACTTGAAGGTGTAATTAAAAAATATGCAAATGAAAAAGTAATTTCTGCAACACTTGGTAACAAAGTTGAACTCGAAAAATTCACAAACTTTGGAACAATTCTCAACTCTAACGAACTGCAAGTTGAAATTAAAGTTGAACGTAAAAACTCAACTAAAATTGCTTCCGAACTTCTCAATAATTTTCCAATTGTTGACATCACAATCAAAGACATTTCCATAGAGGAAATCATTAAAAATATTTTTAGAGAAAGTAAGTAAATTGAGTAAAATCAATGTTTATTCCCGTTGTGTTACAACAAAAATTAATCAGGTTTTTGAGTACCGAACCTCGTTTTTCCTAAAACTTTTCCTTACAGGAGGGACTTTTTTTGCAATCCAGTTTTTACTCTGGAAAACAATTTTTTCCTGCTCAAAAGTTTCAGAAATCAATGGCTACACCCTTGAAAAAATGATTCTTTACTTCCTCTTTTCAGGTTTCATTTTTGTTTTTGTAGATTCAAACCGCATTGGAATTGTCATTGGAAACGGAATTCGGCTTGGTGAACTTTCAAAATTTTTAGTTTACCCTTTGAGTTACCTCGAATACAATTTTTTTACGTTTCTCGGCGGAAAAATTATTCAACTTCTAACTTCACTAATCACTTTTGCAATCGTCTGGCTCGCTTTTCCACAAGTTTTTTTAGATTTTCAAGTTTCGCACTTTCAGCTTTTGCTTTTTGTAATTTTAGTTTTTCTATCACTTTGCACAAATTTTTTATTAGACGTTTTGCTTTCAAACTTCTCGTTTTGGCTTGACGAAATCTGGATTGTAATCGTGATGAAAACTTTTATGCTAAACCTTCTCAGTGGTTTTATTGTTCCGCTTGATTTTTTCCCTGAAAAAGTTTTTGAGATTTTTTCTTACTTTCCCTTTAAGTATGTTTTGTATTTTCCAATCCAGATTTTACTCGGAAAAATTGAAACAGAACAGATTTTTTTTGGTATTGGCATTTTACTCGTTTGGATTGTAATTATTTTTTTCCTGCACAAACTTCTTTGGCAAAAAGGAAACAAACTTTACACCGGCGTTGGGATGTAATTTTTTGAAAGAAATAAAATTGCTTAAAAATATTCTCAGATACTTCAGACTTTACAAAAGCTTCGTTACAAACTGCGTAACACGTGAAATGGAATTTCGCGGAAACCTTGCTTTGATGTTTTTCCTTGACGCTGTTTGGTACACTTCCCACGTTATCGGAGTAAAAATCCTTTTCTCAAAAATTAGCTCAATTGGTGGTTTAACAGAAAATGAAATGCTTTTTTTCCTTGCTACAATGTTTGTTTTAGACGCTTTTGAAATGTGCGTTTCAAATTTTAACTGTTGGGAACTTCCGGAACTTATCCGAACCGGAGCCTTTGATTTTTATCTGATTCGCCCGATTTCATCAATTTTTCTAAGCTGTTTCAGATACTTTAGTCTTGGAAGTGTTGGAAATTTAATTGCTTCAACTATTTTTCTAATCTACACAATCAACCAACTTCCGGTAGAAATTACTTTTTTGAATACTTTTATTTATTTTGCGTTTTTGGTCAACGGTTACCTTGTCAGGTTTGCTTTGAAATTCATTTTTATTTTGCCAACCTTTGTAATCATTGAAGCACAGCCTTTGCAGGAAATCCGGATGAGTGTTGAAAAATTTATGGAAAATCCTGACGTGATTTACCAGGGTTTTTTGCGAAAAATCCTGACTTACATTGTTCCTTACACGCTTGTAATTTCCTTTCCTGTTCGTTCTTTTATTCGGGAAATTGGAATTTTTGAAGGGCTTTTGAGTTTTGGAACTGGAATTGGTTTTATTTTAATTTTCATTTTTTTATGGGGAAAAGCGGTTAAAGTTTATGGTAGTGCAAGCAGTTAAAAATATTTTATTTACACTTATTTTTGTAACTTCGGTTTTTGCTGATTCTTACAAGGAAAAAGAAGCCGAAATGTTTAAAATGATAGCTTCCGGAATTGAACAAATGTCTTTGGAAAATTACGAAGAAGCACAAAACACTTTCCGAAAAGTTATCAAAATGGATACTGAAAGCCCAAATGGTTACTTGTTAATGGCAACGACTTTCCACAACCTGATGGCTGACTACAGAAACCTGAAGTTCACAAACCAGTTCAACTACTACATTAATCTTGCGATTGAAAAAGCACAAAAAAGAATTGACCAAAATTTTAACCTCGCAAGAAGTTACCAGTACCTCGGCGCTGCTTACGGCTTCAAAGGACTTCGTGAAGCCTCTTTGGGAAACTTTTTTCAGGCTTTCAAGGACGGTCTGAACGGTCTGAACGCTCTTGAAACCGCCTTGGAAATCAACCCAAACATTGACGATGCTTACTACGGAACCGGAGTTTACCACTACTGGCGTGCTAAAAAAGCTGGTGCTTTGAAATATTTGATTTTTTTGGGAGATTCAAGAGAGAAAGGCATTGAAGAAATTAAACGTGCAGGAAAAGGCGGAGAGGTTTGCAGCCAGGTTTCTGTTGAAGCATTAATCAGAATTTATCAGGCTGAAGAAGACTACAATAATTTTTTCAAAATCGTAAATCAAACTTTAATAAAATATCCAAAAGACATTTATGCGCGTTGGTACTTAGGCGAAACTTTAACACTGCAAAAGCGGTGGAAAGAAGCCTTAGAAGTTTACCAAAAAATTGAAGAACTGCTAAACGAACCTTTTGGTAAAGAAAATGCAGGAATTGAGGCTTGGATTGAACTTTGGTACTTTAAAGGACTTTGCTACTTTAATCTTGGAAACAAAACAGAAGCTAAAAAAATGATTAACAAAGTCCTGGAAATCAATCCAAAAAATTATGACAAAAGAATTTTTGTCCAGGATTTTGTTGAGCTAAGCGAAAAACTAAAAACTAAACTTCAATAAAAAATGCAAAAATTAGACCTCTCTTTTTACACAAGAAACGACGTCGTTCAAGTCAGTAAAGAACTGCTCGGTAAATTTTTAATGACAAATTTTGACGGAAAAATCACCGGCGGAATGATTGTTGAGACTGAAGCCTACGCAGGAATTACAGACAAAGCCTCTCACTCTTACGGAAACAGACGAACCAAGCGAACCGAAACAATGTTTTGCGAAGGCGGAACAGCTTACGTTTACCTTTGTTACGGAATGTACAATCTTTTTAATGTGGTTACAAACGTTGCGGAAATTCCACAAGCAGTCTTAATCCGGGCAATTGAGCCAACAGAAAACATTGAAACAATGCTTCAAAGACGTAAAATGGCAAAACTCCAACGGAACTTAACAGCAGGACCGGGAACTTTAACTTTGGCACTTGGAATTAGAACTGATCACACGGGAACGAGGCTTTTTGGCGAAAAAATTTGGATTGAAGACAGAAAAATTAATTTTTCGGAAGCAGAAATCTTAGCAAGTGAAAGAGTTGGAGTTGCTTACGCAGGTGAAGACGCAAAACGTCCCTGGCGTTTCAGAGTAAAAAACAGCCTTTGGACAAGTTTGGCAAAGTAAAA
>JADZEA010000209.1 GCA_020850775.1 bacterium
CTGAAAGCATCAAATAAAAGCAAAGGCGTGGTTTTCATAAAAACCTCTTTTTTAATTTAACACACAAGGTAAGAGACAAAATAAAAGTCCCTCACTCTCAAAGAGAGAAATCCGTTGTAAAAATCAGAAGTGCTTTTTGCAAAAATTTAAGGAAAAATATTGTGTGTGGTAAAAAAAACTTTTCCTTGAACAACAAAAAACATTTTTAAAATTTTTGCAATTCTATTTTAGAAAAGTTAAAATAAATCAGCGAAAAACTGAGGCTTTGTGGCAATTTTAAAACTTAAAAAAAAGCCGTCTAAACATCAGGTCTAAACGGCTTTAATTCAACAAAAACAAAAGAATATTTTTTAAGCGTTTTTCTTTAACTCGTCTGTCAAATCTGTAAGTTTTAAATCTAAATCTGCAGTTACCGTTGCACCTGAAACCGTAATTGATTTTATTAGTTTTCCACCTTTTTCTTTGATTCCTTCACCCCAAACTTTCAGGTTGTAAGTTCCGTTTGGAAGGTCTGAAATTGTAAAACTTCCGTCTTCGCCAGTTACGCAGTAGTAAGGATTTTGAGCTACAAGTCTGTAAGCTCTTTCCCAGGGATGAGGTGCGCATTCGCAGTCAATTGTTCCTGCTTCTTTAACTGTCAGAGGAAGTTTCATTCCTTTTGTTGGCAAAGCAAGGTTTTTGATTTGTTTGCCTTTTTGGTCAATTGCACGAACCTGGTGTAAAACCGGGTCGCTGTTAATTAACATCATTTTTCCGTTTCCACCAACAAGTTCAATAACTCCGACTCTTGGAATCATCACGGCACCTTTGTGGTCAAGAACTGATTCCGCTTTAGAAAAATCTTTCCCTTCAGCAGCATTTTCAATAAAAACTACAAGATCTTTAACTCCGTTACTTTTTCCAACGTTCAATGCTTCCCAAACTCTCGGCTCTTTTCCAGCAACTTCAAAATCTGCTGTAACATTTTTCATTACTGATTTTGGAACTTTATCTTTGTAAGTAATTTTTCCGCTGACAGTCGCTCCTTTTGTGCCTGCAACTACTTTGTAAGCCTTTGTTTGTCCAAAAGCTGTAAGCCTGAAAATGTCATCTGTTCCCGTAATTTTTGTAACTATCGGAGCAGCTAAAATTCCTGCCGTTCCAAGTGCAATTGATTTTAAAGCATCTCTGCGTGAGAGTTTTTTTTCATTAGACATTAATTTTTCCCTTTTTTTAGTTTTGTTAAAAAATTCAATTCCTAAAGCCTTTTTAAAGCATTTTAGCTTTAATTTTTTGGCTTTAACAAAAATCGTTCCACTCGTGAACGCCATTTTTATCAATTAAATTCCGGATTAACTCGTTTTTTTGAGAGTAAGACTTTGAAATTTTTACTGATTTTGCAAGTCTGCTTTTTGCAGGTTCAATTGATTTCTCAAGGTCTGTAAAAACTCTTGCAATCGTTTCACCTTTTTGAACTTTGTCTCCTGTTTTTTTCTGAAAAATCATTCCTGCTTTTGGTTCAATTTTATCAGTTGTTTTGGTTCTTCCTGCTCCAAGGCTAACAGCAACCATTCCAATTTCGTAGTTGTTAAAACTCTCAACAAAACCGCTTTCTTCAGCAACAAAATCAAACTCAAATTTAGATTTTTCATAGCTTTCCGGGTTATCAATCAAAGCCAAATTCCCGCCTTGAAATTTTACTGATTTTCTAAAAAGTTCAAAAGGTTCGTTTGTTTTTAGTTTTTTTCTGCAAAGCTCAATTCCTTCTTTGATTGTTTTAGATTTTCCGGCGACAAAAAGCATCGTTCCTGAAAGTGCCAAAGTTAATTCCACTAAATCTTTTGCTCCTTCGCCGTCACGCAAAATTTCAACGCATTCCCTGATTTCAAGCCAGTTACCGACATTTTTTCCAAGTGGTTGGCTCATTTCGGTCAAAAGTGCGATTGTTTTTTTGCCTGCAAGTTCGCCAATGCTTACAAGTCCTTTTGCAAGTTTCAGAGTTTCAGATTTTTGCGGGATAAAAGCTCCGCTTCCGGTTTTTACGTCAAGCACAAGCCCGTCAATTCCTTCTGCAATT
This sequence comes from bacterium, assembly GCA_020850775.1. GTDB lineage: Bacteria > CLD3 > CLD3 > CLD3 > CLD3 > JADZEA01. Next base: position 2,057 of record JADZEA010000209.1, read on the forward strand.
TTTTTCCCCATAATGCTTGCACAGATTAGTGGAATTGATGAAACTGTTCCGGTAACATCTCTTAACGAGTAAAGTTTTTTATCGGCAGGACAAATTTTTTCGGTTTGTCCAATCATTGCGAAACCAACTTCTTTTAACGTTTTTTTGAATTCGTCAACGCTAAGGTTTACTCTGAAACCTGTAATTGCTTCAAGTTTATCCAAAGTTCCGCCAGTGTGACCAAGCCCTCTTCCTGACATCATTGGAACGGGAAGTCCAAAACTTGCTACAAGTGGAGCTAAAATCATTGAAGTTTTGTCTCCAACTCCACCGGTGCTGTGTTTATCGACCTTAAAATTTTCAATCTCTGAAAGGTCAATCGTTTCACCGGAATTAAGCATTTCAAAAGTAAGGTTTACCGTTTCTTCATCATTTAAACCTTTGAAAAAAATAGCCATAGCAAGTGCTGACATTTGGTAATCAGGGATAGTTCCATCAACGTACGATTTAATAAAGAAACTAATTTCATCTTTTGAAAGAGTTTCCCCGCTTCGTTTTTTAATAATAATTTCTACAGGATTCATAAGTTTTCCTAAAATTTACACTTTAAATAAACACTAAAATCAAAAATTAAGCAAAAGATTTTTATGTGGTTAAAGCCATAAAATTTTGTTTAAGTCTTTGGCTTTAAAAGAAATAAAAAAAGTATTGCCTAAAAAAAATTGTGTACTTAAATTAAAAGTTGTTGTTTTTACTAAATCAAAACTCAAAACTAAAACTTAGAAAAACCAAGGGAGGTTTGTAAATGAAAAAAATGTTAGTTAGTTCGTTGCAAGGAATTTTGTTAGGTTTATTCCTTTTATCTTCTGTTTTTGGACAAACTTTAATCTACGAAGATTACGCAACAGTTACTGCCTCAAACTTAAATCAAACTAAAATTACTCTGGACGTTCCTGAAATTCCTTTTAGTGAAATTGAAAAAGACGGGAAAAAATTTATTCGCTTTGAAGAAAAGGACTTCCCACTAACCTGCGAAATCGGGAAACCTGAACTTCCGTTTTTCTCAACTTTTGTAGCAATTCCGGCGCAAGCAGGAGTTTCTTTGCAAGTCGTTCCAAAGTTTACAGAAATTCTGAAAAACGTAATCATTTTCCCTTCACAAAACAACGAAGCTAACGAAAATGAAGACAACGAAGCTAATCCAAGAACGAATGCCTTTGATTTTGACACAAAATTTTACAGCTCAAACGAAATTTTTCCACGCGAAACCGGAAACGTCAGTGAACCTGTAATCTTGCGTGAACTCAGGCTTGTTTCATTAAAAGTTTACCCTTTTCGTTACAACCCAGAAAGTAAAGAACTTGAAATTGCAAAAGAAATTGAAATCACACTGAACTACGATTCTGTAAACCTTACAAATTCACTTTCAACTGAACCTTCTGTTGTTGGGAAAAGTTTTGATGAGCTTTACAAATCAACTGTCATCAATTACAACACACTTGGAGTTACAACCGCTCCAATCAGTTACTACCTGATTTACGCACCACAAGCTTCAATGTCAATTGCCCAACAACTTGCAGATTGGAAAAACCAAAAAGGCGTAAAAACTACAGTTATTAATCTTGACCAGTTTGCAACAGAATCAGCACTAAAATCAGATATTTTAAACCACTTCAATTCTCCAACTTCAGTGGAATTTGTTTTGTTTATCGGGGACGAAGGTGTAAACCAATCAGTTTACATGACTAATGGCTACTCAGATGAAAACCATTTTGCAACACTTGTTGGAACAGATTATTTTCCTGATATTTTCTTTGGCAGAATTCCAAGAAACAGCGCCAACACAACAAACTTACAAAAAATCCAAACTTCAGTTACCAAAACAATAATTTATGAAAAAACACCTTTCATCAGTCCAACTGTTGACTGGTACAAAAAAGGTTTAGTAGCGGCAAACGATGCTTACGTTTCCCAAAAAGACACAAAAAACAAAGTCCGTACAAAACTTTTAGACAATTTTGCCTTTACAAGTGTTGACACCTTTTTTGTTGAAAACGGCGCCCAAAAAACACAGTTTATTAATTCCTGGAACGCCGGAAAAGGCTACGTAAACTACCGCGGCGAAGGTTGGGTTACAGGCTGGAATGCAATGGGTTTCGGAGTTAGCGACGCAAACACTCTGACGCTCTCAAACATGGCTCCTGTTGTTACAAGCATTGGCTGTGGAGTTTCTCTTTACTCGGGAAGTAATGATTGTCTTGGCGAAGCACTGCTTTTCAGAGGAAGCGGAAACAGCGTTGGCGGTGCAACTTCTTTTGTCGGACCAACAGGAAACACACACACAAGCTGGAACAACAAAATTGATTTGGGGCTTTACAATGCACTGACAAAGTACGGACACCAACACATCGCTTCAGCTTTGACTTACGGAAAAATGTACATGTTTTCTGTGCTTGGAGAAGGAAGCACGACTGAACAAGAGTTTGAAAAATTCCTCGTTTTCGGAGACGCAGAGTTCAACGTGAGAACTACAACTCCAAAACCAATGACACTACAAGCACCTTCAGCAGTAATTCCTAATTCCGTTGCAAACGTAATTGTTACAGAAACAGGAACAGGAAAACCAATTGGCGGTGCTCAGGTCTGTGCTTACACAACTGACGGCTCCGTTTACTTTGTCGGTGAAACTGACATCGTCGGGCAGCTTCCAATCCAAATCGGAAACACAACAATCGGAAGTTCGCTCTTCATCACTGTCGCAGGAAAAGACGTAATCCCTCAACAACAATCCTACACAATCACAAACCAACAACAGTTCGTAACTTACAACCAAATTCTAATCAATGACGCTACCGGAAACAACGACGGCTTGATTACTCCCGGTGAAACTGTAAACGTTGGTCTCGTTTTGCACAACTACGGAAGCCAGACTGCTTCAAACGTCGTCGCTTCAATTTCTGTAAACGACCCGCTTGTAACAGTTTTGCAAAATCAAATTTCTTACGGAAACATCGCTTCAAACGGAGTAGTCCAACCGCCGTCAAATTTTCAACTTCAAGTTGCACCTACTTACGTTGATTTTCACGCAATTAACGTAACTCTGACAATGACTGCAAGCGGCGGAAATTCCTGGACTGAACACGTAAACATTCCGATTGCGACTCCGGTTTTGGCTTACGAAGACGTTGTAACGATTGACTACGGAAGTACTTTCCATCCGAACCACCTTGACCCCGGCGAAACAGCAATTGTAAAAGTCATTTTGAAAAATAATGGTTGGGGAAAAGCCGAAAATTTATCTGCAATCCTTGTTTGCTCAAACCCTCAGATTTCAATCACAGACGCAAACGCAACTTACACTTCTGCGATTTTACCTGATTCTTTGGGTGGTTACGATTTGACGGATGCTTTTGAGGTTTTTGTTCCTGCAAACTTTCCAAAAGGCCCGATTGAATTTGAACTTTACGCAACTGTAACAAGCCCTTACAATCATACTTTTTCGATTCCATTTTTGATTCCGATTGGAGAACTTTTCCCTGAAGACCCTTCAGAAGTTGATTCTCACGGTTACAGAATGATTGAAAACGCAGACACAAACATCCTTGAAGCTCCGGTTTACAACTGGAAAGAAATTGCTCCGCCGGCAAACGGAGTTGGTACACAAGTTCCTTTTTCGGGTTCAGTTTCAGACCAAACGGTAATTACGTTTTTGCCTTTTACCTTCAAATTTTACGGTCAGGATTTTGGTTACATTTCAATCAACACGGATGGTTTTGTGATGCTCGGTTCAAACAACGGAGTTCAGTGGAAAAACCAGGATTTACCTTGCCAGGACAATCTTTCAAACATGGTTTGTGCATTTTGGACAGACCTTTGGGATAACCAAAATGGCGAAAACGGACACATTTACAAGTATCACGACACGACAAACCATCGTTTTATCGTTGAGTGGTAC
>JADZEA010000210.1 GCA_020850775.1 bacterium
TCAATTTCAAAACCTGTAATCCGCGGACTGCACAGCCAAAGAATCCTTCTCTTAAACGACGGAGTTCAGCAGGAAGGTCAACAGTGGGGCGGAGAACACGCTCCCGAAATCGACCCTTTTTCAATCTCAAAAATTGAAGTCCTGAAAGGTGCAGCAGGTGTTGAACACGGCTCAGGAGCGATTGGTGGAGTTGTTAGTGTGAAACCTGCTGAACTTCCAACAGAACAATCTTTGAGCGGAAAAATCTTGCTTGATGCTTTTTCAAACAACAGACAAGCCTCAGGTTCTTTAATGTTGCAAGGTTACAATGGCTTTGGCTGGCGATTTCAGGGAAGTTTAAGAAAAGCAGGCAGTTCAAAAACTCCGGACTTCGTAATTGCCAACTCAGGCTTTGAGGAAAAAAACTACTCACTAACACTTGGTTATCAAAAATTTGAAACCCACTTCAGCCATTTTGGAACCGAACTCGGAATTTACAAAGGTTCACACATCGGAAACGTCAGCGATTTACAAAAAGCAATTGAAACGGGAAAACCTTTGGTTGACTACGATTTTTCTTACGAAATTTTACCACCAAAACAAAAAATCTCTCACAATCTTTTTACGTTAAAAACTCAGCAAAAACTCTGGTACGGAAAAATTGAAACGCAGTACGGTTTCCAAAAAAACCACAGACAAGAATTTGACGCACACAAACCTTACAGCGATTCGCTTGAAGTTCTGAACAAACCATCTTTTGAACTAACTCTGACTACTCACACTTTGGAAACGAAGTTCGCACACAAACCAGCCAAAAATTTTTGGGGAACTTTGGGTGTTAGCGGAATGCGGCAAGGAAACATCCGTAACGGTGCAGTTGTGATAATTCCAAACTTTCGTTCCTACAACGGCGGAATTTTTGGAGTTGAGAACTTTTCAAAAGACAAACTCACAGCGAACCTTGGTTTGCGTTACGATTTTCGTTGGGTCAAGGTTTTTCCTTTGAGTTTTAAAAACATTGCTGAAAAAATTTACACCTGCAAAAACTTTACAGCTGCTTTGGGAACAGCTTACGATTTTACTGAAAACTTGTCTGTTTTGGTAAACTTCGGAACAGCCTGGCGACCTCCAAGCCTTAACGAACTTTACAGCAACGACGTTCACCACGGAGCAGCACAGTTTGAAATTGGCGACCTGAACCTGAAAAACGAAAGAAGTTTTAATTCTGATTTGACTTTCAGATACAAAACCGAAAAAAACAATTTTGAAATTAGTTTTTACAACAACTTAATGAAAAATTTTATCTTTCTTTTTCCGGATTCCATTCCAACGCTGACGGTCAGAGGTGCTTTTCCGACTTTTCGTTACAAACAGGCAGAAGCAGTTTTGCGGGGCTTTGACGGCACTTTTACAACAAAACTGACAGATTTTTACGAACTAAGTGCAAATTTTTCAACTGTTTTCGGGACAAACACCGATACAAACGAGCCTCTGTTTTTAATGCCTTCTGACCGTTTGAAACTGGCAAACACTTTTAGTTTGCCCAACTTTTACAACTTAACGAATTCTTACTTTGAGTTCAGCGGAAATTTTGTACGAAAACAAACGAGATTTCCAAAAAATGTTGACTACACAGAACCACCAAAAGGTTACACTTTGTTTGATTTTGGTGGCGGAACTGAACTGAACTTCGCTTCTCAAAAAATAGAAGTGAGTTTTAGCGTGAAAAATATTTTTGACACAAGTTACCGCGATTACCTGAGCCGTTACAGGTATTTTATTGATGACGCAGGGAGAAACATTGTTTTAAAAGTGCAAATTCCTTTTGGAAAAAATTAACTTAAAAATTTGAAAGATAAAAAAAATGTTTACTAAAATTTCTTTGGCAGTGGTTACTTCGCTTTTATTTTCAGCTTGCGAAGACGACCCAAAAAACACAAACAACAACAACGACCAGGAACTAATCACGACTGTTACGCTTCAGCTTGTCAGCGAAACGGACACAGTGAAAGCAACTTTCAAAGACCTTGACGGAAGCGGCGGAAACAACCCAACGATTGAAACTTTGCTTCTGAAGGCGAACAAAACTTACAAAGGTTCAATTTCTCTTTTTGACGAAAGTAAAAACCCGGTTTTAAACATCGCTGAAGAAGTAAAAGAAGAAGGCAACGTTCACCAGCTTTTTTACGAAGCAAAAGGCAGTGTCGCAGGAAAAATTACAGTCAGCAACTTTGATAAAGACGCAAACAACCTTCCGTTAGGTTTAACTTTTGACCTTGCAACGAGCAACGAAACAGCAACAGTTTCAGGCTTCTTTAACGTGATTTTGAGCCACTACGACGGAACAGCTAAAAACGGAACGGACAAAAGCAACGAAACAGACGTTGACATTGATTTTCCTGTAACGGTCAGCCCGTAAAAAGTTGTTTGTAAAGAGATTTTTTCGTGGTTTTGGTGAAAAGGCAAGGTAATTTTTACTTTGCCTTTTTGATTTAAACTTGTCTGAAACAAGTTTTTTAGCTAAATTCGTGAGCAAAAAATTAATTTGGCAAAGCAAAAAGATGGAAACACACAAAATTTTTCAGGCTTTCAATCCCGAAACTGAAACGGAAAAAATCACCAAAGCAATCCGCAAATTTTTTGACGAAAGACCTTTTTTAGCACGAAAAGCAGTGATTGGACTTTCAGGTGGAATTGACAGTTCCGTTGCCTGCACGCTTTTGGTTCGTGCAATCGGAAAAGGAAACGTTTTTTGTCTGAAAATGCCTTCTTCAACAAGTTCAAAAGAAAGTAGCGAAGACGCAGACAAAACAATTGTTTTTAATGAAATTCCCGCCAGTAATTTTTTTACAAAAGACCTTTCGGCTTACGAAAATATTTTTAAAAAACTTGAAGAGCCAAACGATTTGAGGCGTGGAAATTTTTGTGCAAGAATGAGAATGATTTATCTTTTTGATTTTGCGACAAAAATTAACGGGATTGTTTGCGGAACTGAAAATCTAAGCGAAAATTACCTTGGCTACTTCACGATTTGTGGAGACCAAGGTTCAATTTTTGAGCCGATTGAACACCTTTTTAAAACCGAAGTCAGAGTGCTTGCACAGTTTTTAAAAATCCCTGAAAAAATCATTGAAAAACCACCGACAGCCGATTTGTGGCAGGCTCAAACCGATGAAGCTGAGTTGGGTTTTACTTACCGGGAAGCTGACATCGTTCTGAAAATCTGGGAAAAAACGGAAAAACCTGAAACGCTTTCAGTTGCCGGCATTCCGCAGGAAACCGTTCAGAAAGTACTGAAACGTGTGAAAAACTCCGCTTACAAGTTAGAACTTCCTTACACTGTGGCAAAAATTTTAGGTTAGTTCACAAAATTTTAGACTTAACTTTGAACTTTAATTTTGGAGAAAAAAATGTACACTTACAAAGCAAAAGTTCTTCGTGTCGTTGACGGAGACACGATTGACGTTCAAACAGACTTGGGTTTTGAGATTTTCGCGAATTTCCGTTTCAGACTTTCAGAAATTAACGCACCTGAAACTCACAGACGTTCTCACGACAGCGAAGAGTACAAAGCAGGAATAAAAACTACTGAATGGCTCACTGCAAAAATTGGCGGAAAAGAAATTATTGTTAAAACTGAAAAAGACAAAAAAGAAGCTTACGGAAGGTATTTAGCTTACATTTTTGTTGACGGCGAAGAAGTTTCACTCAACCAACAAATGTTGGAACTTGGGCTTGCTAAAAAATACGTAAAGTAGAAAAGGAAAAAAAATTAATGTACAAATTGCCTGAAATTTCCGAAGAACTAAAAATTACTACCAAAACAAGCCTTACAAAAGCGCAAAAGCTAAAGATTTATTATTTTATGCTTCTTTCACGCGGAGTTGATGAAAAAATAATTTCACTTTACCGTCAGAGTAAAATTATTGGCGGAGCTTTTGGTGGAAGAGGTGAAGAAGCAACAGGAGTTGGAGCTACTTTTATGCTTGAAAAAGGCGACGTCATCGCTCCGATGATTCGTAATCCAGGCGCTTTTTACGTGAAAGGCTTGGAACCAA
>JADZEA010000211.1 GCA_020850775.1 bacterium
ATCCAGACACAGTTCAGGCTCCTGACGTTGCTTACGTTTCCGAAAAAAAACTTAGAGAGTGTCCAACAAAAGATTGGAACAAGTTTTTAGAACTTTCTCCGGACCTTGTTGTAGAAGTTCTTTCACCAGGCAACACGGTTTCCGAAATGCTTACAAAAATCACAAATTATTTTGAAGCAGGAACGGAACTTTTGTGGGTTGTTGACCCAAAAACAAAAACTGTTACGGTTTACGAGTCTTTGAAATCAATTCAGGTTTTAACAAAAGAAGAAACTTTGACAGGTGGAAAAGTTCTTGAAGGTTTTGAACTTGTTTTGAGTGAATTGTTTGAGCAGGAAAAGTTTTAGGAATGGATTTAGAAAAGAAAGCATTTTTCATTAGTGTTTTGATTTTAGTTTTAAGCCTGCTCCTAACTTTGTTTGTTTACTACGTTTTTCACACCTTTTTCGTTTTTTTGATTTTTATCCCGCCAATAGTTTATCGTTTTTTGAAAAAGAAAAATTATTAATTTCCAAATTTTCAGTGATTGTTTAGCTTTTGAATTTAAACTTGAAAAAGTGTTACCTTTTGTTTTGGCAAGCCTTTTGCCAAGTGTAACCACAGTTTTGTAAAAAACTTTCGTTTTTTTTGTTAAAAGCCAGGCACAAAGGGAAAGTGTTTGGCTTTTTTTTTATTTGTCAAGGTGAGCTTTGCCGCTTTCGCCCATTTCTACATTTTTATTTGGAAAATATTCATTCCAACGGTTGTCAACAAGTTTTGCAGTTTTTTCATCACAAAAAAGTTCTTTCGGGTAAGGTATTTTTTTTCTTGCGTCAATCACGATTGGATTTTCATAAACTATTGAATTTCTGCGGATAAACGAGCTTTTTGTACAAATATCGGCAGCAGGTTCAAACCTTGTGAAAACCGTCCACAAAAATCGTGAAGTTGTGCGTGTAGTTTCTTTTGCGGAGTCTGCTAAAACTACCAAAGGGAAATCTTTTAAGGCATCAATTTTTGTAATTTCCTGAGCTAAGGCAGGATTTTTTCCGTAACTAACTCCCTCAACAACAAGGCAACCTGCACAAAAAAGTGAAACATCGTTTACCAAACCTGAACACGCTTCAAGGCTTGGTGCTTCCTTTGGAAGTTCACGAACCGGTTTTCCGAAACCTGCCAAAATTCCTTTGCTTCCTTTGTTGACGGAAGGTCCCGAGTAATCCAAAGTATCCATTGAAAGATTATCAAAAATGTAAAGGTCTTTCGCAAAATTAGTTCTTTCAAGAATGTAAACCAATAAACTTTTGAAGTCTTTAAGGTTTTGTGGTTTGTCGGTTAACAGTAAAAATTTTGTCAGTGAAAGCTGACCTTCACCTAAAATCCTGAAAGCACTGACTAAACCTTCCCTTGTGTAGCGTTCTTTTACAACGGCAGCAGTCAAAGCGTGGTAACCGGTTTCGCCGTAAGACCACAAATCAACTACAGAAGGCATTACAAGAGGGAAAAGCGGTTTTAGAAGTTCTTGCAGGTAATCACCGATAAAAAAATCTTCCTGTTTTGGTTTACCAACAATTGTTGCAGGAAAAATTGCATTCTTTTTATGGAAAATTGCATCAATTTCAAAAATTGGGTAATCGTGTTGCAGAGAGTAGTAACCGTAGTGGTCGCCAAAAGGTCCTTCAGGTTGTCTTTTCAAAGGCGGAACTTTTCCAACAGCAACAAATTCTGCTTCTGAAATTAAAGGTAAAGTTCCGGCAGGATTTTCACACAAAGTAAGTTTGTCTCCTAAAAGCAGAGAAGTCAGCAAAAGCTCACCAACGTTTTCAGGTAAAGGAGCGATTGCACTCAAAATCAAAGCAGGTGGACCGCCAATGTTTAGGTTCATCGGTAAAGATTGATTTCGGCTTTCCGCAACTGCGTAGTGAAAACCTCCGCCTTTTCCGATTTGCCAGTGAATTCCTGTTGTTTTGTCGTCGTAACGGTGAATTCTGTACATTCCCAAGTTGTGCATTTTGGTTTCAGGGTGTTCCGTGTAAACAAGTGGTAAAGTTACAAAAGCTCCGCCGTCTTCAAGCCAACTTGTCAGTAAAGGTAAATCTTTCATTTTGGGTGGAACTTGTGTTACTTCTGTAACACTTCCGTTTTTTTGTTTTTTCAAGCCAATTTTTAATAAATCAAAAAATATTTGTTTTTCTTTCCAAAGTTTTTGTGGAGTTGGCGGAAACAGTTTTTCAGGTAGTCCTGCAATATTTTTTATGAGTTGCTGAGGCTTTTTTCCAAAGGCTGACTCAACTCTTTTTTGTGTTCCAAAAAGGTTGGTTACAACGGGAAAAGTGCTTCCCTGAACGTTTGTAAAAAGCAAAGCCGGACCTTCAGCGGCGATAACACGTCTGTGAATTTCTGCGATTTCAAGGTAAGGATTAACCTGAGCAGAGATTTCAACGATTTCGTTTTCTTTGCGAAGCAGAGCGATAAATTCAGTAAGATTTTTAATCATTTTTTAAAGTCTCTTTTTAGCGGAAGTTCTTAAACACGTTCAAAAGATTTACTTAAAAAAATTTAAGCAATCAAACAAGCAGTTCAAAGCAAAACTTAAAAGATTGACTTAAATTTTTTTTTGATTAACTTTGATTTGAAGATTAAGGAAAACTTCAAAATAAATTTTTAAAATTAAAAACCTAAAAACGAAAGAATAAAAATGCCTTACGATGAAGAATTAATTGCTCCGATGCGGAAAGAACTTACAAAACTTGGGGTTCAGGAATTAAAAACAGCAACGCAGGTTGATGAAGTTTTATCAAACTCTGAAGGAACTGTTTTTTTAGTAGTTAATTCTGTTTGCGGTTGCGCAGCAGGACAAGCAAGACCTGCGATAAACCTTGCACTTTCACACAAGATTTTGCCCGATAAAATTGTAACTGTTTTTGCTGGACAAGATTTGGAAGCAACTACACAAGCAAGAAGCTACATTATTGGTTATCCAACTTCTTCGCCTGCAATGGCTCTTTTTAAAGATGGTGAACTTGTTCACCTGTTGGAAAGAAGACACATTGAAAGCAATGGAGCAGAAGCAATTGCAAACCATTTAATTTCTGTTTTTGATGAACACTGTAAAAAGTAGGTTGAAACAAAAAAGCCATCTGAAAAATGATGGCTTTTTTTATTTAATTAATTTTTTTGTTTAGCGATAAAAAGTTACTTCTTAAAAAGCCCTTTTAGTTTTTTCTTTGCTTCGTCTTCAAGTTTCTTTTTAGCTTTTTCGGCTTCGTCGGTGGCTTTTTTCTTTAATTTATCGGCTTCTTCCCTGAGTTTTTGTTCAGCCATTTCTTTCACTTTATTTTTTTGTTTGGTAAAATCAGCACTCACGTTTGGGTCGCTTACTTCTCCTTCAATCCTGAAATCAAAACTAACTCTTCCGTCTTTGTCTTTCAGAACGGCATCACCAAACTGTGAAACGGAATTAATTCCACCGAGCATTTTTCCAACGTCAACTTTGTCGGAAAGGCTTTTTGAAAGTGTCGTTCCCAAAAGTAAATCCGTTTTGTTTTCAAGCGAAACCCAGCCGTTTCCACTAAAATTTGTGCCTTTTCCTTTGTAATCAATATTTTTGAAAAGAATTTTTCCGTTTTCAAGCGTGTAAGTGTGGTCAGCGTGGTCAATCTCAAAGCTGTCAAAATTCAAAGCAGCAAGTCCCGGGATTTTGCTTAGTTTTTGAATGCCTTTAAAATTAACGAGTTTTCCATTGTCAAGCTGTAAACTGCCTTTTCCATTGAGAGTTTGTGGAATTAGACCTAAAGTATCGTCAAGGCTTCCCGCATAGTTTCCACCTAAAGAAAGTTTGCCAAAAACGTACTTGTCAAGGTTTTTAGTTTTTCCGGTTCCAATGCTTGCAAGAAAATTATCAGATTTAAAATATTCCGTTGCGTCAACTTTGGAAACCTGAATGTTTGCCTGAAAAGTTGATTTTCTGACATTTTTTGCGTTCCAGTTAACGTTTCCAGAAATCGTTCCGCCAAAAAGATTAACGTTAAGTTTAGTTAAATCAACGGCTTGATTTTTCAGGGAGACTTCACCGCGAATGTTTTTGTAATCGGTTTTACCGTAACGAAGCGTTTTCAGGTCAAACTTTGCTCCAAGTGTCAGGTTTGGCAAAGGCTCCAAAGGTTCAGTTTTTGTTGTGTCTAAAGGTAAAAATTCATCAAAATCAAGCAAGTTTGAAGTGATTTCAAAATTAATTTCAGGTAATTTTGCATCTTTTTCACCAAGCACAACGGGTAAAAATTTTGTTACCTGAAAGTTTCGTAAAGCTAAGTCAGATTTTGCAATTTTGAGCGAAAGCTGTGAAGCGGAAATCAGTTTGTTTGTAAGTTGAATTTTCCCGTTAATTTCGCTGAGTGGTTTTAGAAGCAGGTTTTGAGGAAGCTCAGCAAAAATTTTATCAAGTAAAATTTCGCCTTGAACATCCATTTTTTCATAGTTTTTTACGTTGCCTTTTGCGTTTACTTTTGCATTGATTTTTCCGTTCAAAACCATCCCATTTTCAAGTGGATAAAAATCTTTCACTTCGGCAAGGTTCATTGTTGCGTTCATTTTAGCGTCAAGAGTTGGATTTTGTAAATTGCTAATTTTTGCCTGAAGTGAAATTGGGTTTTCGCCAAAATTTGCTGTTAAGTTTTTCAAATCAAGTTCATTTTCGGTAAAATTTGCGTCAATGTTTAAGTTAGAAATTGGTTTTGGCACTTGTGGGTATTTTATTGAAGCATTGCCAAGCAGGATTTTCCCAAAAGTTTTTGGTGGTTTTTGAACAGACATTGAATCAACTAAACCTTCAATTTTTACGTCTGCCTCAAGTTTTCCTGAAATTTCCAAGCCATTTTCAAGCGGGTAAAAATCTTTTAGCTCTGCAAGGTTAAAACTTGTTTGAAGTTCTGCTTTGACAAAAGGCTTGTCAAAATCACTCACAAAAGCTGTTAATTTCAGGTTGTTGCTCCCCATTTTTGCGTTAAACTTGCTGACGGTAAGTTCTTTTTCTGTGAAATTCAAGTCAACATTAATTTTTTCAATTGGTTTTGGAACAATTGGATACTGAACGTTTGCGTCAGAAACTTTTAGTGAGCCGATAATTTGTGGCTTTTGGTTTTCTCCGATTTGACCTTTTGCCGAAACCTGAAACTCCGTCGTTCCTGAACTTTTAAGGTTTTTCATTTCTTCGGAAGTTGAAGAAACCAAAGCTAAAACTCCACCAATGTCAATTTTATTTGATTTTACGTCAAGTTCAATGTTCTTAATTTCTTTGTCAAAATCATTCACAAAACCTTTTGCTGAAAGCTCAAGCTGGTTAATTTTTAGCTTTCCTTCGTTCAGAGTGAAGTTTGCAGCTTGCAGGTTCAGGTTGCTTGAGTGTTCAAGTTTAAAGTAAATCCCTTCAATTTTTGTTTTAGAAGTGCCCTGAAAGTTAATTTTTTGGATTTCAAGGAAACCGGAAGCGTTTACGTTTTCAAATTTTTTATCAAGGTCAAGTTCTGTAATTTGATTAATTCCTTCAAGCGTGAAACTGTTTTTTTGGGCTAAGTCATTGAAAAATATTTTTCCGTTTTTAATTTCAAAACCTGAAAGTTTTATAGAAACGGGTGATTCCGTTGTTTTTGAAGTGTCGCTTTCAGTTGAAAGCAAATCTTTGTAACACTCATTAAGAATTGGGTCAACCAAAATATTAATTTCGGGTTCGTCAATAAAAATTTTATCAATTTCAACTTGTTTTGAGAGCAAAGGAAGAATTTTTACTTCAATGGAAAGTTGTTTTAGTTTAATAAAAGGTTCGTTTCCAAAGCCTTCAGGTTGATAAATTTTCAGTTCCTGCAGTTCAAAAGAAATTCCGCCAAACAAAGCAAGCGAAATTTCTCCAACTTCAACTTTTCTACCGTTTAAAGCTGTTTCAATTTCCGGAACCAGAATCGCCCTGATTTTCTCCGGTGGAAACATAATTTTTACGGCAACAACGA
>JADZEA010000212.1 GCA_020850775.1 bacterium
CATTTTATCCCGGACTGACAAACGAAGAAATTGAGAAAATTTTAGAAGCAACAAACAAAACTTTGGAGAGAATTTGACTTACACGTACAAAGGTAAAAATGATTGGCTTTTGCTAAAAGTGAAAACCGTTGAAAAAGACGAAATTGCGGGGCTTTTAGCTTTTTACGGAGCTGAAGGAGTGATTGAAGAGAATGATTTTTTACTTGCTTACATTGAAAGGGAAAGCTACTCTGAAAGTTTTGTAGAAATTCTAAAAAACCTTGATTCTGGTTTGGAAATAGAAGTTGAGAAGTATGAAAATGATGAAAACTGGTTTGAAAACTGGAAAAAAACGATTGTTCCGGTAAGAGTTAAGCCGTTTTTGATTTCACCGACCTGGGAAAATCCGAAGTTAGAAAAAGGAGAAATTTTAATAAAACTTGACCCTAAAATGGCTTTTGGAACAGGAAGCCACGAGACGACACAATTGATTTTAGAGAATTTGCCGAAGTTTGTGAAAAGCACTTCAAAAATAATTGATTTGGGAACGGGAAGCGGGATTTTGGCGATTGCTTCGGTAAAATTAGGGGCAAAAGAAGTTTTTGGAATAGACATTGACGAAGCATCAATTGACAATGCAAAAGAAAATATTTTGCTAAACGAGGTTGAAAAAAGCATTAAACTTAGCGTTTGTGATATTTTACAATTTTTTCAGGCGAAACCTGAATTTAATTTGGCGGTCGTGAATATTCACACTTCAGTAATTTTGGAAGTTTTAGAAGTTTTTTCAAATTTTAAAGGTGTTCCATTTTTGTTTTCAGGGATTTTGAATGATGAAGTTGAAAGGATTTCAAGTAAAATCTTGGAGTTTGGTGGAAAATTGCTTGAAAAGAAGCACAAAAAAGAATGGTCTTTTTTAGTAGCAGAGTTTTAATCCTTAATTTCAATTGACAAAGTAAAGGATTAAATTTATATTTTCCCTCTCTTTAGTGGTTTGAATTATTTTAGAGTAAGTAAAAAATAGATTTTGGGGAAAGATTATGCCTAACTGGTTGATTAAAGTTGTTTCAGTAGTTTTGATATTTTGTTTGAGTTCATTGATTTTGGCACAAAATTCAAGCTTAGTCGGTCCGCAAAAATACAGAATTGCAAAAGATTCTACGCTTGGAAGCGAAGAAGGTGGCGATTTAATTTTATTGATAACAATCAATGTTTGGGGAGAAGTTGCGAGACCCGGAGTTTATGAAATTCCTGACAAGACAGATTTGATAAGTGCCTTGTCATTGACAGGAGGACCAACGGCAAGTTCCAAAATTGATGAAATAAAAATTGTCAGAGGTGATGGAGAAAACAAGGAAGTTATTGTTTTCAACGCAAAAAAATGGTTAAAAAACGAATACAAAGAAGAAATTCCAATCTTACAACCCGGAGATACGATTGTTGTTCCAAGAACACTTTTTCCAAAGATTTCAGGAGCTTTGACCTTTGTTTTTCAGATAGTTGTAATTTACGATATTTTAACTCGTAACCGTTAAAAATAGAGGGGTTTTACTTGGAAAATAATGAACAAGATGGAATAAAACAACTTAGCTTTCAGGATTATTTGAGGATAGTTCGGAAGGGAAAATGGATAATTATCGTCTCTTTTATTTCTATCCTTTCGCTTACAGTTTATTACTCATTTACAGCTAAACAAGTTTTTCAGACTTCTACGAAAATCCTGATTGAAGACTCTAATCAAGGAAAAAATGTTAATTTAGGTCAATTAATGATGATTCCTGGTTTTGGAAAAGATACAAAAATTAATAATCAACTTGAAATTTTACAAAGTCACACAATTCTTGGTTTAGTTGCGGATTCTTTAATGAATTCACCTTTTAAAAACCAGCTTGAAATTTTGGGGAACCAGGACAACACGAAATTGAAGACTTCTTTTTTAACGACAATAATTGAAAAATTTAAAAATAAGGCTAAAAATTTTATTAACAGAGTTTTCCCAAAAAAGGAAAGCATTGATAAAACTCAGGAAAGTCTTTTAACCAAACCAAGTCAATCCGGAAAAAGACGGCAAATTGTTGAAGAGTTAAAAAGTTCAGTATCTTTAAAATCACAAAAAGAATCTGATATTATTGAAATTGTAGTAAGAGGTTCTTCACCTTTTGAGGTTACTTTAGTTGCAAATACTATTGCTGAAAAATACAAAAGCAATAACATTTTTTATAGCCGTAATGAAGTTAGTGCGGTGAAAAAATTTATAGAAGCATCTTTACAAAGAATTCAAACTGATTTGCGAAACTCAGAAGAATTACTAAAACAATTTAAAGAAACTGAAAATGTAATTGTTTTGGATAAAGAAGTAGAAAGTCTCGTAGAACAACTTGCTGAGTTTGAAGTCCTGGAAATCAATGCTCAAACTTCTTACCTTGCAACACAAAAAAGACTTGATGTTCTCAAAAGCCAACTTGATAAAACAAAAATAAATTTAGTTGACATTATGGCTAATGCTTCAACTCCCAAAATTACCGGATTACGCGAAGAAATGATTGGGCTGGATAAAGTCATCGCAAACTACATTGCAAGTGGAATTGATAAAACACACGAAAGAATTGCTGATTTAAAGAAAAAAAGAGATTTTATCCGTAAAGATTTAATTACTGAAACCAAAAAATTTGTTACTTCAGAACTTGCTCCACAAGACCCTTTGGTTTACTCACAGGAATTGGTCGAAAAGGTGCTTGAACTTGAAGTTCTTTCTGAATCAGAAAAAGCTACTGCTGATGCTTTTAGAGATGTAGTTCAAACTTACTCTCAAAAATTGCAAAATCTGCCCGAGAAATCGCTTCAATTTATCAGGCTTCAAAGAAACACACAAGTGGATGAAAAAATTTATTTGTTAATGCAGGAAAAATATCAGGAAATCAGAATTCAGGAATACTCGCAAACCGGTAACGTAAGAATTGTTGAAGAAGCTCTTGAACCTAAAGACCCGGTTAGCCCTAACAAACGTTTAAACATTCTTTTAGGTACAATTATTGGCTTGGTCTTTGGAATTGGTATTATTTTATTGCTTGAATACCTTGACGATTCAATAAAAACAGTTCAGGATTTAGAGAGAATGAACATCAATGTTTTAGGTGCAATTCCTATCATTGAAACTGAAAGGAAATTAAAAGACGCAAGAGTTGAGACGATAATGATAAATTCTAATGTTTCCCCAAACAAGGAAAACATAAATCAAACTCCGCGCAGAGTTGAAACACGGCTTATAACTTATCTGAATCCACGCTCTCCAATTTCTGAATCCTACAGAATTGCACGAACTAACTTACAATTTTTAATCCCTGAAAAAGGAAAATCAAGGGCAGTTATTATTACAAGCTCAAATCCCGGCGAAGGAAAATCTACAACAGTTGCGAATATGGCAATCACAAATGCCCAAGCGGGTTTAAGAACGCTTTTAATTGATACAGATTTGAGAAGACCCGTCTTACACACTGTTTTTGGATTTAAAAAAGACATTGGTCTTACTTCTATTCTTTCTGGCAGAGTCAGTCTTTCAGAAGCAGTGCTTGACACCGGAATTGAGAACTTACACCTACTTGTTTCCGGAGCATTACCTCCAAACCCTTCTGAACTCTTAGGCTCAGCACGAATGGAAGAACTAATCAGGGAAATGCGTGAAAAATACGACATCGTTCTTTTTGACAGCCCTCCAACAATTGCCGTTACTGACGCAAGTGTTCTTGGTGCAAAAGTTGACGGTTGTGTAATTATTGTTTATTCCGGAAATACAACTTTTGAATCCTTAAAAAGAGCTAAGCAACTACTGACCAAAGTTGGTGTTAATGTTGTTGGTTCAGTTCTAAACAACGTTGACATCAGGTCTCACTACGGTTCTTATAGTTATTACTATCAATACTACTACTATTACAGTGGAGATAAAAAAATCAAGGATAGAAAAAGCCAAAAGAAACGTTCAGGTTACAAATATGGAAAATATGGTTACGGCGGTTACGGCGGTTACGGAAGTTATGGAAGTAGCTACGGTGGTTATGGAAGTAGTTATGGATACGATGCAAGCCGTGAAGGCGACACAACCGATGAAAAAGATAAAAAAGACAAAAAATCCTGATTTGATAAAAACCTTCAGACTAAAATCTGAAGGTTTTTTTTATACCTGAACAGCATTGATTATGATTTGCTTTGTCATTGTCATTTCTTCACAAGCGTACTTAATTCCGCCCATTCCAAGACCTGCATTTCCTCTTCCACCAAAAGGCATCCAATCAACCCTGAAAGCTGTGCTGTCATTAATCACGTAAGTTGAAGCAGAAATTGCTTTCGCTGCTTTAATTGCTTTGTTAAGGTCCCTTGTGAAAATTGAACTTTGAAAAGGGTTCTCAGTTGCATTCACTTTTTCCAAAACCTTGCTAAAATCTTCGTACGGAACAACACAAACAACAGGTCCAAAAACCTCACAAGCCATAACTTTCATCTTTTCAGTAACGTTTGTCAAAATCGTCGGCTCAAAAATTGAAAAACTTAACCTTTTGCCACCAAGTTCTATTTTTGCACCTTCAGAAACAGCTTCGTTAATCCAGGTTTTTACTCGTTCAAGTTCCTCTTTCGTGATGATTGGTCCACAATCAGTTTTTGGATTTGTCGGGTCCCCAACAACAAGATTTGAAACAGATTTTTTCAAGCCTTCCAAAAATTTATTGTAAATTTTTTTGTGGACATAAATTCTTTGCGTTGAAATACAAACTTGCCCGGAATGATAAAAACCACCTTTTGTAATTGAAGGTACAGCCAAACTTAAGTCTGCATCTTCACAAACAATCGTCGCTGCATTTCCACCGTGTTCTGCTGACATTCTTGTCCCGTTTGCAATCTTTCGTCTAAGTTCCCAACCAACTTCTGCCCCACCAATAAAAGTTAAAAATGCAATTCGCTTGTCTCTGACAAGTTTTTCTGCTTTTGAACCAGAAACCGGAGTTACAAAAGCACAACTTTCAGGAAGCCCCGCTTCACGTAAAATTTCCACAAATTTAATAGCTGAAACCGGAGTCGTTGAAGCAGGTTTGATAATTACTGAACAGCCACAAGCAATTGCAGGCGAAACCTGGTGAGCAATTAAGTTTAAAGGATGATTGAAAGCTGAAATCACCAAAACAACTCCAATTGGTTCACGAATTACAAATGAAAGTTTGTTTGCAGTAGCCTCATTCCTGTCCATTGGAATTTGTTCACCACAAAGATTTAGTGCTTCTTCACCCGCAAGTTCAACAGTCGTTGAGGCTCTGCGAACTTCAACCAAAGCATCTTTGTAAGGTTTTCCACCTTCGCAAGCAATGCAAAGTGCAAGTTCTTCTTCACGATTTTTAATGATTTGAGAGGCTTTTTTAAGAATTTCCGAACGTCTCACAGCAGGCATTTTTGAAGTGATTTTTTGGAAAGCCCCGTGAACAACTTCAAGCCCTTTTTCAATGTCCTCATCTGTTGCTTGTTGAATTTTTGCGATGGTTTCGCCTGAAAAAGGTGAGTTTAAGTCTTTAAATTCACCTTTTGATTTCCAGTTTGGGATTTGTAAAAAATAGCTTTTAATCATTTTTGCACCTCAAAATCAAGCAAAACCTTCAGTTGGTTTTGCTTTTGTAAGTTTAATCAAAGTAATTTCTGAAGGAGCACCAACTCTTAAAGGAGGTCCCCAGTAACCAGTTCCACAACTGACGTAAACCCAGGTTTTTTCTAACTTGTTCAAACCTGAAACAAAAGGCTGTTGTAAAGTTACAAAAAAATTCCAGGGAAAAAACTGTCCGCCGTGAGTGTGTCCCGAAATTTGTAAATCAAAACCAGCTTTTTCCGCTTCAAAAATGCTTCGCGGTTGGTGTGCAAGCAAGATTTTTGCGTCGCTTTGTGAATTGCTTTGAATTGCCTGATTAGGGTTTGAAGCGTGATTTGGAGAAAAATTTCCTCCGTTAAAATCAGTTACACCCGCTAAAAGAATTTTTCCACCTTTGTGGTTAATGATTTTATTTTCGTTGTGCAAAACAGTAAAACCAAGCCCTTTGATTTCATCAATCCAACTTTCCACTCCTGAGTAGTATTCGTGATTTCCTGTTACAAAGTAAGAACCGTAACGGGATTTTAGATTTTGCAAAGGCTCAACGTCATTTTTGAGGTAATCAACAGAGCCATCAACAAGGTCTCCGGTACAAACGATAACATCAGGTTTTAGCAAATTAATTTGTTTAACGACCATTTCTACAAAATTTCTTTTGATTGTTGCGCTAACGTGAAGGTCTGTAAACTGAACTATCCGAAAACCTTCTAAACTTTCAGGCAAGTTTTCAATCGGAACTTCAATTTCAACGAGGTTTTGCCTTTTTCGTGCTTCAAAAAGTCCGTAACCTGCAAGCGTTCCCGAAAGCCCGAGAATTCCTAAATTCATTGAGTAAAGTAAGAAACGTCTGCGTTCCGGATCGGCTTGAAAGTTTATTGTTTTAGAACTGAAAGCATTTACAGCCAAAGTATAAATTTTACCAAGCCCGAGAGAAACAATGAAACCAATGTCGCGAGCCAACAAAAATATAAAAACAAACGAGAAAAACCCAAGACTCAAAAAACCTGCCCAGGCAAAATATTCGCTCAGAGAAGTTTCTTTTCTGTTGAAAAAAAGGAAAAAAGTAATTGGTGGTAAAATAATTCCACAAACTACAACCAACCACGAAACAATGTTTCCAAAAGTGTTCATTTTTGCAAGTGAAATCATTCGCCA
>JADZEA010000213.1 GCA_020850775.1 bacterium
TACTTTTTCGTCAATTAAATCAAAACGTCTGCCACCAATTCCACCAGCAGCAGTATCAGTATCAAACCAAAGGAATTCCATTATTGGCAGACCAACCATTCTGTATTTTTCGTAAAATAATCTTCTTAAACGAATTAAAACTTCCTTGCCAGAACCACCTAAACCGATAAACAATGTTGGTTTTACAGGTACAGGAAGGTTATTAATCTGACTGACATTTCCTCTTTGCTGCGCCATTAACATTTTTACTTCTCCTTTAGTTTACTGCTGATTTTTTTAAATTTATTACAAAAATTACCGCTGCAACCAACATAAAAACGAGCATCCAAATCCACCAGTTAACCTTAAAATCCGGTGCCACAAGACATAGAAAAGTGATTAAAGCACTTACGGATAAAAAAATGCCAGTCCAAAATGAATGAGCTTTGACCGGCGATTTGTCATTGTCCAAAGCACTTTTAAACAAAAATTTAGTTATAAAAAACAGAGCTAAAACCAAGACTAAAGCACCGGCAAGCCTGTAAAATTTATTCAATCCCGTTTCTCGGATTGTCAGGTCTTCTTCAGCAGGTTTAGAGCCTTGGGCATAAGTTTGTGCGAGTTCGTTTCTGTTCAAAAAAATAAACACTTCGTTAATCGGAACTGCAAGGTTCAGGTTTTGCCCGTCTTCAATAATTGCAGTCGTAATTCCAACGACTTCTCCTTTCAGGTTAAAAAGACCTCCACCACTGCTTCCGTGTGAAACAGGTGCCGAAAAATGAAGAAAGTTCATTCCATTTTCGTTTTGGTGCAAACCACTGAAAGTTCCCTCACTTGGCACGCTTTCAATTCCTTTCGGGTTTCCAATCGCCACAACTTTTTCACCTTTTTGAAGGTTATCGGCGTTTCCTAAAACAGCAGACTGAAAATTCCCTCTGACCTGCAAAATTGCGATGTCTTTTTCAGGTAAAACTGCAACAACTCCTTCAACAGGAAAAAAACCTTTGTCAAAAAACTTAACGTAACAAGAGTAAGCATCCTTTACAACGTGAAGATTTGTGATAATTTTCCCGTCAGCAGTCGCAACTACTCCACTTCCCTGACTCGTTTTTTTCCCATCCTGATCTTGTGCTAAAATCATTACAACAGTGTTTTCACACTTTGAAACAAGTTCCACTACTTCCTGCGTGTTTTCTTCAGCACAACTAAAAAGCAGCAAAACTGACACAACTAAAAAGTTTTTCATCTCTAACTCCTAATTAAAGTAAAAGTCCATTTTTCGTTATCTCTAATAATTTCAATATTCTGATTAATGTTCAGATTTTTCTGAGCAGTTCCTCCCGCTGAAAAAGTGTAATCCTTTTCCAACTCTAACCTGTGCTTAAAAAAGAAACGGCTAAGTTTTCCGATAGCAATTCCGTTTACGTTTTTTACAGTTAACGAACCAAGGTAAAAAGGCATTAAACTTTCTCTTAAAGACAAAACTTCACCAGGATTGACTTGGTACCTTGTTTTTGGAAAAAATAAAAATGCAACGGCAATCAAAATCAAACCAATCAAAAGTAGTAAAAAGGCTAAGGAAACCAACGTGTAACCGGAAGGAACTTCAGCTTTAAAATCGTGAGAATCTTTTACAACAATCGGGTCTTCAGGCAAAGTTTTGGATAGAATCTGGATTAAATCAGATGGGAAAAAAATTTTATTTCTTTGTTTTCTGTCAAGTGTAAACCATTCATCTTTGTAAGCATTTGTAAATGAAAAATCGCTGCTTTCAATTTTTAGTTTAACGCCAAAATCAATGTAAAAATCTGCAGTTTCCTCAAAAGCAAATTTTTTAACTTTAGCTAAATCAAAAAAATCTTGCTTAGAAGCACCCAAAACAATTGTGCAGTGGTATTTTTGTGAAGTGGAATTCTCATTTAAAGCAGCAGTTAAGTGAGCAGGATTTACTGTTATTCTTTTAGCTGAGGTGTTTCCTTTGTCTAAAATAGTTTGAAACTCTCTGCGAAAAGGATGAATTTCTGAACTTACATTAATTTTAACATTTTCAGGGTTCGCTTCTCCGATGTTTACGTGTTTCCACTTGGAAGAAAGTGTAAAGAAAAGCTCAAAAGTGTTTTCTTCTTCCAAATCAATTGGCAAAGGCGGGTCTTTCCAATTTTTTCCTGAGAGAAGAATTTCTGTAATCGGTTTCACACGGCAAAAATCATAGTTACCATTTTTTTGAAGCTGGTCTAAAAGTTTTTCAAAATCAGTTAAAACTGTTGAATCAATCAAAATCAGGTAACTAATCAAAGCACATCTTTCAGTTTCGAAGCTGCTTTTAAAATTAAGTCTTAAAGGCAAAATGTAAAGCGTGTGAATATTTTTAAAAAGTTCGTGGAGACTTGAAAGATTTGTGTTGCCTGTAGTTTGTAAGTTGTCTGTTACGAAAAAAATGATTTTAGATTTTTTTGTTCCTTCTGAAAAAGCTGAATCTAAAACTGTGTGAGAGCCAAACTGACCAAGCATTGTAAAATTATCAAAACCTGTCCAGTTTACGTAATTCGTTCCGGTCGAAGTAAAAACTTCAGTGTTTACGGTTAGTCCTGCGTTTTTACAAGCTGTTTCAAATTGATTTTTTAACTCGTTAATTCCATTGCTTTCAAAAAAACCTTTCATGCTTCCGGAACCATCAAGTTGAATACTAACAGTAGTTTGTGCGAAAAGTTGAGAAGC
This sequence comes from bacterium, assembly GCA_020850775.1. GTDB lineage: Bacteria > CLD3 > CLD3 > CLD3 > CLD3 > JADZEA01. The sequence continues at coordinate 2,698 of JADZEA010000213.1, forward strand.
CAGGAAACAAAAAAACAGTATAATTTTTTTCATTTTTCTCCTTTAGGATGAGTAAGTTTTAAGTTCAATAAAATTATCTTGGTTAAGGCAAAGTAAGTGTAAAAATTTATGAGTTAAGTTTGCCTCCAGAATGTTTGGAACCGGATGAGTTGTGAATTTCCAGACAAACGAGTTGGTTGCAAACTCATAAATTTCCACAAAAGAATTTTCATCATCTCTAATAAACACAATAAGATAACTATCAGCACAAAAAGATTTTCCTGCAGGTTGTAAAGTTCCTGTGTTTCGCCCACAAATTAAATCTTTTGTGTAAACGTCATAAAAAGTAACTGAGTTGAGTCTTTCTACTCCGAGCAGGTTTTGGTTAACCGGAAAAATACCTTGAATTCCATCAGTTTCTAAAAAATCCATTGAAATTAAATCATTGTTTTCATTAAAGTAATCACGTTTTAAAATTCTGTTCTCAAGGTAAAAAAGTCTGTCAGCAACAGACACCAAACTGTCTTTTACCGTGTAATTTTCCTGTAGA
>JADZEA010000214.1 GCA_020850775.1 bacterium
CTACTTCCTGACCTAAAATATTGTAAATTATCAAACTTACCTTAGATTCACGTGGCAAAGAATACTTGATTTGAGTCGTTGGGTTAAACGGATTTGGATAGTTTTGCGAAAGACTAAATTCCTTCGGAAATTCTGCTTGCTTTTCCCTGATTTCAAAATTAACCTTCTTAATTTCACTATTTCCATTCCAAACTGCTGAGCCTTCAAAAATTTCTGCTGTTTTATTATTAATTTTGAAAACTAAAAGTTCACCAACTTCCGCTCCCTCGTCCTCTGAAGTTGCCAAATTATCACCTGAAACCGCTAACAATCCAAACTTACCAGCTTCGGTTACCAAAATTTCTCCACACTTCACACCGTCAGTATCAAAAACCGAAATCGTATCGCCAACTAAAGTAAAATTTCCATTCACCAAACAACTGTCTCCATAAAAAAACACAAATTTTTCGTTTGAGTTTGCTGTAAAATTTAACTTCCTGATTTCATTGTTTGAAGTCCAGACAGGATTTTCGGAAGCCTTCGTTAAGTTTCCGTTTACAGTAAAAGTCAAAAAATCACCAGCTTCGGCTCCTTCGTCAACTTGCGTAGAAAAATCATCCCTGTAAACTGCCATCAACCCAAACTCACCTGAAGTTTCAACCAAAAACTCGCCACACTTCACTCCACTTGGGTCAAAAGCCGAAATCGTGTCGTTTACTGAAACCGGAAAACCATCCAAAAAACAACTGTCACCGTAAAAAAACACAAACTCGTTAGTTGGAATGATTGCGTCTCCGACAGTAACGTCAAGTTTAAACTCAGTCGTGTCAATCCCATCAGTTACACCAACAAAAATATCGTAATCTCCTGCCTGAGTAAAATTTGGAACCCAAAAGAAAGTCTTTGTTGAAGTGTCGTAAGTTGCTCCTGAAGGTAAGCCGTTCACGTAAAAACTGATTTGGTCGCCGTTTGGGTCGTAGCCACCAAGCGTAAAAGTCAAAAACTCGTTTTCAAGCATTGTTAAGTCAGAAGGCTTTTCCGTAAAATCCGGTTTGTGGTTAGTTTTGCCGTCAAAAACGGAGTTTTCTACCGCTGGAGTTCCGTTTTCAACTGAACTTGCAAGCCAGTTTTCAGCCAAAAACGAAAGTAAAACCGGATTTTGTTTTTCAAGTGAAGAACCCTTACCATCAGCTTCAATCACCCAAGGAGCTTTGTCGTCGTACTCTAAACTATCAATTTTTGCTCCCGAAAAATCGTAAAGCCGAACCTGGTCTCCAGAAGCACTGAACCCAAAATCAATGTTTCCAATGTAATTTTTAGCACTTGGGTAGTGATTTTTAAAATCAGTTGTGTCGTTGCAAACAACTAAGTAATTTTTTGGAAAAAGCAAAATTCCATTTGGAAAAATAAAAAAATTTGAAGAACTCTGGTCTTTTAAAACCCAATTTGAAAGATTAATTATTGTTTCTGATTTGTTGTAAAACTCAACCCAATCCTTTGCGCCAAAAGAATCCTTGCTGTTGTAAAAAACTTCGTTGATTGTTACAGAAGCACACGAAACACGAAAAATTAACAGTAAAAAAATTAAAATCACCATCTTACCACTTGTTTACATCTTTTCTTAAAATCACCAGAAAAAGGAAAATCAACTTGAAAAAATGAAACCCTTTAAGAATAAATTTGTTAGCTAAAAATCTGTTTTTAATTTTATACTCCTGAATCAAAAACTCAACGGAAAAATTCACGACATTTTCATACCAAAAAATCCGCACAAAATCACGAACCTTGTCCTCAAGGTAACGGTTAATCACAACCCTGAAGTAACGGCTTTCTGCGTGATAAAAATTTCCAATTGCAAACTGCTTGCACTCGTTCCACTTCTTTTTTTGCTCTAAAAATTCGTTTTCCGTCTTCTCAAAAGGCAAAGAATTCTTACTACCCAAAATTCTCAAAGCCAAAGCACTGTAAAAACCAAACAAGTTTTTTAACCTTTCACAACCGATAATTTTGTTCAGTTTTGAGTAGTTGTTATCCATTTTTCTGAGTAAAAAATAAACCTCAAGCAAGTAAATCATTCTTGAATTTAAAATGTAGTCGTTTCCAAGCGTGTCGTGGATTAACCGAATTATTAAATGCCATTCATCTGAAAACCTTAGAAAAACAGAACTGTTTGGGACAAAAACCGCACTCCCAAAAGCATCTTCAGAGTTAAAATAATTCCTGAAAGACTTGTTAAAATCTCTGTGAAGCTCAACCGTCAGCAAGTCGCCTTTTTTGTGCAAAGTGATTTTTACAAGTTTTCCATCTTCCACAAAATCTTCTGTTGCTTTGTAATTATTTTTCAGGAAAAAATCCGTAGCTTTGTCAAAATCTTTTCCTTTTACCCAAAAATCAAGGTCAACCATCGGTCTAAGTTTTACGTTTGGAAAAATTTCCTGTTCAGCAAGACAAGCAGAACCTTTTATTAAAATTGGGTTTATGCCACAAAAACCAAACTCTTTTTCAATTTCCCAAAGCTGCTTGACCATCAATAAATTTCTTGCAGTTTGATTTAGGTAAGCAAACTGAAATTTTGCAAAAACTTCCTTTCTTAGCAAAGATTTTTGGCTTTTTATTCTTTCGTAAGCCAAAGGAATTACTCCGTGCCAATGAAAAACCTGCCATTTTTCCTCATTGAAATCATTCAGTTTTTGGATAGCAAAATCCAGATTCGGTTCTTCTGAAAAAATAGAAGTTACCAAGTCAAAAACTTGTTCGTTTCGCTCAAACTGTGGCTTTAGTTCTTGTTCCATCACCAAAAATTTTTAGGATTGTGAAATTTTTATTCGTTCTAAGATAAAATTTATTTTGCCTAAATCAAGATTAACTTTAACAACTACAATTTTTTTCGTGTCAAAACCTAAAACCTGAATTTTCAAAAAATCCTTCTCTGTCGTTACAAAACTGTGGTTTTTGTAGTTTCCAAAAATTGTTTGCAACTCTTTTTTGCTAAATTTTTTGTGGTCTCCAAAAACAAAATCTTTCACGGTTCGGATTTTGTTTCGCTCCAAACACTCTTTAAACCACAAAAAATTTCCCGTTGAACTCAAACTAACAAGTTTACTGTCCCAAAAATCTTCAAAATCAATCCTTGAGTAATCCAAAAAAATTGCTTTTTCACAAAAATTTTCATCCGCAAACTTCGTCAAAATCACAAAATCGGCTCTTTCCAAACCTTTCCAGTTTTCTCGCAAAGTCCCCAAAGGAAGGCAAAATTTTTGTTTTGTGTCTGAAACAAGACAAAATTCAAGATTTTTTTTAATGTGCCTTTTTTGGAAAGAATCGTCAAGAATTACAACTTGAGTTTTTGGCATTTCATTAACACCAATCTTTGCTGAAGTTTTTGCAAGAACAAGGTTTGCCTCATCGTTTAAAAGCTCACTTTGAGAAACAAAAATGCCTTTTTTAGCTTTTCCTTTGTAGTTGCCGGTAAAAACTCCGACACTAAAACCTTTCGCTGAAAAGTAGTTTGCAAGTGCAATTGCTAAAGTTGTTTTTCCTGTTCCACAAAACTCAACGTTACCAACTCCAATCAAAAAACTGTCTGGAAACTCGTTAATTTTTAAGATTTTTTTGTCGTAAAGCAGGTTTTTTAAAGAAGCAAAAAATTCCCAAATCTTTGCTAAAACAAAACTTAGAGGAAACAAAAACTTGGAAAACATTTTATCGGTTACTCGTCGTCGTTGTTAAAATCCGGGTCATTTTCTTCATTGTCTTCGTCGTAGATTGATTTTCTTACGTTGTCTCTCAGTTCGTTTCCACGCGGATTTCGGTCTTCGTTACCTTCCTTCATTTTTTTTACATCTTTTTGTAAATCTTTGTAAAGTTTGTTCTGCTCTGAAAGGCTTTTTCTTAGCTCAAGAAGTTCCTGTAAAGTTGAATCCGAACCTGTTTTTTCGTACTCTTCCACAAGCGAACCAACAGATTTATCACTTTCAATACTTGCTTCTTCAGTTTTTCCCAATGCTTCACGTGCAAGAGTGTAATTCGGGTCAAGAGCAAGGCATTTTTCAAACGCTTCTTCGCTTTCAGGCAACAACTCTTTGTGTTTTTTGCACCAAACACCAAAATCATACCAGGAATCCGGGCTGTTTGAAATTACTTCTGCTTTCCTTTGGTTGTAAGCCTCAAGGATTACTGAATTGCTTGTTTTTGCTTGTTTTATTACTTTTTCAACTTCGCTTTCACTAATTGTTAAAGCTAAAACACGAGTTCCTTTTTCAATATTAATTTTGTAACTTCCGCCTTGGTGGGAAAGGATTTTACCTTCAAGTGTGCTACCATTTTTTAACTTGATTACGTCTGCTTTTAAACTAAAGCTAAAAAGCAAAAGCAAAAAAATTGTTAAGTTTTTCATTTGATTTCCCTCTTAAAATTGAATTTTTAACTCCTGAAGGTAATCAAAAAAACAAGGATTTTATTGCTAAATTTTTAGAAAACTTAGGAATCACGTGAAAATTACAATCGTTGGTGGTGGGTTCGCCGGAACAAACGCTGCAATCTTACTTTCTCAAAAAGGTTTTGAAGTAACTTTACTTGAAAGCCGTTCTTACCTTGGCGGAAGAGCAAATTCTTTTCTCAAAAACGGGAAAATTTTCGATAACGGTCAACACTTGCTGCTCGGCTGCTACAAAGAAACTTTTAAACTTTTTGAAACACTCGGCACAAAACACTTACTAAATTTTTACCCAAAACTTGAACTTGATTTCCTAAACTCAAACGGCAAAAAATTCTCGCTGAACTGCCCAAAATTTCCTGCTCCTTTTCACTTACTTTTTGGAATTTCAGGGTTTGAAAATGTTTCTTTTGCTGAAAAACTAACTTTACTCAAATTATTTTTTGGCTTTTCCACTAAAAACACGGATGAAGTTTCAATCGAAAACTGGCTCAAAAATGCTTTCCAAACCGATTTCACAACAAAACTTTTCTGGCAACCAATCGCAACGGCAGTTATGAATTTCCCTTTGGAAAAATCTTCCGCTTACCTTTGGGAAAACACTTTAAAAACAGTTTTTTCAGGTAGCTACAAAAATTCACTTTTTGTCTTGCCAAAAACAAACTACCAAAAACTTTTTTCGGTTCCTGCTTTGAATTTTTTGGTTAGAAACAACACCAAAGTAAGGTTAAAAACAAGTGTTCAGAAAATTTTGCAAAACGAAAATTCCTTTGAAATTCAGCTTGTCAACGGCGAAAAACTGCAAACTGAACTGCTTTTACTTGCTGTTCCTGTTTGGAAAATCAAACCGCTTCTTGAACCAAAACTTGCTTCCAATCCTTTTTTTGAAAATATTGAAAAACTTGATTTTGCAGGAATTTTTGACCTTACTTTATTTTTTGAAAAAGCAACTTTTGAAAAGGACTTTTTAGCTTTTACCAATGGATTTTTGCAGTGGATTTTTAACAAACGCAGACTTTGGAAACTTTCCGGCGGAGACCAACTTTCGCTAACTTTTAGCTACTCAAGAAGCCTTGGTGAAATCTCAAACAATGAACTTGTGGAAAAATCTTTGAGCGAACTTTACCGTTTGGTTCCCGAACTCAGAGGAAACAAGTTGCTTGATTTTTTGGTTGTCAGAGAACCAAAAGCGACTTTTCAGCCAATTTTGGGACAAGAAAAGTTCAGACTTCCACAAAAAACTACAATCAAAAATTTGTTTTTGGCGGGCGACTGGACAAAAACGGGTTTTCCGTCAACAATTGAAGGAGCAGCTTTGAGTGGAAAGCTGGCAGTTGAAGAAATTTTAAAAACTTTGGATTAGGGATTGCATTTTTTGTGGTTTAGTTTTAAATTTGCGTTCCGATTTTGGAAAGATGACCGAGCGGCTGAAGGTGCACGCCTGGAAAGCGTGTGTGGGAGAAATTTCACCAAGGGTTCGAATCCCTTTCTTTCCGTTTTTACAACTCGTTTAAAAAAGCTAAAAACAATGCCCGTAATCTTTAAAACTTCATTTTTATTGGTTTTATCAAATGTTTTTATGACTTTTGCGTGGTATGCTCACCTGAAAAACCTTAACAATAAAAGTTGGTACGTTGCTGCGTTTGTCAGTTGGGGAATTGCTTTGTTTGAGTACCTGCTTCAAGTTCCCGCAAACAGAATTGGCCACACACAACTGAGCCTTCCACAACTTAAAATTTTACAGGAAGTTATCACGCTTTCAGTTTTTGCTCCCTTTGCACTTTTTTACATGAACCAACCGCTAAAACTTGATTACCTGTGGGCAGCTTTGTGCCTGCTTGGAGCTGTTTATTTTATTTTCAGAAGCTAAATTTTTTGCAAAACTTTCAAACAACTGTGGAATAAAAACTTAGCCCTGCGAATTTTACTGACCAAAATTCAGAAAGGTTTTTTTATGTTTTCACAAAATCTTAAAAACAGAACTCCGCAAGGACAGTTTTTAACGGAAAAATTTCCCGTTTTAACTTACGGACCAACTCCCGTCCTTGATAAAAAAACTTGGAAATTCAAAGTTTTCGGTTTGGTTGAAGAAGCAAAAGAATTCACTTACCAGCAATTTTTGGAAATGCCACAAGTTAAAATCCGTTCAGATTTTCACTGCGTAACCCGTTGGAGCAAACTTGACAACGATTGGGAAGGAATTTCTGTCCTTGATTTTATGAAAAATATCAAACTCAACGAAAACGCAAAATTTGTGCTTGTTCACGGCTACGGAAATTACACAACCAATTTACCGGTTAAAGTTTTCCTTGACGATGACACAATCTTCGCTCACACTCACAACGGCAAACCGCTGACAACGGAACACGGCGGACCTTTAAGGCTTGTAGTTCCAAAACGTTACGCCTGGAAAAGTGCGAAATGGGTAAACGGACTTGAATTTTTGGAAAAAGATGTTTTAGGTTTTTGGGAAAAAAACGGCTACAACAACAACGCAGACCCCTGGAAAGAAGAACGTTACTGGTAAACCCGGTTCGTTTTTATTTTTTTAGTTTTTCGTAAATTCCATTTTCACGTTTAAAAAATCCACCGTCAACAAGTTCTCTTCGCAAAGTCGCGAAATCAGGGAAAAACTTTTTGAGTGCCTCGCTAACTTCTCTTTCGGTGTAAGTTCTGCCTTCTTCAAAATTTTTGGCAAGTTCGCCAAGTACAACCATTTTTTTATTCAGTTGTGAAGGAAAACTCTTCAATTTTCCTTCCTTGTCAAAAAAACTACGAATAATTTTTTCGTCTTCCGGTGTCATTTTCTAACTCCTTTTTAAACCAATTTTTTCTGTAAAATTTTCAATTTGTTCGTCTTCAATTTTTGCGAAAAGAATTTCTGCTTCGTTAAACTTGTGTCCGGTTTCAAGAGCAAGTTTTTTGGTTTGGTCGTAATTGGAAAAGCTTGTGTTCAGCATTTTAAAAACCTTCTCACTCGTAAAAGGCATTATCGGAGCGAACACACTTGCCAACGTTTGGATTGCCTGCAAACAAAAATGAATCGTCGTTCCACAATCTTCCAGGTCGGTTTTGCGTGTTTTCCAAGGTTCTTTGTAATCAAAGTACAGGTTACAAAATTTTGCAAAAAGGAAAATTTTCATTACTGCTTCTCTCGGTGAAAAATTATCGTAAGAAACCGCAACGTCTTCACCAAGTGTTAAAATTTTGGTTTCCATCTCTTTGTCAAGCTCTGAAAGTTCGTTTTTTAACGGCGGAAGTTTACCTTCAAAATACTTGTGTGCAAAAGTCAAAGAACGGTTCACAAAATTTCCGATAACTCCTGCAAGTTCGCTGTTTACTTTTGTTTGAAAATCCTCAAGCGTGAAATCCGTGTCTTTTGTGTCAGGTAAGTTCCTTGCAACAACGTAACGAAGTGTGTCAGGCTCAAAATCAAGTGCAAAATCTTTCAGGTAAATCGCTCTGTTTTTGCTTTTTGAAAATTTTTCACCACCAATGTTCAGGTACTCACTCGCAGGAATGAAACTTGGTAAAACGTAATTTTTTTCTTGTTTAAAAAGCATAAAAGGGAAAAGAATCGCGTGAAAAATAATGTTGTCTTTTCCAAGAAAGTGAACCAAAGTTGTGTTTTCCGGGTTTTTCCACCATTTTTCCCAATCAGTTTTGTTTTTTTCGCAAAGTTCCTGCGTTCCGGAAATGTAGCCAATCGGAGCGTCAAACCAAACGTAGAGGACTTTACCTTTTGCAGTTTCAAGCGGAACAGGAATTCCCCAATCAAGGTCTCTCGTAATCGCTCTGTCTTCAAGCCCTTGTTTTAACAAGCCTTTACAAAAACTTTTTGTGTTCATTTTGAAATCGGTTGTTTCAAACCAGTCTTCAATTTCATTCTGATATTTTTTCAGCAAAAGAAAAAAGTGCGAAGTTTCCTTAACCACTGGTTCGTTTCCACAAAGCTGGCATTTTGGATTTTTCAAAAGCAAAGGGTCAATCCATCTTCCGCAAGCATCACACTGGTCACCTCTTGCTCCTTCACTTTCGCAGTGGTGGCAAATTCCTTCAACGTAACGGTCTGAAAGAAACATTTTATCGTGTTCACAAAAAAGCTGCTTTTGGCTTTTTTCCTCAAGTGCATCTTTTTCTAACAAGTTTAAGAAAAATTCCTGAGCCATTTTATGGTTTTTTTCACCTGAAGTTCTTGTGAAACTATCGAAACAAATCCCAAAATCCTCAAAAGCTTTTTTGTTCAGTTCGTAGTACTTGTCCGTGATTTCTTTTGGAGTTGTTTTCTCACGAATCGCTGCAAAAGTTATCGGAACTCCGTGTTCGTCAGAGCCGGAAACGTGAATTACGTTTCGTTTTTTCAGTTTTGAGTAACGCACAAAAACATCAGCAGGAAAGTAAACTCCCGCAAAATGTCCAAGATGCGCCGGACCGTTAGCATAAATTATCGCACTTGTAACTAATAAATTATCTTTAAACATTAATTTTTCCTAAAAATTTATTCCTTTACTCTTTCGGCTTCTCAACTTTAGAACCAGATACTTTTTTGGGAAAAGTTGCAATCGGTGGAACAGGAATTCCTAACGAAGTCTTTTTTGGTTCTTCTGCTTTTGCTTCAATCTGTTCTTTCTTTGGAAAAGTTGCAATCGGCGGAACAGGAATTCCTAACGAAGTCTTTTTTGGTTCTTCTGCTTTTTGAGTTTCAACTTTAATTGGCTTTTGTTCTTCCTTAGCTTCTTTTTTCGGAGCATCTTTTCCCTTTTGTTTTTTCCCGTCAATTTTTTTTTCAGGTTTAAAAGCAGGTTTTTCGCTTACTTGTTTTTTTACCTCACTTGTTTCACCATTTTTTGTTTCGTCTAATTTTTTGGCAAAATCGTCTCTAAGTTTTTCAACTTCAGCTTTGTTTGGGTTAAAAAGCACATTGAATTTTGTAAAATCGGGACGAGTCATATTTTCAACTTCTTCAGGTTTTAGCAAAAGTTCAGCTGAAAGTTGTTTCCATTCATTAAGCGAAAATGCCTCGTAAAAATTATCCAGCAAGTTTCTAAAGTAAATTTTATTTTTGAAAACATCAATTTTATCAATAAGTAACGGAACTCCGCTAACTTTGTAAATTGCATCAATTTCAGGGTAATTTTTAAGTTCATCAATGTAAAAATCCCTTTCGTAAACGAGACAACATTTTAGCCTTCCACAACTTCCTGAAAGTTTTGAAGCATTTAAAGTTAAGCCCTGTTCTTTTGCAAACTGGCTTGAAACCGGCTCAAAACCTTTAAGAAAAGTTGTACAGCAAAGTTCCAAACCACAAACTCCGCAACCTCCGATTCGCTTTGCTTCATCGCGAACTCCAATTTGGCGAAGTTCAATTCTTGTTTTGTAACGCGAAGCAAGTTCCTTAACCAATTCCCTGAAATCAATCCTTTTGTCCGCCGTAAAATAAAATGAAATTTTGCTTCTGTCAAACTGAAACTCAATGTCTGCAAGTTTCATCAAAGGATTAAATTCCTTCATTAAAATTCGGCATTCTTTGTAAAACTGGCTTTCCAAATCCCTGTTTTCCTCTAATCTTTGCAAATCATTTTTATTTGGTTTTCTAATAATTTCAAAGTGTTCCTCTGTCTTTGCCGTAATGTTGGCAAGAATGGTTCCAACTGAAACTTTGCCTAAATCATAACCTCTTTCAGCTTCTACAATCGCTAAATCACCAATTCTTAACGGAAATTCCTGTGGATTTTTGTAGGCTTGTTTACGACCACCTTTAAATTTTATTTCAACGTAATTCAATTAATTGCCTTTCATTTTGCTTTTCAAAGATAAGAAAAAATTTCAGACCTTTAACGTGGTAAAATTGCACGGTTTAGTTGTACAATCAAATCGGTCAGCAGCAAATTTACGTAAACATTGCGGTTAATTGAAAAAATACCTTTTTCAAGAACTTCAATGGCTTGGTTTTCATTTGCAAAATGATACCTTTGTGAGAATTTCTGCAAATTTTCGCGATAAGTTTCAAAAACAAGGTGTTTATCCGTTCGTTCTGCTTTGAGCAGCAAACAATCTCTAAACCAGTTCATTGTCAGCTTGAACAAACTTTCAAGCTCATTTTTTTCACGTTTGCTCAGGTTTTTTGCCAAATCCAAAACCTGTGTCGGCTCGCAAACTACAACAACCCGCAAAAAGTTTAGTGCTTCTTCAAACTTTGTTATCAAATCCAAATTCACAATTTCAAGTGCTGTTTGCAAACTTCCACCCGCAAGTTTTGAAGCTTTTTTGCTTTCTTCCTCTGAAAAACCTTTTTCAAGCAAGTAATTTTTAATCTCGTCCTCACTTAATAAATCAAACCTTACAAGCTGACAACGTGAAAGAATTGTCGGAAGCAAGGTTTTTGGTGATTCTGTGATTAAAATAAAAAGCGTTTTTTGTGGTGGTTCTTCAAGCAATTTTAAAAAAGCATTTGCAGAATTTTGGTTTAATTTATCCGCCTGAAAAAAAATTACAACACTGTAATTGTGTTCAGGAATGCTGAAAGCAAGCTCCGAAGCTAAGTTTCTTACACTTTGAATTAAAATTTCACGTGCTTTACTCACGGAAATCTGGTGGTAAGGATTCTTTGCTTTTTGCGAAATTTCATTTTTAACTTGTTCAAGTTCGCTTTCACTTAAACTTTTGATTGGATTTTTTTCGCCTTTCTCAACTGACGGAAGTGGAAAAACAAGGTGTAAATTTTGGTGCTGCAAACTCAAAACTTGCTTGCAGTCTGAACATTTTCTACAATTATTGTTTGGACAGTTCAGGGCTTTTGCAAGCTCAAAAGCAACCGCACTTTTACCAATTCCATCTTTTCCTGCAAAAATGTACGAATGCGAAAGTTTGTCTTCGCTAAAAACTCTGCGAAAAAATTTTTTTACTCTTTCCTGTCCAACAATTGTTTCAAACATCCCTGTTCAAAGAGGCTAAAACCTCAACTCCTTAAAAATCATTTTTTTACCGTTTCAAATTTTGCAGCTTTACCAATCAAAGTTTCTGCAACAAGCAAAGCCAAAACCAAAATCAAAACATACTTCCAAAGCTCAAAACCGTAACGTGATTGTAAAATTTCCTCAGCAATTTCCTTGTTCTCGTCAATCACAAAAAACTCACCTTCAACTTTTTCTTTCAGCTCGTTTTCAGTAAAAAACTTTAAATTGCTTTCAGAAGAAACAGAATTAACTGCAAAAGATTTTACAACTTTTTCGCTTAAAAAAAACTTGTAAAAACCCTTTTCTTCAACTTGACTGAAAGAAATTTTTACCTCGTTTCCTTTAAAAACCGGATTAGCCTGAACTTGTTTTCCTGATGGAATTTCAATTTTTGCTTTGTCCTGAACGCCTGCAAAAGTTCCGACAAAATTCAAAACTTCGTCAACTTCGTACGCAATTTTTTCGCTGCCTTTGTAAAAGGAAAGGTAAGAAATACTTTTTGAAAGCAAAGGTGGGAAAATTCCTTTAACAGGAAAATCCGTCCAACTCAAATCTAACGCTGAAGCAAAAACAAAAACTTTTCCCTTTCCAAAATTTACTTCCTCAAGAAAAGTATCGCTGTTTGAAAATTTCAAGACCTGGTCGTTTGAAACTTTGCTTTCAAGTCTGTACGCATAAAAAAACTTTGGTGAGTCAATTTCTGGCTTTGCTTTGTCAAAAACACCTTCAAAAATTGGGTGATTGAAGGCAATCTCCGTCAAAGTCAGGTAAGAATCAAACTGCTGAACGTTTCCAAGCGGATTCAGGATTTTTGGCAGGTTGAACTCACTGAACAAACCGTTGTTGTAATTTTTGATGTCAACTTTATCGCCTAAAAAAATCATCAAACCACCACCATTTTCCACAAAAGCAGAAATTTTGCTTTTGATTGAAACAGAAATTTCAGGAACGTTTGAAAGAATAATTGTGTTGTAACCGGAAAAATTTTCGCTGTTAATCAAATCGTGAGAAATCACTTCAGAGAAAATTCCGGTTTGGTTTTCGCTTGCTAAAAGGAAAATTTTCAGGAAATCAATTTTTTCGTTTGGAGTTCCGCTAACGGCAAGAATTTTTGCTTGTTCAGGAACTTCAAACGAAAAAAAAACCTTGTTGTCTTCAAGCAGGTTGTCGTCAGGAATTTCAATAAAACCTTCGTGAATTCCTGAATTTTCAATGTTTAACAAAAATTCAACTTGAGAATCTGAGTTTTTGCCAACGTTTACAGTTTGGTGACCAACTCTTTGGTTGTTCACAAAAATTTGTGTAAAAACTTCGCTAACTTCGTCGCTTGAAAAGTTGTTAATTTTTGCACTGACTTTAATTTTTTTCCCTTTGGTAAGAATTTGAGAATCCAAAATCACGTTACTGACGGAAAGGTTTTTGTCTGAAGAAGCAAAAGGCAAAAAGAAAAGTTTAATATTTTCGTCAACTTTTAGTTTTTCACTGAAAGAGTTTTGTTGCAAATCAGAAAGCACGTAAACTTCTTTGTTGAGATTTTTTGATTGGTTCAGGAGTTCAAAAGCCTGTAAAATTGCTTCTTTCAGGTTTGCGTTTGTGTCGGAAGGCTTGACAAGTTCAAGTTCAGAAGCAAGTTTTTCAAAATTATGCGTTGGATTTTTAGGCAAAAAATCCATTTTTTTGTTAGCTAAAACGATTTGAACGTCGTCGCCTTTTTTTAGGTAGGAAAGAATTTGTTTAGCTTTGTTTTTGATTTTATCAATAACTTTTTCGCCGTTAATTTTTGTTGCAGAGCTCAAAGAATTATCTAAAACAAGGACAACGGAAGTTTTTGCGTGGCTCTCAATTCCTGTTCCCAAGTAGCCTTCAAGTGTTGGACGTGCAAAAGCAGTAACAAACAAAAGGACAATCAAAGTTCTCAGTGCAAGAAGTAGCCATTGTTTAACTTTGACTTTTCGCATTTTTTGTTTTTGCAAAATTTTCAGGAACTCAACGTTACTAAAATCAATCACTTTAAGTTTTTGTTTGTTCAGCAGGTGAATTAGAATTGGAATTAATCCTGCTAAAAGCCCAAAAAGTAGTCCAAAATTTAGAAAAGTCATTTTTTAGAATTTAAAATTAAGAAAATTAGAAAGAAGTGAGAGGTTGGTTTACAAAAATCAAACTCCCACAAAACACTGAAATTAAAGTTCAGAAACTTTTGTAACGTACTTGCCTAAACCAAGATTTTTAGCAACTTCATTAACTTTTTCGTAGGATTCAGGCGAAGTTTGAGCAAGTTTTTTGTAATTTTCAATAATTGCAACCCAAAGTATCGCCAAAATTAAACTTGCAAAGCCAACTATTAAAACTGTAATTGTTCTTTTTGGTTTTGAGCGAATTTCCGGTGGATGCGCAGTGTCAAGAACTTGTAAGGTTGGAGTGTCTTTAGCTTCCTGAAATTTTGCCTGCTCAACTTGTGGAAGTAAAAACTCGATGATTTTTGCCTGAAGTTCTACGTCTCTTCTCAAACGGTAGTAAGAAATTCCAATTTCAGGAACAGTTCCTGAAGGAAGTAAAAGAGCGATTTCGCTTTTTCCTTCTTCAATTTTGGTGATTTGTTTTTGTAGTTCATCAATTTGTTTTTTAATGTTTCTGACTTTTGGATGCGAAATTCCGAGTTCTTCACCCATCAAATTGTACTGGATTTCCATTTTTAGTTTGTCAAGTTGCAAGTCAGTTGTTTTTTCAATTGATTGGGTAACCTGGCTTCCAATTTCCAAAAGATTATTTTTTACCTGAAAATTTTTGAGTGAATCTTCGGCAGTTCTTAGTTTTTCCCATTGTTTTTGGAACTGTGCTTCAACGAACTGCCTTTCAAACCTTGCTTTTTCGGTGGAAAGTTCCTTGTTAATCAAATCCAACTGATTAACAATGTAGTTTGCCATTTCAGGAGCTTTTAACGAATCATTTTTGAAAAAAGCTGTAATTGTCAGAGTTCCGTCGCCGTTATCAGAAAAAGAGACGTTGTTTGAAAACTCCTTCAAAACGTCTTCGTATTTTTCAAGTTCGTAATCTTTTTGCAAGTTAAATTTTGCAATTGTGCTGTCTGCGAGCCTTCTTGAATTTAAAATTGCAAGATATTTTTGAGCCAAAGCTTCCGTATCGCCACCAAATCCCAAACTGCTGAGATTAATTCCTGCAAGTGCCAAAGCACCAAAACCTTTCTCTTCACTTGGTAAAAGAATCATTGTGCTTGCTGACCACCATTTTGGAACGATTAGAACAATTATTGCCGTTACAACTACTGAAAGCAAGAAAAATGAAACGATAAACTTTTTCCACTTGGTAAGAAGTAGTAAAAAATCTAAAAGTGTAGCTTCTTTATTATTTTCCATAAAATTATTTTTACTTTACCTGATTATTGATTAAAATTGCCGAAACGACAATTGCCAAAATTTGACTTGTAATTAAAAGCGATTCCTTAAAATAGGAGTAGTAGTCTCTTTCAGGGTTTTCAGGAATAAAAACCGTGTCGCCTTCCTCAAGAAAATCAATCTCGTCAGCGTCAAGCCAAACTCCATTTTTTGAACGAATGACTTTTACTTTGTTTTTTCTGGCATTTTCAGTAAAACCACCTGCTTTTGAAATAAAATATTTGTAGCCTTTTTCAGGTTCAAAGTTCACTAAACCCGGATTGTTCACTTGCCCGGTTACACGAACGGTTCGCCTGACAAAGCCGATTGTAACGATGTCTTTATCCCTTAAAATCACCGGTTCTTTTGTTTCAAAAGTTTCAGAATTTACAAAATCAACAACAACAGCACCATTAATTTCGCGGGATTTTGATTTGAAGTATTCTCTTTCGGTTTCGTTCATGTCAATCACGGGAATATTTTTTAAGCGTTCAAACT
Organism: bacterium; assembly: GCA_020850775.1. Lineage (GTDB taxonomy): Bacteria > CLD3 > CLD3 > CLD3 > CLD3 > JADZEA01. Next base: position 15,261 of record JADZEA010000214.1, read on the forward strand.
CCGGGTCAACAACTTGCTCAAACTGGCTTCTGACAAGAGTTGTTTGTGCGAGTGAACCATCTTTTGTCAACCCGCCTGCACGTTGCAAAACTTCTGAAATTTCAGTCTTACCTTCGTCAATTGAATAAATTCCCGGAAATTTTACTTCACCAACGACCCAAACCTGGTATTTTTGGTTGTACTTTTCTATTTTTCTAAAGTAAACCCTGTCGTCTTTTTTTAGCTTAAAATCAAGGTTTGAAAGGCTAAGTTCAATCGTTTTTGGTGAAACCGGGTCTTCAAACCTGACAAGTTCAATTTTCAAATCGTTCCCGACGGTTACCAAACCGTGAGCAAAATCAATCAGGGTTCTCAGGTTATCGCCTTCAATAAATTCAATGTTTTCCTGCTGTAATTTCACTGCTCCAAAAATGCTGACCGCATTTTTTTCCGCCTCTCTTTGCGGAACAAAAATAAAATCACCTGCACGCAAAAACGGGTTAAAATCATTGTTTTTCGCAAACTGAACGTGAGCCAAATCCACTCTTTCGCTTGTTCCGTCTTTGTGTCTGACAGTAATATTTCTTAGTGAAGCATTTGGAATTTGCAAGCGTTTTTGTGTGTAAAATTTTATTTCTTCCTGAGTCAGAGATTTTGATTCCCAAATTCCGCCAGCTAAAGAAATTGCATCTGAAACTCTTAGAGCCTGAGTTGCCGTAACACTTCCCGGAGCTTTAACCATTCCTTCAATTGAAACACGAATTTCTCTTAGTGAAATCAGTGTAACTGTAATTTCTGCTTTGATGTATCTTTTAGAAACTGCTTCAACTATTTTTTTCGTTGCGTCTGCAAGCGTCATTTCTTTCGCGTCAATTCTTCCGACTGAAGGAATTACAATGTAACTTTCAGGAGAAACTTCAAGTGGAATTCCCTGGTCAACTTCTCCCCAAATATTTAGAAGCAGCTTGTCTCCGGGACCAAGAATGTATTTTTGTGAATTTATTGGTTCTTCAAAAGCATCCTTACTAAATGAAAATGAGCCGGAAGCTGCATTAATTTGGCTTTGGACTTCATCTTTTAAATCTGTTTGCAGGGATTGACTGTTTCTTTTTGACGAAGATGATTGTGAAAAAATTAAAGAAGGAATGATTAGCAGAAGTGCAACTAAAAATATTTTTACGTGCTTCAAATTTTCTAAACTCCTAAAAATTAAGTTGAGAAATTTAAGGGATTAGTGAACTTTTGTCAAGGACTTTAGTTTTCTACTCAATTTTTAAACATTAGCCAAAATTATTTTAAGAAGAATTTTAGATTTTATTTTTAAATTCATTTCAGTTCTTATAAAAACTAAATTCTATCAGGAGATAAAAATGCTTGAAAAACGTCCCGTTTTAGTAGCTTCCTTAATTTTAGCTATTCTTGTTTGTGTTTTGTTTTACGCACCAATTTTTAGTGGAAAAGTTTTTGTTTCAGGCGATTCAATAAGTCCTGCCGCTGCGATAACTCCTTTAAAATCCCACCTTTGGGAAAAAGCTGAGTATCCTTTGTGGACACCTTACATTTTTAGCGGAATGCCTTCTCTAAGCTCTGCAACTTACACACCTTTAGGCTACTTTCCATACATTCCTTTTGAGTTTTTAGATAAAATTCTCCCTGTAAACTTCCTCCTAATCCATATTTTGCATTTTCTCGCAACAGGAATTTTTATGTTTATTTTTTGCAGAAGTAAAAAACTTGAGTTCCTGCCTTCGCTTTTTGGTTCAATTGTTTGGGCTTTTGCTCCTTACCTTGTTGTGATGGAAGCTGTCGGTCATGGCTCACAAATGATGACAACTGCTTTTATCCCAATTGTTTTTTGGGCAATTGACAAACTTTTTGAAAAGCAAAATATTTTTTACCTTACTCTGAGCGGGCTTTTGATTGGAATGCAGTTTCAACGTTCTCACCCGCAAATTTCTTACTACACCTTGCTACTGATTGGGCTTTATTTTCTTTACACTGCTTACACAAATTTTCAAGAGAAAAAAAATCACGTTGAAACTATCAAAAACCTTGGTTTCCTTGCCGGAAGTGTTTTGTTCGGGCTTTGTCTTGCCGCAATGATTTACTTACCAATTCACGAATACACTCCTTTTTCAACGCGCGGACTTGCAAAAACCGGCGCAACTGATTCCGCTCTCGCTGCTTACGATTACGCAACTCAATGGTCTTTGCACCCAAAAGAAATGATGACTTTTCTTGTTCCTTCATTTTTTGGCTTTGGCTCACAAACTTACTGGGGATTTATGCCTTTTACCGATTACCCAAACTACGTTGGAATTATTACAATCCTGCTTGGAATTTTTGCAATTGTTTACAAAAGAGATAAAATTACAGTCTTTTTTTGGCTCGTTACAATTCTGGCTTTAATGCTTTCCTGGGGAAAAGAAGCTCCAATTCTTTACAAACCACTTTACAACCTTTTACCATTTTTTGATAAATTCCGTGTGCCTTCAATGGTTGTTGTGCTTGTTCAGTTTGCACTTGCTTTTCTCTCTGCAAAAGGTTTACAAGCCGTTTTTGAGCTTTCAGAACTAAAAGCTAAAGATGAAATTTTAGCCGTTTTCTCAAAAAAATTGTTCTACGTTTTTGGAGGAATGCTCGGACTTTTAGTGATTTTAATTGTTTCACAAGGAAGTTTGACAAGCTCTTACGACGCTTTCAACACTGCAAAACAAATTCCACAACAATATTTTTCGCAACTCAACGAAGAAAGAAGCTCAATGCTTTCAAACGACCTGATTTTTGCGGTTGTTTTTGTTGGAATTGCTTTTTGGTTGTGCTACTCTGCTCTAAAAAAATCTGTTTCAACCACTGTTGTTGGTGTTGTGCTTTGCCTCGTTTTAGTTTTTGACCTTTTTAGGATTGGCTTTAAGTTACAAGACCCGAAACCTGCAAAAAGTATTGAAAAATACCTCGCTGCAACTCCTGAAATCAGGTTTTTAAAAAAGGATAAAAGTATTTTCAGAATTTTACCACTTGGAAAAACAATTCAGCAATCAAACGTTTGGTCTGCAAATGAAATTTCATCAATTCTTGGTTACCACGGAGCAAAACTTGGACGTTACCAAACTGCTTTGGAAAAAATCGGATTGCAAAGCAACGGCTTCAGAAACATGCTAAACGTAAAATATTTTGTAACTGAAGAACAACAGTTCCCTTTCCCTGAAGTGTTCAAAAGCGGAAACAGAAGCGTTTACTTAAATTCTGAAGGTTGCGAAAGAGCGTTTTTTGTCAAAGGATTTGAAGTTGTTGGCGATGAAAATACTTTGTTTGAAAAAATGAAAGAGTTTAACGCACTTGAAAAAGCCTTTGTTGAAAAGGAAATCAATTTAACAATTCCTGAAAACTTTTCCGGAACGGTCAAAGCGATAAAAAGTGAACTTCAAAGCCTTTCACTTGAAACGGAAAGCAATGCTGAAGGCTTGCTGGTTTTGAGTGAAATTGCTTACAAACCCGGTTGGAAAGCATTTGTTGATGGAAAAGAGACGGAAATTTTTCCAACAAACTACATTCTTCAAAGCATAAAAATTCCTGCCGGGAACCACAAAGTAACGTTAAAATTTGAATTAGCCTCGTTTACTTACGGAAAAATCATAACTATTTTAGCGGCACTTTTATGTTTTGTGGCTTTGTTCGTCTTTAAAAAGCAAAAGTAAAAAAAGAGAGTGTGTTGTTGATTAGCAAATTAAATGTTTACAAGTTTAGAGCAAAGTTCAAACTGCTTTTAATTATTTTGGGTGGGTTTTTCTCAATTGCTCTTGTTTGGTACACACAATCTTTGGTGAACGACCTGAGAAAAGAATCAAGGGAATTGCTCAATTTTTATGCTCAAACTTACATTCTCGCAGCAACTCAGGATTCAAACGAAAACCTTGATTTTATTTTCAACTCAATCATTCAAAAAATTAATATTCCAATAATTTATTCTGACGAAGACGGAAACCCAAGCTATTGGAAAAATATTGAAATCGCTCCTGAAGACACTTTAAAGGAGAATTTAGAAAAAGTTGAAACCATTTTACAAGATTTTGACAAGATTAACCAACCAATTCCTTTACTCTACGAAGGAACTGCTTTAGGTTACTTTCACTACGGCGATACTTACCTGATTAAAAATCTTGAACGTTTGCCTTTTATTGCTTTGATGGCGATGGGAATTTACATTTTAATTGGTTTCATTGGGTTTACAAATATTCGTCAATCTGAAAAACAATTTCTTTGGGTTGGACTTGCCAAAGAAACTGCTCACCAAATCGGAACTCCACTTTCATCTTTACTTGGTTGGATTGAACTGATAAAATCTGACTTGACCAACAAAGAAATGATTGAAATTTCAGTTAAAGAAATGGCTAACGACGTTCAAAGGCTTGATTTAATTTCACAAAGATTTTCACAAATCGGCTCACAACCAACTTTAAAACCTGCTTTGATTGGAAAAATTATTGAAGAGACTGTAACTTATTTTCAAAACAGAGTTCCGCGAATGGGAAAATCTGTTGTTGTGAGTTACAGGGCGAGTTGCAATCCAACAGTTGATTTAAACATTGGGCTTTTTCAGTGGGTTTTGGAAAACCTGATTAAAAATGCTTTTGATGCGATTGAAGAAGACAAAGGTTTTATCAAAGTTGAACTGTACGAAAATGATGTCAGCATAATTATTGACATAATTGACAATGGAAAAGGAATTGAAAACAAATTCAAAACCGATATTTTTAATCCTGGTTTTAGCACAAAAAAACGTGGTTGGGGACTTGGTTTGAGCCTTGCAAAAAGAATTATTGAAGATTACCACAAAGGCAAACTTTTTGTCAAGGAAACCAAAGTTAACAAAGGAACTACGATGAGAATTGTTTTAAACCAAAAAAAATGACAATTTCAGAACAACCAGCGTGAATTCCGCGAAAAAACTTGCGGAATCCACGCTTCTTAGCGTGAGTTCCGCTAAACCAAAAAAACCCCGTTAATCCTTAAATCCCAAAATCTGTGTTCAGACAAAAGTTACGTTTTCAGGAAAACCAGCGTGAGTTCCGCTTTCAGCGTAAAACCCGCTTGAAGAACTTGCGGAATCCACGCTTCTTGGCGGGGTTTACGCTAAACCAAAAAA
>JADZEA010000215.1 GCA_020850775.1 bacterium
CCGCGAATTGGATTTAGAACAGTTCTTGAAAGGTGTTGTTTTTTTGCAAGTGCTTCGTAGTAACTTTTATCTTTAACTTGAATTGTAAACAACTTAGCTAAAATAATTATCGCAAAAAAGGTAAAGCCTAAAAGTAGCAAATTAATCCTTTTTCGTGTTTCCTGATTAATATCAAAATTTTTCATTGTTGGACGAGCCTCCGCATTTTAAGTGTTGCGTTTAAAAACCCTGAAGGATTTACCCACTCAGGTTTTTTAAAAAAATCAATGTTTTTTTGTTGGGTTTAGTTCGGCCGCAAAAATATCAGAATTAAAGTGAAATTCAATAACTTCCTCATCTTTTTGTAATTCCTGACGTAATTTTTGCGTAATATTTTCGGGAACGTAGAACGCTCCGACAACGATTTTTTCAGGTTCTCTCACGTCAAAAATCATTCCGTGTTTCTCCTGCGCAATTTTTCCTAATTTTTCATAGCTCGCCTGACCTGCGAAAATGCCTTTGAGCTTGAGATTTTCTTTTGATAGTTCAGACAACTCCTTTTTAAAAGAAGTATTTTGCACAACCAATTGGTTAGCGTAATTTTGTTGGTATAAAAATGCTACTGTAACACCAACAAACGAACCAAACATTAATAAATGTTTGCCTGAAATTTTACCTTTAGTTAAATAATTCTCTTTCATTTTTCCTCTCTCCTAAGAAAAATTTATTTTACTTAAAAACTCTCTATATTTTTTCAATAACTCTTAGTTTAGCACTCCTTGCCCTTGAATTTTGTTTGATTTCATTTTCAGAAGGAACCATCGGATTTTTAGTTAAAATATTCAAAGTTCTTTTTTTTTTACAAACACAAACAGGAATTACTTTTGGACAAACACAACTTAAATTCTCGTGCTTAAAAAAATCTTTGACAATTCTGTCCTCAAGTGAGTGGTAAGAAATTACTCCTAACCTTCCACCTTCAACCAAAATATTTAAAGAGCCTTGCAATGCTTCTTTAAGGTTTTCTAATTCCTGATTAACTTCAATCCTTAGTGCTTGAAAAATTCTTGCCAAAGTTTTTACTAAAAACTTTCCACCAGCAACTTTTGAAATAATTTTCACTAACTCTAAAGTTGTTTCTACCTCCTTTTTTTCTCGTTCTCTAACAATTTCACCGGCGATTCTCCACGCATTTTTCTCTTCACCAAACTCTCTGAAAATTCTGCTTAAATCTTCCCGTGAGTAAGAATTGACAATTTTCTTAGCTGTTAAATTTGTTTGCTTACTCATTCTCATGTCCAACTGAGCATCTTTTTGAAAACTAAAACCACGGTTAGCGGAATCAATTTGGTGCGAAGAAATTCCCAAGTCTAAAAGCACTCCAACAACTTTATCAATTCCATTAGTTTTTACTAAATTTTCAATGTCTCTGAAATTCCCAGGACAAGCAACAAACCTGTCTTTCGGGAACCTTTCCTGGTTTTGTTTCAATGCTTCTTCGTCAAGGTCAATTCCAAAAACTTTTGCATTGGATAATTTTTGTAAAATTGCAAAAGTATGCCCTCCTCCACCTAAAGTGCCGTCAACGTAAAAACCTTCTTCAGTGATACAAATCAAATCTAAAATTTCAGAGACTAAGATAGGAATGTGATAGTTAGTTTCACTCAATTTGGTTACCGTTTTTTTAAATTTTAATATTAAAGATAGAGTTTTTCTATAGTCTCTTGGAAATTTTTATCCGATTGAACTTTATCCATTTGCTCTTTAAAAATAGCCGGATTCCAAAGTTCAATTTTATCAAGTAAGCTAATCAATTGAATTTCTTTATCAATTTTTGCAATACTTAAAAGGTTTTGTGGAATTAGAATACGCCCCTGAGCATCTATTTCCGTTTCACAAGCCGAGCCGACAAGCACTCTTTGAATATTTCTGTAAGAATGATTTGAGTAGCTAAGGTCAGCAATTTTTTTTTCAAAAGTTTCCCATTGTGCAGAAGTAAAAAGCAGTAAACAAGCGTCAAAACCTTGAGTGATTATAAAACGGGGAACCACTCCTTCAGGAAAAGACCTTCTCAATTTGGCAGGCAAATTCAATCTGAACTTTGCGTCTAAACTGTAAACAGGTTGTCCAATTAAAGATGACATCTTTCAAACTTCCTTTTAAACAATAACCTTTATTTTATTTACCCACTTTTTCCCACAATAGCTTTCAAGAAGATAGTAAAAATAATTTTCAGCGAAAGCAATAAAAAAAATAAAATCTTTTTTTAGCTTCCAAAAGCCAAATTTAAAATTAAAATCAACCTTAAACTTAACGATAAAACCAAATCAAACCTTAGCATAATTTAACCACTTTTTCCCACAAATTATTTTTTTAAAATGTATTTTCATCAGTTTAAAATTTCTGATTTTGCCAGGCGGTAGAAAATTAATTTTTATTTCACAAACTCAAGTTTTTTTAAGCTACTTTCAGGCAAAACTTTTCAGAGGCAAAATGGACAAAACAAAACTTGAAAAACTCGTGGCAGAGGGAAAACTCTCTGTTTTCCTTGCTCAAAGCGTTTTGTGTGGTAAAATCGGGATTTCCGAAGCAACTAAAATTTTTGAAGAACAAAAATCAAAAGCCATACTTTCTATTAACTTTCAAAAAAACAAGGCTCTGCTCGGAATAAAAAATTACAGGTCCGAAACTCTTTTTTCCCAAACCTTAGATTTTGAAAATCCCGAAAAAGCACAGTTTGACGGAATTTTTACGCTGTTAGAGAAAGCTTTTGAGTTGAATTTTAAAAAAGCACTTATCAAAACTTCACTTTCAGAAAATAATTTTGAGGAAAAAAACCTTGAAAAACTGAACAACTTTCGCAAAAAATTTAAAAGCATTGAATTCCGTTTTGTTCCCGAAGGCAGAACTGCTTAAAAATTGACTTTACAAATTTTTTAGTTTAACTTCGTGCCTTATGAAAATTTTAGTGAAAAATAAACAAGCAAGTTTTCTTTACCTGATTTTGGAAACTTTTGAAGCAGGAATTTCGCTGACCGGAACAGAAGTTAAATCTTTACGGCTTGGAACGGCGAACCTCGGCGACGCTTACGTAAAATTTAAAAATGGCGAAGCATTGCTTTCAAACGCACACTTTAGCATTTTTACGGAAGGAACTTACAACAATCACGACCCTTTAAGAATCCGCAAACTGCTTTTGCACAAAAGAGAAATCGAAAAATTACGCAGAAAAGTTGAAGAAAAAGGCTTAACTGTTGTTCCGTTAAAAATTTATTCCAACAAAGACAACAGAATCAAAATTGAAATTGCTCTCGTTCAAGGTAAAAAAACTCACGATAAACGAGACGCCTTAGCCGCAAGAGACCAAAAAAGAGAGGTAGAAAGAGCTTTTAAAAACCAAGGCTAACATTAAAAAAAGGGAACGAAAAATGTTCAAACCTGTTGAAGAACAACTAAAAATTTTGGAAAGAAAGTGCCTGAGAATCGCTCCGGAAGGTGGTTTAAAAGAGAAACTTGAAAAATCTTTCAAAACCAGCAAACCTCTGAAAGTCAAACTTGGCTGCGACCCAAGCAGACCGGATTTACACCTTGGACACGCAGTTGTTTTAAAAAAACTTCGTGAGTTTCAAGACCTTGGACACGAAATTATTTTAATTGTTGGTGATTTTACAGGAATGATTGGCGACCCGACAGGAAAAAGTAAAACGCGTCCTCACTTGACTTTAGAAGAAACAAAAACCAATGGGCAAAGCTATTTTGAACAAGCTGTAAAAATACTAAACCCAACAAAAACAAGAATGGTTTTCAATTCTGAATGGCTCGGAAAAATGACTTTTGAAGACGTGATTAAACTCGCTTCAAAGTACACCGTTGCTCAAATGCTTGAACGCGACGATTTTGAAAAACGTTACAACGCAGGTCAACCAATCGCAATTCACGAATTTTTGTACCCTTTGGCTCAGGGACAAGATTCAGTAGCAATCCATTCAGACATTGAAATTGGTGGAAATGACCAACTTTTTAACAACCTTGTTGGACGTGAACTCCAAAAACAAGACGGACAAGACCCGCAAATTGTGATGGTTTTACCACTTTTAGAAGGAACTGACGGAATTCAAAAAATGTCCAAATCGCTTGACAATTACATCGGAATTTCTGAAACACCTTCTCAAATTTATGGAAAAACGCTTTCCATTCCTGATACTTTAATTTTTCGTTACTTTGAACTTGTAACTGATTTTAGCGATTCGGAACTCGCAGAAATCAAAACACAAACAGAAAAAGACCCAAGAAACACAAAACGAAAACTCGCAAGAACTCTCGTTTCAATGTTTTACGACGAGCAGGAAGCACAAAAAGCTGAAGAAGAATTTGACAGAATTTTCATCAAAAAAGATGTTCCTGACGAAATTGATGAATTTGATGCAAGCGGTTTTCCGTGTGAGGTTCAAATCGGGAATTTTCTCACTCAAGTTGGTTTAACAGCTTCAAACGGAGAAGCAAAAAGGCTAATTCAAGGTGGAGCAATCAGCATTAACGGTGAAAAGATTTTAGACTTTTTCGCAAAAATCCGGCTTGAAAACGGGCTTGTCGTCAAAGCGGGAAAACGTAAATTTTTGAAAATCATCCGATAGTTTTCCACAGAAGTTTTTAAAACACAAAGCAAAAATGAAAATTCACATTCAAGCAAACTACCCTTTAATTTACCTGCTGACTTCAGAAGAAGAGAGAGCTTTGCAAAAAATTGATGAAGTTGCCAAGGAACTCAAACGTAAGTTTTTTGTTTGGTCGGAAACAAAAGGCTTGAAAAATTACGTGCTGGAAAAAGCTGAAGACGAAAAACTTTCCGACCCTCAAAACCTTTTGGAACACATCAGAAATTTTGACGGGAACGGGATTTTTGTGCTTCTTGATTTTCATGAGTTTTTGAACGACAGAACAATTAAACGACAGCTAAAAGAAGTTTCACAAACACTAAAAAAATCTCACAAAACAATTGTTTTACTTTCTCCAACGATGAACCTTCCGATTGAAATTTCAAAGGAAATCGTTGTTCTTGACCTTGAACTTCCGACAGTTTTGGAAATTAGTGAGACTTTGGAAAAAATCCTTGAAACACTAAGAAAACAAAATATTATTAGCGAACTTTCACCAAATATTCGTGAAAAAATTGTCAAAGCAGGACAAGGTTTGACACTGAACGAGTTCAGAAATGCAATTGCAAAATCAATTGTTACGAGCAAGGAACTTTCGTTTAAAACAATTACAGACATTATTGATGAAAAAAAACAACTGATTCGCAAAACTGGAATTTTAGAATATTTTTCTCCAAACGATACTTTTAGCCAAATTGGTGGTTTGAAAAGCCTGAAAGACTGGCTGAACGTCAGAGGTTTGGCATTTTCGGACAGAGCAACAGCTTTTGGAATTCCTGCTCCAAAAGGGCTTTTACTTGTTGGAGTTCAGGGCTGCGGAAAATCTTTGACAGCCAAAGCAATCGCTTCACACTGGAAACTTCCGCTTTTACGTCTTGACGTTGGCAAAATTTTTCACGGTTTTATCGGCTCTTCGGAAGCAAACGTCAGAGAAGTTATCCAACTTGCTGAAGCAACTGCTCCTTGCGTTTTGTGGATTGATGAAATTGAAAAAGGAATTTCAGGGACAGCAAGTTCAGGAATGACTGACGGTGGAACAACTTCACGCGTGATTTCAAGCCTGACAACCTGGCTTCAGGAAAAAACGAAACCTGTTTTTGTCGTTGCAACTGCAAACAGAATTGAACTTTTGCCTCCTGAAATTTTGCGGAAAGGACGTTTTGACGAGATTTTTTTTGTTGATTTGCCCGACTTTGAGGAGCGAAAAGCAATTTTTAAAATTCATCTTGAAAAACGAAACAGACACCCCAAAAATTTTGATTTAGAGTTTCTTTCAAAGGAAACTGGAGGTTTCAGTGGAGCAGAAATTGAACAAGCAGTAATTTCAGGACTTTTTGAGGCTTTCCGTGAAGAGCGGATTTTGGAAACAAAAGACGTCCAAAAGGCAATTTCAGAAACAGTTCCACTTTCAAAAATGATGCAGGAACAAATTGATTACCTGCGAAACTGGTCTGTTTTACGGGCGAGAAAATCATCGTAAAAAATTAAGAATAAAGTTACTTTTAGCTTGATTTTACAGAAAGCCTTTTTTAAATTGGCATTCCACTTTGTAAAAGAAAAATTTTGTTTAATTTAAAGTAAAAAAAGGAAGAAAAATGGCATTGACTATTAAAATTGGGGATAACGAGCCTTTTGAAAAAGCGCTTCGCAGATTTAAAAAACAAATGATGCACTCTGGAATTTTAAAAAATTTAAGAGAAAATGCTTTTTACACAAAACCAAGTGAACGCAAAAAAGTTGCTAAAAGAAAAGCAATCCGTTTGCAAAAAAGAAGCTCAACACAGCAAGCTTAACCCAAAAAATGCTTTTAGAAAAAATTGACCATCTTGGTATCGCAGTAAATTCCATTGCTGAAGGATACAAAGTTTTTCCTTTGGCTTTTGGAATTGAGCCTCACAAAACTGAAGAAGTTGCCGAACAAAGAGTTAAAGTTGCATTTTTCAGGGTTGGCAATTCAAACCTTGAATTTATGGAACCGACTTCAGAAGATTCTCCAATCGCAAAATTTCTTGCAAAACGCGGAGAAGGAATTCACCACGTTTGCTTTAAAGTTTCAAACATTTACGAAGCTCTTGCAAAACTAAAAAGTGAAGGAATGCGTTTGATTGATGAAACTCCACGGATTGGAGCAGAAAACAAACTTGTTGCTTTCGTTCACCCAAAAGACGCAAACGGCGTTTTGATTGAACTTTCACAGCCTCAGGAATAAAATTCTTAGCTTTAACTTCTAAAAATACTTACTTTAACTCAAATTAATTTTTGAGGTAAGTATGAAAAACATTATTTTTTTAGTTTTTAGTTTTTTTGTGTGTTTTAGAATTTCTTTCGCACAAAAATACAAAGTTACTAATCCAATTTTTACTTTTATTCCTTCCGAAACAAACTACGAAGCTGTTGGAAACTACAACAACAAGATTTTTTTAACGGGTTGGTTTGATAATCAGGCACAAGCTAAGTTCCAAAATTTCAAAGATTACAGAGAAATTTTCGGGCAAACAAACACAATCCGGGCAGATTTGTTTAATTTTTTCACAAAGCCAAATTCACTTGTAACGATGCTTCAAAAAAATGATTACCAGAAACCGATGCAATTTATCGTTTCAATGGGAAAATATTTTGACACACAAAATCCACCTGATACTTTTAGCGTTGAAAATCCAAAAATTCAGGAAATGACAAAAGACATCGTTAATCTTTACAACGTTTTAGCTCCGATAAATGCCTGGAAAGATGTTTACGGTTGGTACACGATTGACGAGCCACACATTAAAAGCCCGCCAACTGCTAAAAAAAAATATGTTACTCCCGAACAATTTTTTAACTACAACAAAATGCTCCGTGAAGCCGAAAAACGTGCAGGAGAAATTGTAGGAACAAAAATTCGCAAGTTGATAGTTATGGTTGTCGGCGCCAATTCTGACGCAATTGAAAAATCCTTTTTAGAGTACGGAACAGACCCCAACGTTGACTTAATTTCAAACGACATCTACACAATCCACGCAAAACCACCCGAAGCAAACAAAATCCCGCCTGAGAACCGGTTTGGAAAGTTTAACCAGAACATCAGCCAGAATTTTTATGCCGGTTTGAGCGAAAAAAATGAGTTTGGAATGCGTGAAGGCTCGTTTCCTTACTTTGTAAACTCAACCTCTAAAGAAGGTATTTCCTTTGTTTACCACTACGAAGGCATCAAAGAAGGTGCAAAAACCATTCAAAAACTATCGGATTTAATGGCTGACACGACTAAAAATTTGCATAGAAAGCCTTTAATTTCAACGATTCAAGGTTTCGCTTACAAGTGTTGCGGAAACGAAAGTGGCGCAACTTACAAAAGACCTCCAAGTGTTGCGGAGTATCGTTACCTTGTTTTTTCATTACTTACAAGTGGAGCAACAGGAATTTGGTGTTGGTCAGCAAGAGCAACTTATCACGAACAAGGTGATTGGATTGAGTTTGGGCGTGAAAATTCAAATGATTTTCAGTTTGGGAAAAAAGCTGATTTTGGAACTCAATATTTTTTTCAAACTCAAAAAAAAGGTTTTAATTTTCACAAACCTCCTTCAAAAAGTGAGCTTGAACCACTTGGAAAGGAAGCAGACGCATTTTACACACAAGCACAAGAACAAGTTTTTGGAAATTCTAAGTTAGTTTTTGATGAATTAGATTTTTACACGGAAAAAATGCTCAGGGGAAAATTTCAGGACGATTTTTTACAAACAAATTTTCCGCCTGAAATTTTAAAAGTAATTTGTTTTAATTTTGAAAGAAGCTACTTTGTAATTGCTGTAAACAACAACGAACCTGACGACAAAACTGGCGTAATCAAGCCTTTAGAGAAGGTGAAATTTTTTCTTAAGAACCAAAGTGTAAAAATTGAAAAGATTGACCGTTACCCTTACAATGTTTCAGCAAGTTTTGAAAACAAAATTTTCAATAATTTTCAAAAAGCAAAAAAGGTAAAAACGTCAAAAGACAAACAAGGAAACTCCTTTTTTACCGATAAATTTAATTCTGGAGAAGTCCACATTTACGAAATAAAAATTATGGATTAAAACAAAGCCTTTTATTTTTAAAAAACAAAAGGCTTTAAGGATAAGGTTAATGGGAAAGAAAAAATATGCTAATTTTGGCACTCAACAGGAAAACATTGAATTAAGCCATTGAGTTTTTTTAATATTAGTGAAGCGTCGTTTACGGTAATTTTTCTATCTCCGTCAACATCAGCAACAAATTTTTGTGGAGTAGAAAAGCTAAAACAAGTCAAACCTGTTACAGCGTGAACGATAAGTTTTGAATCACCAACATCAAGTTGATTTCCAATAAAATTAATTGTTATCCCTGCACAAGAAATACTACCATTTGCATCAAAAATATTGCCATAAATAAATTTTGTAGGTACAAGATGAGTTTGGACAAAGACAAATTGAGCGGGATTTTGTGGAACAGTAACCAAG
>JADZEA010000216.1 GCA_020850775.1 bacterium
AAACTAACAGCAGAAAACCTCACGGAAACACTTGATTATTTTAAGGTAAACGAAGGAAGTGAAAAATTGGTTTTCTTTCACTTTGATGCTTTGAAAAACGCTTTGCCTGACGAACTTAAAGGCAAAGTTGATTTTTGTGAAGCAGGTGTTTTAATTGAAAAGGCAAAATGAAAAACTTTGACGTGATAATTATCGGCGCCGGAGCAGCAAGTTTGATGTGTGCGATTGAGTTGCAAAAACGAAACCGTAAAGTTTTGATTCTTGAGCACACTCAAAAAATTGGTAAAAAAATCTTAGTTTCCGGTGGTGGAAAGTGTAATTTTACAAACCTTCACGTAACTGCCGAAAATTTTTTATCGCAAAACAAACACTTCTGCAAATCAGCCCTCGCTCAGTTTTCTCAACACGATTTTATCGCTTTGGTTAAAAAGCACAAAATTGCTTTTCACGAAAAAAAAAACGGACAACTTTTTTGTGATGTTTCAGCTAATGAAATTTTAAAAATGCTCCTTTCAGAGTGTCAGAAAGCAGAATTTTTACTCGGTTGTAAAATTGAAAAAATTACAAAAAACGGCTTTTTCACACTCAAAACCAATTTTGGTAATTTTACCTGCAACTCTCTTGTTGTAGCAACTGGTGGTTTATCAATTCCAAAAATGGGAGCTACCGATTTTGGTTACAAAGTTGCGGCACAGTTCGGTTTGAAAATTGTGCAAACAAAACCTGCTCTTGTTCCTTTTTACTGGAACGAAAAAGACCTTGAGAATTTTTGGGAACTTGCGGGAATTTCGCTTGAAGTTCTTGTTAGCTGTGGTAAAAAATCTTTTCTTGAAAACTTACTTTTTACTCACAAAGGTTTAAGCGGACCAGCAATTTTACAAATTTCTTCCTACTGGCAAAAAACTGATTTTATTGAAATTAACCTGCTTCCAGGCAAAAATGCCTTTGAATTTTTAAAAAGTAAAAGACAAAGCAAAACCGAACTGAAAACAATTTTAGCTGAACTTTTACCCAAAAGATTTGTAACTAAAATTTTTGAACTGTTTTTTACAAGCAAGCCTCTCAACCAATTTTCAGAAAAGGAACTCAAAAAAATCAGCGAATTTCTTAACGGTTGGAAAATCCTGCCAAACGGAACGGAAGGCTACAAAACAGCGGAAGTAACTTTTGGTGGAATTGACACCACCGAACTTTCCTCAAAAACTATGGAAACACAAAAAGTAAAAGGTTTGTTTTTTATTGGCGAAGTCGTTGACGTTACCGGTGAACTTGGTGGTTTTAATTTTCAGTGGGCTTGGTCTTCAGGATTTTGTGCAGGAAAAAATGCTTAGAAAAACATAAATTTAAAGGGTTGAGTTTTCGCAAGGCAAACACACTTTGGAAGTGCTTGACGAAGCCGGTAACAGCGATAAAAAAACTTTCTTTGTTGACCTGAAAAAGTGATAAATTAGTTTTGTTTTCAAGCCTTTTAAAAATGGAGAAAAAATGTTTACGGGATTGATTGAAGAGATTGGCAAAATCAAAAAAATACAGCCTTTCGGAAGTGCTTTGAGGCTTACGGTTTCGGCAAAAAAAATACTTTCGGATTTAAAAATTGACGATTCAGTTTCAATTAATGGTGCTTGTCAAACAGTTGTTTCGCTGACAAACGACAGTTTTACGGCTGAAGCGGTTGAGGAAACGCTGAAAAAAACGACTTTAGGAAAATTAGCAATTTTACAAAACGTGAATCTTGAACGGGCGATGCTTGCAACTTCACGTTTTGGCGGACATTTTGTAAACGGACACGTTGATTGTGTCGGAACAGTGAAAAAAATTACTGTCAATCAAAGTTCTTACCTTTTAGAAGTTGCTTTTCCGCCTAAAATTTCGGGTTACGTTGTTGAGCAGGGTTCGGTTTGTCTGAACGGTGTAAGTTTAACGATTGCAAGGCTTTCAGAACAAACTTTTACGGTTTCAGTCATTCCTCACACCTGGAAAAACACGAACCTGGCAGAACTTAGAACTGGCTTGGAAGTGAACATTGAAACCGATGTTCTTGGTAAGTACGTTGAAAGGTTGCTTGTTTCAGGAAAACAGAAACTGACGGAAGTGAAACTTTTGGAACTTGGTTTTTAAACAGTTAATTTTAATTGGTTCAGAGGAATTTTTTAGAAATCACTTCGCTGGAAACAAGCGAGCAAAATTCATAAACAGTGCTTTGGCTGTAAGTTTCATTTTTTTTCAGAAAGGATAAAAGGCTCTGTTCAAAGTCATTTTTTTGAGTAAAACTTGCTTCCTTAAAATCTGAAAACATAATTTTCAATTGAGCGGAAACGTTTCTTTTAGGTTGTAAAGGTTTAACTTTCAGGTTTGTAAAAATGTAGTTCAGGTGCAACACGTTAGTTGGATTTAGGGCATTTTCTCCTTTAGAAACAAGTGATTTTGCAAAAAAATCCGCGAAATCCACTTCAGGTTTTACGTGTTCAGGAAGCTCAACGTAACCGATTTTGTTTTTGCAAAGTTCAAAAACTGAAGGGTAAAAGACAAAGTTTATGTTTTCAATTCCAATCAAACCTAAAGCACGACAACACGAATTTACAAACCTGACTGACTTGCAATCATCTTCAAAGTTTGAAGTTGCAACGTTCAAAAGTATTTCAAGCAGGTAATTTTTTGAGTCCGTAACTGACAAAGTTTGCACTAAAAATTCAAAAGCCTTTTTTGTTTCGCCAATCCTTAGTGAATGCTCAAAATCACCGATAAAAATGCTTAGTGGAAACTGGTTTTCAAAGCTAATCATTTCTTTATTCATTTCTTCAGCCTGGATTTGCGAAAAAATTTTCCCTGCAAAAAGTAAAGTTTCAAGTTTTAATTGTTCAGTAATTTCAAGGTTTAACAAGTCTCTGACTGAGTTTATTAAAACAATTGCAAGTTTATTTTTAGTTTCAGGTTTTTCGTGAAGTGCAAAAAATGTTAGTTCAGTTAAAGTTTCTTTAAGGTTTTGGTTCTTTGAGATTTCAGTCAGGATTTTTGTTTCTGATTTTTCCCAAAGTGCATTTTTAAGTTTTTGAGGCACAAAAGTTCTTTCTTTAGTTTGATTAAAGTTAACAAATTTTTGTTTGAAAATTGGTTTAAATTATTTTACTTAGTAAAATTGTAAAGGAAACCAAGAATGGAAATCACACAAGAGTTACTGAAAAAATTACCTAAAACGGATTTGCACTGTCATCTTGATGGTTCGGTCAGACCAGAAACAATCCTTGAGTTAGGGAAAAAATATGGTGTAAAACTTCCCGCAGAAGACCCGAAAAAATTACGGGAATACTTGGAAGTTGGCGACAAGTGTAAGAATCTTGAAGAATACCTTGAGCGTTTTGGGATTACGCTTTCGGTGATGCAAACGGAAGAAGCGATTGAACGAATTTCTTACGAACTGGCAATTGATGCGGCGGCTGAGAACGTTTGGTATCTTGAAGTTCGTTTTTCACCGATTTTGCATCAGGAAAAGGGTTTGAGTTTGATTAGAATCGTTAACGCAGCGTTAATCGGACTTACGAAAGCGGAAAAGGAAACAAACATTAAAACAGGATTAATCATTTGTGGAATGCGAAACATCAAAAGCGAAATTTCACTGAAACTTGCTGAAATCACGGTAGCTTTTAAGAATCGCGGAGTTGTTGGTTTTGACCTTGCGGGAGCAGAATTTAATTATCCGGCTAAAAAACACGCGGAAGCATTTTACCTGATTAGAAACAACAACGTAAAAACGACACTTCACGCAGGCGAGGCTTACGGACCGGAAAGCATTGCACAAGCAATTCACGATTGTGGCGCACAAAGGATTGGACACGGAACAAGACTAAAGGAAAATGGTGATTTGTTAAATTACGTGAACGATTTAAGGATTCCGCTTGAAGTTTGCATCTCAAGCAACGTCCAAACAAAATCCGTTTCAAAAATGGAAGAACATCCGTTGCGTTTTTATTTTGATTACGGCTTGAGAGTTACAATCAACACTGACAACCGTTTGATGTCTGCCACGACAGTTTCAAAGGAACTTTGGATAGCTCACAAGAATTTTAATTTTGATTTGAAAGACATAAAACTTTTGATACTTAACGGGTTTAAGAGTGTGTTTTTGCCTTACAAAGATAAAGTTGATTTACTTGATAAAGTTATTCACGAGCTTAAAAAATATTCACCAGACGACAAAGAAGCAAAACTTTACTTCAGATAATTTTTCTAAAAGTTACCATTTTTTTGAAGTGGTAACTTTTTTATTTCAGGCATTCAATCAAAAACTTTCCGACTTCATCGGTTTTCAGGTTCCCACCTAAATCTTTTGTAACATTTTTCGTTTGGATTGCTTTTTCAATTGTTTTTTCAACTTTTCGTGCTTCGGTTCCGAAACCGATGTAATCAAGCATCATCGCAACAGTCATCACAGCGGCTAAAGGGTTTGCAATTCCTTTTCCGGCGATGTCTGGTGCGGAACCGTGAACAGGTTCAAAAAGTGAAACTTTCCCTGGATTGATGTTTCCTGAAGCAGCCATTCCCATTCCGCCTTGAATTTGTGCAGCCAAATCCGTAACGATGTCGCCAAAAAGGTTACAAGTTACAATCACTTCAAAATCTTCAGGAACACGAATTAAATTCATCACCAAAGCGTCAACGTATTGATGGCTTGGAGAAATTTTTGGAAATTCTTTCGCAA
>JADZEA010000217.1 GCA_020850775.1 bacterium
CAACAAATTCCCATTTTCCCTCAGGAAGCGAACCAATTTTGATGTTGCCAATCCGAACTCTGAACAAGTCTTCCACAAAAAGGTGCATTTTTTCACACATTTTTCGGATTTGGTGTTTTTTCCCTTCTTTCAGGATAAAAATAAGTTTTAAGTTACCTACCCGCCGAATTTTACAGGGTTTGAGTTTCAAATCGCCTAAAATCATTCCTTCAGACATTTTTCGGATTTTTTCGTTTGTGATTTCGCCTTTAACCCTGACGTGGTATTCTTTTTCGGTTTCAGAGGCTTCACCGATGATTTTTTTTGCAACAGCTCCGTCCTGCGTGAAAATCAGCAGTCCGTGTGAATCTTTGTCAAGCCTTCCAACAACTGAAAAAGTATCCAAATTTTTTGCAACTGCATCAAGGTTTGAGCCTTTTCCGTTGTAGTTGTATTTTTTTATTAAATCTTTCGCTTCCTTTTCGTCTCCTTCAGGAAGGTTTGAAACGTAACCGACAGGCTTGTTAAAAATGATTGTGAGTTGTTTTTGCAACGTTTGTTTTGCTTCTTCAAGGATTTTTACTTTTTGAGTTTCAGGATTAATTTTTGTCCCTTGTTCTGTAACTTTTTCTCCGTCAACCAAAATCATTCCCTGAGCGAGCAGTTCTTCTGCTTTTCGCCGTGAACAAATCCCTTGTTCTGAAAGATACTTTGAAATTCGGACTAATTTTTCTGTTTTCATTGAACCTGCTAATTTTTACTTGGGAATTTAGTCAATTTTTGTTTTACATTCCTAAAAAATAAAAGGAGTTTGAAAATGCTTAAATCTGCAACTAAAATTTTCGCTGTGCTGGCTTTTGTTTCAAACGTTTACGCACAGTTCACAAGTTTTGAAGATTTTCTCAGCCAAATCAACTCCGCACCTCAAAACGAAAAACAAAACATCGCAAACAATTTTATCACTTTTGCACAAAACACGACTGGAATTCCGTACACTCAGGACGATACTTTAGCCTGCTTTCTTTACAATTCAGGTTCAGGAAGCGTTACTGTTCCAGGTGATTTTAACGGTTGGGACCCGAACGCTTCTTACCTTACAAACATTACGGGAACGAGTTTTTACTACAAGCAGTTTGTTTTTCCATCGGATTCAAGGCTTGACTACAAGTTTGTGGTTAGCGGGAACTGGATTTTGGACCCTTTGAATCCTCACCAGGTCAGCGGAGGTTTTGGTCCAAATTCCGAGCTTTCAATGCCTGCTTACGTTCAACCACCTGAAATTTTGTTCTACCCAAACATTCCTCACGGAACAGTCAGCACTTTTCAGTTTACAAGCACGATTTTGAACAACACGAAAACCGTTCACGTTTACCTTCCGCCAGGTTACACAAATTTAAACACTTACCCAACTTTTTACTTTCAGGACGGCACGGAAACCAAAAATCTTGGAAAGTTGGTGAACGTTTTGGATTACCTGATTTCGGATTATCAACTTTACCCTTTGGTTGTTGTGATGGTTAACCCGACGGACAGAATGACAGAGTACACAATGAACGCTAACTACTCCAATTTTTTAGCTAACGAACTTGTTCCGTACATTGATGCGAACTACTCAACGAGCCAAAATCCTGCTTTCAGAGGGATTGCAGGAGCATCGCTTGGAGGTTTGATTTCGTTTTACACAGCTTTCCACAACCCGAACGTTTTTGGTAAAGCCGCAGGTCAATCAAGTTCTTTTTGGTGGAACAATCAGGCGATGATTAACGAAATCCAGAACGCAAGCACGCAAAACGTTGATTTTTATTTTGATGCGGGAACTTTCAACGATGGTTTGGCGGACAACCAACAAATGGAAACAGTTTTGCAAAACAAAGGCTACACTTATTTTTTTCAGACCTGGAACGAAGGACACAGTTGGGGAAACTGGCGTGCTCATTTTGACGAGTTTTTGGTTTATTTTTTTCCTTCAATCATTGAGGTAAACGAAAAAAAAAATTCTGAACCGCAAAATTTTACTCTGAACCAAAATTACCCGAACCCTTTCAACCCAAGCACAAAAATTGACTACGATTTACCAAAAAATACAAAAGCCAAGTTGTTGATTTTTAACGTTAAAGGTGAAAAAGTGCGTGAGTTTGAGCTTACTGCTTCAAAAGGTTTTGTTGAGTGGAACGGAACAAATCAGGAAGGAAAACTGCTTGGTTCGGGAGTTTATCTTTACACGATTCAGGGAGAAAATTTTTCAGAAAGTAAAAAAATGGTTTTGCTGAAGTGAGTTTGCTTTCTGAAAATTAGATTTGGCAAAAAATTTTTGATGTTTAAAAATAAAAGGTTTAAAATGAATCATAAAAAATTAGCAGTTTTGGTTGGTGGAGGACCTGCACCGGGAATTAACAGTGTAATCGGTGCTGCAACAATCAGAGCGGATTTGCTTGGAATTGAAACACTTGGAGTAATTGACGGTTTCAAATGGATTTCGCAAGGTGATGTTTCAAAAGTTTTACCTTTAAGCGTTAGGGACACGAGCAGAATCCACTTTCGCGGAGGTTCACACATTGGAATTTCAAGGTTTAATCCAACAAAAAATGAGACTCACCTTGAAAACGTAGTGATTTCGTTGCTGCGTTTGAACGTGGATAAGTTGCTGACAATCGGCGGAGACGACACAGCTTTTTCTGCGATGGAACTTGCGAAAAAAGCCGATGGAAGGATTCGTGTGGCTCACGTTCCAAAAACGATTGACAACGACCTTGATTTGCCGTTTGGAATTTGCACTTTTGGTTTTCAAACTGCAAGGCATCACGGAGTTGAGATTGTGAAAAATTTGATGGTTGACGCAAAAACTACTTCACGCTGGTACTACGTGATTTCGATGGGAAGGAAAGCGGGACACCTTGCTTTGGGAATCGGGAAAGCAGTCGGAGCAACACTGACGATGATTCCTGAAGAGTTTCCTGAAAAAAAAATCAGGCTTCAGAAGGTTGTTGATATTCTTGCAGGAGCAATCATCAAGAGGCTTTCTTACGGAAAAGATTACGGCGTTGCGGTGATTGCCGAAGGAATTGTTGAAAGGCTTGACGAACAGGACCTGAAAATCCTTACTTCGCTTGAAAGGGATGAACACGATAACATTCGTTACGCTGAGATTGGTTTTGGCGAGATTTTGAAATCGGAAGTCCAGAAAAGACTAAAAGAATTTGGGATTAAACACACGATTGTGGCAAAAAACATTGGTTACGAGCTTCGCTGTTCGGACCCGATTCCTTTTGACATGGAGTACACGAGGGATTTGGGTTTTTGTGCAGTTCAGTTTTTACACGATGGAAAAACGGGAGCTTTGATTTCAATTCAAAACGGAAATTTTGTTCCGATTCCTTTTGAACAAATGGTTGAGGAAAATTCAAAGCGTTTTAGAGTCAGAATGGTGAACACAGAATCAGAGTACTACAAAATCGCCAAAACTTACATGATTAGCCTGACAAAAGAAGATTTTGATGACCCGCATGAACTCGCAAAATTCGCCGCTACAACTCACACTTCAATTGAAGAGTTCAAAAAACATTTCAACTACTTAGTAACTAATGGTGAAGCAAAAAAAGAAAAACAGAACACTTAATTTAAAGAGAAAAGCTGCTTAAATTCTTAAGTCTAAGAACAAAAAAACTTGTTAAGGTTCGTTAAACTCAGGTTTTTTGGTGGCATTCATTTTGAGTGAACGAAAAAAATTAAACTTGCAGAAAGGTTCTTTTAAAAAATGCAAAACGATAAAAATTTTAAATACCAGGGAATCCCAACGACTTCCGATGGTTCGGGAACAGTTGTTTGGGTTGAAACTCACATCTCACAAGGAGCTTGTGCTTACCCGATTACACCTTCTACAAACATGGGAGTTGGGTACGAAAGTGCTGTTTCCAACGGACACAAGAACTTGTGGGGCGATGATTTGGCTTTCATTGAACCTGAATCGGAACACAGTTCTGCTTCTGCCTGTGAAGGCTTCGCACTTGCAGGCGGAAGAGTTACAAACTTCACTTCCGGGCAAGGGCTTGTTTTGATGAAAGAAGTGCTTTTTACAATCGCCGGAAAAAGGCTTCCCGTTGTTTTCAACATCGGAGCAAGAGCCTTGACCTCTCAATCGCTGAACGTTCACGCCGGACACGACGACGTGATGGCTGTTACTGACTGTGGTTGGGGAATGTTGTTTGGCAAAAATGCTCAGGAAGGAGCTGACCTTTGCCTGATTGCAAGGAAAGTTGCTGAAAATTGTGACACGCCTTTTATGAATATTATGGACGGTTTTCTGACTACGCACACGGTTGAAAATGTATTGTTGCCTGAACCTGATTTTATGCTTGAATTTATCGGTAAACCTGAAGATAAAATCAAAAATTTGATGGATACAGAAAATCCAATTATGAGCGGAGTAGTGCAAAATCAGGATTCTTACATGAAAGGTAAAATTGCTCAAAGGCTTTACACTGATAAAATTCTTGAAAACGTTACCAAAATTATGAACGAATTTTACGAAGCTACCGGAAGGCGTTACAACGTCGTTGAGGCTTACAAACTTGAAGACGCAGACTACGCAATCGTCGGGCTTGGTTCAGCAATGGAAACTGCAATGGCAACAGTTGATTTTTTACGTGAAAAACGCGGGATTAAAGCCGGTGTTTTGCACGTAACTTGTTTCAGACCTTTTCCCGCAAACGAAGTTGTGGATGCTCTGAAACACCTGAAAGGAATCGCTGTTCTTGAAAAAATGGACAATCCTTTGGCAGAATCAAACCCCTTGACAACTGAAATCAAATCCGCTTTCGTTGACGCTCTGAACGGAATCCGCAAACACAAAAAAATTGATAAAATCCCGTTAATCATTTCTGGTTCAGGTGGACTTGGTTCAATGGATGTTCGTCCCGGACATTTTATCAGGATTGTTGAAAATTTGATGGAAAAATCTGAAACCCGCAAAGATTACTTCACGGTTGGCATCAAACACGAAACAGGACTTGAGCTAAAAGAAGACCCTGACGTCAGACCAAAAGGAGCTTTTTCAATGCGCGGGCATTCTGTCGGTGGTTACGGTTCGGTTACGACAAACAAAGTCATCGCTACAATCGCAGCAGAAGTTTTTAATCTCAACGTTCAGGCTTACCCAAAGTACGGTTCGGAGAAAAAAGGGCTTCCAACAACTTACTACCTGACAATCGCACAAGGGCAAATCCGAACTCACTGTGAACTTGAAAAAGTTGAGTTTATCCCTTTGAACGATGTTAACGCCTTTAATCTTGGAAATCCGCTTGCCGGAATTACGGAAAACGGAATGGTTTTTATCCAGACACAGGAGACAGACGCACTGAAAATCTGGGAAGCGATTCCGGGTTTTGCAAAAAAAATAATTTGGGAAAAAAACATTAGAATTTTCGCACTTGACACTGTTAAGATTGCAAAAGACGTTGCAACAAAAGTGGATTTAGTCCAAAGAATGCAGGGAATTGTTTTGCTCGGTATTTTTTTGAGAGTTACACCTTTTATGGAACGCGAAAAAATTACTTACGATGATTTGATGGGGCAGGTTGAAAAATCAATTCGTAAATATTTTGGAAAAGGTGGTGAAAGGGTTGTTAAAGATAATCTTGAGTGTGTGAAACGCGGTTACAACGAAGTTTTTGAAATTCCTGAAGAAATTATCAGTGGTGTTACAGTCTAATTTTTAATGAAAGAAAAAAAATGAAAACAAATTTAATTGATATTGATTTTTTTAACAACGAAATCGTTGGCGCGTACAACGACGGAACTGCTGAAAAATGTTTGAGTGCCGATGAAAGCGTTGCGAGAAGTTTAATTCCGCCGGGAACGGGAATTTTACGGGATTTCAGTTACATTGCTCCCGAACTTCCTGAGTTTTTGCCTGAAAATTGTGTTGGTTGTATGGAATGCGTTACCGAATGCCCGGACACAGCGATTTTGGGAAAAGTTGTTGAAGAAGAGGTTTTGGAAACGGCACTTTCAGGAGTTGAGGATTTGAACCTGAAAAATCATCTTGACGCAAACTTTGTCCGAACAAACAAGTACTACGACAGTCGTTTGAAACAAGGAAAAGAAGGTGGAAAGTTTGGGATTTTCATTGACCCGACAAAGTGCAAAGGTTGTGGTGAATGCGTTGATGTTTGTGGCGACCACAACGCTTTAAAAATGATTGGCAAGACTGAAGAAATCCTTGCTACTTCGCGAAAATCATTTGATTTTTTTGTAAAAAAACTGCCTGCTACCCCTGAAAAATTCATTGATGAAAGAATTTTAACGGATATGATGCTTTCTGAAAATGCGATGCTTTACGTTGGCGGAGCAGGTTCCTGTATGGGTTGCGGAGAAGCAACTGCAATTAGAATGATGCTTGCTGCAACAGGTTTTGTTTACGGGAAAAATAGTCTGGGAATTGCTGCTTCAACAGGTTGTAACTCTGTTTTTGGTGCAACTTATCCGTACAATCCTTACAAAGTTCCCTGGTCAAACTCACTTTTTGAAAACAGCCCGACTTTTGCGATGGGAATTCGTTCCCGCTGGAACCAAAGAGGTGAAGCAGACAAAAAACTTTGGGTTCTTGGTGGAGACGGAGCGATGTTTGACATTGGTTTTCAGGCACTTTCAAGAATGTTGACCTCAGGAATGGACATTAATGTTATGGTTTTGGATACGCAGGTTTACTCAAACACAGGCGGTCAAACTTCCACTGCTTCGTTTGTTAGCCAGGAAGCAAAAATGTCTTCTTTTGGTAAAAAACTTCACGGAAAAGTTGAACGCAGAAAAGAAATTGCACAGATTGCCACAATGCATCCTGATATTTTTGTTGCTCAGACGACGACTGCTCACATCAATCATTTTTACAAGGCGGTAATGGCTGCAAACGAGTACAAAGGTGCTTCAATCATTAATGTTTACACTCCTTGTATGCCTGAACACGGAATTTCTGACGATGCTTCTTACCAGCAATCAAGACTTGCAGTCAATTCAAGAGCGTTTCCGCTTTTCATTCACGACCCGCGAAAAGGCGAAAAACTTTCAGAACGGATTGATTTAAAAGGGAATCCGGCACTAAAAGATGATTGGTACGTTCATCCAAAAACGAAAGAACCAATTGATTTTATTACTTTTGCAAGAACGGAAGGACGTTTTGCGAAGAATTTTGATAAAGAAGGAAACCCGGGTAAGGAACTTTTAGTGGCAAGGGAAGACCGAGTAAAAAATTGGCGATTGCTTCAGGAACTTGCAGGAATAATTTAGTTTTTTGGGAAGACACAAAATCCTGTCCTTAAATCCCAAAAACCCGTGTTCAGGCAAAAGTTACGCTTTCAGAAAAACAGCGTGAGTTCAGCTTTTTAAAAACAAAAAAAAGGGCAAACCTTTCAGCTTGCCCTTTTCAAAAAAAATCTGTTTTCTAAAAATTCTACTTCAACAAAATCATCTTGTTGGTTTGTGTGTAGTTTCCTGCCGTAAGTTTGTAGAAGTAAACTCCTGACGAAACAGCGTTTCCGTTTTCGTCTTTTCCGTTCCAGTTTGAAGAGTGTGAACCTTCGTTTTGTTTTTCGCTGACCAAAGTTTGGACAAGTTTGCCTTTTGTGTTGAAAACTTCAAGTTTCACGTTGTTAGCTTTCACAAGTGTGTAGAAAATCGTCGTGTTTGGGTTGAAAGGATTCGGGAAGTTTTGGTTAAGTTGAAACTCTTTTGCAAAATTGTTTTGTTCTGTAACTGCTGTAAAAAAATCAAATTTTACCACAAATGCGTCGTAGTAGTTGCCACTATTTAACAAAGTATCGTAAGCACCGACTGTAGTTGGGAAATTGGTTGAGCCAGTGTAACCAGTAACGTAACAGTTTCCGCTTCCGTCAACTGAAAGGGAATAACTTAAATCACCACTGCTTCCGCCAAGAAAAGTGGAAGAAACAAGCGAACTGCCACTTGAATTCAGCTTGGTTACAAAAGCATCGTAGTTGCCATTGTGTGAAGTATCGTAAGCACCGGCTGTTGTTGGGAAATCAGTTGAGTAAGTGCGACCAGTAACGTAACAGTTTCCGCTTCCGTCAAGTGAAAGGGAAGGTCGGTATTCATCACTGCTTCCACCAAGGAAAGTTGAAAATTCAAGTGAGTTGCCACTTGAATTCAGCTTGGTTACAAAAGCATCGTAGTTGTCATTGTGTGAAGTATCGTAAGCACCGGCTGTAGTCGGGAAACCGGTTGAAATAGTTTGACCAGTAACGAAACAATTTCCGTTTCCGTCGAGTGAAAGGGAATAACACCAATCATGATCGTTTCCACCAAGAAAAGTGGAAAAAACAAGTGAGTTGCCACTTGAATTCAGCTTCGTCACAAAAGCATCTACGTAGCCACCAAATGAAGTATCGTAAGCACCGGCAGTTGTCGGGAAATCGCTTGAGTAAGTGTGACCAGTAACGTAACAGTTTCCGCTTCCGTCAAGTGAAAGGGAAAAACTTATATCTTCACGGTCTCCACCAAGGAAAGTGGAATAAACAAGTGAGTTGCCACTTGAATTTAGCTTGGTTACAAAAGCATCGAAATTGCCACCACTTGAAGTATCGTAAGCACCGGCTGTAGTTGGGAAATTGCTTGAGCCGGTGTTACCAGTAAGGTAACAGTTTCCGCTTCCGTCAACTGAAAGGGAATGGCTTTTTTCATAACCGCCTCCACCTAAGAAAGTTGAAAAAACAAGTGAACTTCCGCTTGAATTCAGTTTGGTTACAAAAGCATCGTAGTAGTCGCCACCATTGTGTGAAGTATCGTAAGCACCGGCTGTAGTTGGGAAATTGCTTGAGTAAGTGTAACCAGTAACGTAACAGTTTCCGCTTCCGTCAACTGAAAGGGAACTACCGTAATCATCACTGCTTCCACCAAGGTAAGTAGAAAAAACAAGTGAACTGCCACTTGAATTCAGTTTGGTTACAAAAGCATCGTAGTAGTTGCCACCATTGTGTGAAGTATCGTAAGCACCGGCTGTAGTTGGGAAATTGGTTGAGTAAGTGTAACCAGTAACGTAACAGTTTTCGCTTCCGTCAAGTGAAAGGGAAAAACCGGAATCTTCACCGCTTCCACCTAAAAATGTGGAAAATGAAAGCGTTGTAGCACTTGCCTGAGCAAACAAGCAAAACAAACTCAAGAAACCTGAGCCAAGAACTAAACCTGAAAGGTTTTTGGTGTGGAATTTTGCAGATTTAAGCATTTTGCTAATCCTTAAATTTTGTTGTAGTTGGTTTTTAAACATAAGTTAATAAAATTAAAAAGAAAAGGTAGCCGTTTTTTATTTTTTTTGTGTTAAATCAAAACAGCGTGCATTTCGGCTTCGCTCGGGTGACCGCTGAAAGAAGTGAAAGCCTGACTGCAAGTCAGACCCTCACGTTTTGGTTTGTGAGGTTCTCACTTCCTGGTGAGGCTCTCACTGAAAACTCCAAACACAAAAAAAGGACAAACCTTTCAGCCTGTCCTTTTCAAAAAAATATCCAAAAAAATCCTACTTCAGCAAAACCATCTTGTTGGTTTGTGTAAAACTGCCAGTTGCCAGCCTGTAAAAATACACGCCTGAAGAAACTGTGTTTCCGCGTTCGTCTTTTCCGTTCCAGTTTGAAGTGTGTGAACCAGCGTTTTGTTTTTCGCTGACCAAAGTCCTGACAAGTTCACCGTTTGTGTTGTAAACTTCAAGTTTCACGTTGTTGGTTTTTGCAAGCGTGTAGGAAATCGTCGTGTTTGGGTTAAAAGGATTCGGGAAATTTTGCTCAAGCTGAA
Organism: bacterium; assembly: GCA_020850775.1. Taxonomy (GTDB): domain Bacteria; phylum CLD3; class CLD3; order CLD3; family CLD3; genus JADZEA01. The sequence goes on from JADZEA010000217.1 coordinate 9,772, forward strand.
AGTCTTTTGCAAGATTGTTTTGCTCTTTTATCCCTGTAAACAAGTCAAATTTTGTTACAAACGCGTCTGAGTAGCCACCATTGTGTGAAGTATCGTAAGCACCGACTGTGGTCGGGAAATCGCTTGAGTTGGTGACTCCCGTAACGTAACAGTTTCCGCTTCCGTCAAGTGAAAGGGAATAGCCAGTTTCATCACCGTTTCCACCAAGGTAAGTGGAATAAACAAGTGAGTTACCACTTGAATTCAGCTTGGTTACAAAAGCATCGCCATTTCCATTGTTTGAAGTATCGTAAGCACCGGCTGTAGTCGGGAAACCGGTTGAAATAGTTTGACCAGTAACGAAACAATTTCCGTTTCCGTCTGATGAAACTGAATAACCATAATCATAACTGCTTCCACCAAGAAAAGTGGAAAAAACAAGTGAACTGCCACTTGAATTCAGCTTGGTTACAAAAGTATCGTAGCTGTCAAGTGAAGTATCGTAAGCACCAGAGGTAGTTGGGAAATTGCTTGATTTGGTGCTACCAGTAACGTAACAGTTTCCGCTTCCGTCAACTGAAAGTGAACGGCTTTCTTCATAATTGCTTCCACCTAAAAATGTGGAAAAAATAAGCGAACTGCCACTTGAATTCAGCTTGGTTACAAAAACATCGGAAGTGCTACTACCATTGTATGAAGTATCGTAAGCACCGACTGTGGTCGGGAAATCGCTTGAGAAGGTGTAACCAGTAACGTAACAGTTTCCGCTTCCATCTGTTGAAACGGAATTACCCTGATCAGAATTAGAACCGCTTCCACCGAGAAAAGTGGAAAAAACAAGTGAACTGCCACTTGAATTCAACTTCGTTACAAAAGCATCGCTGTAGCCTGAAGTATCGTAAGCACCGGCTGTAGTTGGGAAATCGCTTGATTGAGTGTAACCAGTAACGTAACAATTCCCGCTTCCGTCAAGTGAAAGGGAATAACCATAATCATAACTGCTTCCACCAAGAAAAGTGGAAAAAACAAG
>JADZEA010000218.1 GCA_020850775.1 bacterium
CTTCAGGAAAAACTTCTCAAAAAGCTTGCAAGTGAAGTTTTTCCTGGTTTAAGAAACAAGTGTTTAGGAGCTAAACTGAACGTCAGAGGAGCCTTGAAGTGGCTGAACGAAAATCCAGCTACCTTGAAATTAAAGAAAAACGATGTAAGAAACTGGGAACAGTTGTTTGAAATTTTGAAAAAGCATTCAGGAATTGAAGAAAGCCATCTTTTTATGAGTTTAGACACAGAAGTCCAGGAAAAATTAAGAAATTTACCGTACTGCGTTGAGTCTAATACTTTTAAGTTTAAAATAATTGATAACTTAAACAGGTTGATTCAGAAGAAAGATTTTTTTGTTCTAAGTCTTGTTTCCGGACAGGATCTTGAAAGCGACGAATTTAGAAAAGTTGCTTACCTGATAAAAAAATTGCAGAGAAAAGAAATTTTACAAACTTTTGAACGTGAAAAGCTAAACCTTCAGGATTTTGAAAGTGAGGATTTTAAAAAACTTGCTTACATCGTGAAAGAATTACAAGGAAAAGAGGATTTAAAAACTTTTGAAATTGAAAAGGTCAACCGTTTTATCGTTGAGCGTGTTTTGGGAACCGCACTGAAAGAACAGGAAACTTACTTTGACGAAACGTGTTACGCTTTTGGATTAAGCATCCAGACAATCGCAAGCGAAGCAGTTCACGGGGAGGATTTTAACGAAAAGGAAATTTTATTTTCGTTAATTGAAGCGATGAAAGTGATAATCAGGCGTTTTGGTGAACTTTGTGAAAAGAAGCACTGAGTTTTGGGATTTTCAGGACAGGATTTTTTTTTGATTTAGCGGAACTCACGCTCAAAACTTGTCAGACGCTCACGTTTGTTTGAACACGGATTTTTGGGATTTTCAGGATTAACGGGATTTTTTTAGTTTAGCGTAAACCCCGCTAAAAAGCGTGGATTCCGCAACTTTTTTTGCGGGTTTTACGCTGAAAGCGGAATTCACGCTCAAAACTTGTCAAGGCTCTCACTTTTGTCTGAACACGGATTTTTGGGATTTTCAGGATTAACGGGATTTTTTTTGGTTTAGCGTAAACCCCGCTAAGAAGCGTGGATTCCGCGAAAGTTTCAGTGAGAGCCTCACCAAGAAGTGAGACACTCTCCAAACTTTAAAAAAAACTACAAGTCAAACTTAATTCCTTGCGCAAGAGGAAGCGAAGAACCAAAATTCATCGTGTTGGTTTGCCTTCGCATGTAAATTTTCCAGGAATCACTTCCCGATTCCCTTCCGCCACCAGTTTCTTTTTCACCACCAAAAGCTCCGCCAATTTCCGCTCCTGAAGTCCCGATGTTTACGTTTGCAATTCCACAATCCGAACCTTCACAAGACAAAAATTTCTCCGCTTCAATAAAATTATTCGTAAAAATTGCTGAAGAAAGCCCTTGCGGAACTCCATTCTGCAAGTCAATCGCCTCTTCAACCGTTCCGTACTTCATCAGGTAAAGAATCGGTGCAAAAGTTTCTTCCTGAACAATTTTAAAATGGTTTTCCGCTTCTGCAATGCAAGGAACAACGTAACAGCCGGATTCGTAACCTTCTCCACTCAAAACTTCTCCGCCAAAAAGAACTTTTCCACCTTCTTTTTTTAGTTCAACAATTGCGTTTTGCATTGTTTTTACGGCATCAACATCAATCAAAGGTCCGACGTGATTGTTTTGGTCCAAAGGATTTCCGATTTTTAAGCCTTTGTAAGCAGTAAGCAAAGCATCCTTCACTTTTTCGTAAACTGACTCGTGAATGATTAACCTTCTCGTTGAAGTGCATCTTTGTCCTGCAGTTCCAACTGCCCCAAAAACTGAAGCCATCACCGCTGTTTTAATGTTTGCGTCCTGAGAAATTATGATTGCATTGTTTCCGCCAAGCTCAAGCAAACTTCTGCCAAATCTTTTTCCAACAACTTCAGCAACACGGCAACCAACTCTTGTTGAACCTGTTGCGGAAACCAAAGGAATTCGTTTGTCGTGCAAAAGTTCTTCACCAACATCTTTTCCGTTTCCAATCAAAAGGCTGAAAAGTCCCTCCGGAAGGTTGTTTTCTTTGCTAACCTGATTGATAATTTTCTGAACCGCAACTCCACAAAGCGGAACTTTGCTTGACGGTTTCCAAAGTGTCGAATCACCACAGGCAACAGCAAGCATTGAGTTCCAGGCCCAAACAGCAACAGGAAAATTAAAAGCACTGATAACTCCAATAATTCCAAGTGGATGGTATTGCTCGTACATTCTGTGGTTTGGACGTTCAGAGTGCATTGTCAAACCGTAAAGCTGACGTGAAAGCCCAACCGCAAAGTCACAAATGTCAATCATTTCCTGCACTTCACCAAGCCCTTCCTGAAGGCTTTTTCCCATTTCGTAAGAAACAAGCATTCCAAGGTCTTGCTTGTAAACACGAAGTTTATCGCCAATTTGTCTGACAATTTCGCCTCTTTTTGGAGCAGGAACTTTTCGCCACTCCTTAAAAGCCTTGTTGCAGGTGTCAACAATTTTATGGTAATCTTCAGTAGAAACCTTGTTCACTTTTGCAATTAATTTGCCGTCAACAGGTGAAAACACGTCAATCACACCATTTCCTGCGTTTCCAAACCAATTTTCTCCCGTAGAACCGCCACTGTTAATTGCTTCAATTCCTAAATTTTTCAAAAAATCTTTCACTTTATTTTTTCCTTTAAGTTTTTTAAACCAAGCCAAATTTACACAAAAATTTCCTTTTTTAAAAAAGAAGTTTTAGCTTAAACCTTGTAGTTTTCAAGCGATTTTTTCAACCCCGTTAAAATTTCAACAGGAGTTGGGTCAATCCCTTTTAAAATTGAAAGGTAAAAACTCGTCCAGTCGCCAAGTTGAATCAGGTGAAACATTTTTGCCAAATCCGAATTCCCTTCAGCAAAAATATCCGTTGAAAAACCAGCCGTTTCCGTGAAAATCTTTCCAATTAAATTGAAACGGTACTGAACTCTTTCAAAATCATCTTTGTCTCTCAAAGAAATTGTCGCAATTTTTTCGGTAAAATCGTTCTTTTTCGTGAAAGCAACAAGCTCGTTGTGGTTCATTTCGGGAACTTCGTTCGCAAAAGAAAAATGCTCGGCGTTTTCGCAAAACTGCCCTTTCCAACGCACAGCAACGATTTTGTGCA
>JADZEA010000219.1 GCA_020850775.1 bacterium
AAGCCCGCGCTCCGATGGAATTTTTAGCAAACTTGTTTACAGCAGGAAACTCAGGAGTTCTTCGCTACACGTTGAAAAAACAAATGGCAATCAGACAGTACAGAAGAGCTGTAACAGTTGGCGACATTACAATGGAAGCTGCTAAAAAAATGTTGCTTGAAGCAAGTTGTACCGTTGAAGAAGCTGAAGAAATTTACAAGCTAACCACACTTTGCACATTTGAAGACAGATTTGTAATTCCACCGTCTCACCGTGAAGAAGCAATTGAAATGATGAAAGACCCGCTTGAGTACAAACAACACGTTGGTTTCGGGCTTCGTGAAGAACCGGTAAGAGGTGCATAAAATGGTTAACACAGATAAAATTTTTACGAACTTTTCTTATCTTTTTGCTTACCCGGAAGTTCAAATTTCTAAAAATACAGAAGAATTGCTCGATGAATTAATTTTAGCCAAAGAACCTAAAGTTGTGGAAATGTTCAAGCATTTTCACGACTTTGTTAAAGGTTCAAAATTTTCTGCTGTAGAAGAATTGTTCACAATAACTTTTGATTTAAATCCTGCTTGTTGTTTGGAAATTGGCTGGCATTTATTCGGGGAAGATTACCGTCGCGGGGAATTTTTGGTTTTGATGAGGCAATCTTTGGCTGAAGAAAAATTAAATGAATCTACAGAATTACCTGACCATTTGAGCCATTGTCTTCAATTATTAGCGAAATTGGAATTAGAAGATGCACGTGCGTTTTCAAAATCTTTTATTCTTCCTTCGCTTGAAAAAATCCAAACCGGACTTCAAAGCAAAGAGTCCAATCCTTACACTGAACTTGTTGACGCATTAATAATTTTGCTGAAATCAGTTTATGAAATAAATAAAACACAACAAACTTTACCTAATCAAGTTTGTTCAAATTTTAATTTTCACAATTCCGAAAATGGTGTTGTGAACAATTGTATGGAAAAATGCCATGAATGAAAACACTTTTTTTGATTACTTAGACCTGTTTTGGTTTACAATTTTGCCTTACGTTGCTTTGTTTACATTTTTTATTGCAACGATTCAACGTTACCGTGGTGAGGCTTTTACTTACTCAAGTTTGTCATCACAATTTCTTGAGAATAAAATCCATTTTTGGGCGATGGTTCCGTTTCATTACGGGATTTTGACCGTTCTTTTTGGACATTTTATTGGTTTTCTGCTTCCTTCACAATTGTTAGCTTGGAACAGTGTGCCAATCAGACTTTACATCTTTGAGATTACAGGTTTCATTGGAGCAATTTTTACTTTGGTTGGTTTGTTCAACATTATTATCAGGCGAACCTCAAATCCAAGAGTAAAAATGGTAACAACTTCAACTGATTGGGTTGTAATTGCGATAATTATTTTCCAGGTTATCACGGGAATTTACACGGCTATTTTTCATAGTTGGGGAAGTTCGTGGTTTGCGTCTTCAATTACACCTTACCTTTGGTCAATTATTCAGTTCAATCCTGAAATTGCTTACGTAACATCATTACCAATAATAGTTAAACTTCACATTATCAGTGCTTTCACGATTGTTACTTTGTTTCCGTTTACAAGGTTGGTTCACGTTCTTGTTGTGCCAAATCCTTACCTCTGGAGAAAACCGCAAGTCGTTCGCTGGCACTGGAACAGGAAAAAAATCCGTACTACAACTTTTGAAATCAAAAGAAAATAATTTTAAATTAACTGGAATTAAAAATGCAAAAGCCCGAATTACTTGATTTTAGCCAGGAAAGAATAAAAGTTCTGCACTACACCTGGATAGCTTTTTTTATCACTTTTTATGTTTGGTTTAATTTTGCGCCGCTGACTACAACGATGCTTAAAAATGCAGACTGGCTGACGCCGGAACACATAAAAATTTTACTGATAAGCAACGTTGCTTTGACAATTCCGGCAAGAATTGCAGTCGGAGCGTTGATTGACCGTTTTGGACCGCGTGTGGTTTTTTCGGGCTTGATGGTAACGATGGCAATTCCTACCTTTCTTTTTGCGTTTGGCAACACTTTTATGCAGTTGTTGATTTCAAGATTGGTTCTTGGAAGCATCGGAGCAGGATTTGTAATTGGAATCAGGATGGTTGCACAGTGGTTTCCGCCAAAAATGGTTGGACGTGCAGAAGGTTTTTACGCTGGTTGGGGAAATTTTGGTTCTGCGTGGGCTGCGATGACACTTCCCTGGATTGCTTTGACAGTTTTTCAGGAATGGTTTGGTACAGGAGCAGACAGTTGGCGTTGGGCTTTGTTTATTAATGGCTTAGTTTGTTTTGTTTACGGAATTGCTTACTACTTTCTTGTAAAAGATATGCCTGAAGGTAAAAAATTTGTTGGAATGAAAAAAGCGGAGCCGATGACAGTGAGTTCTTACGGAGACCTTGTTCAGTACGTTGTCTGGTCTGTTCCTTTGGTTGGTGCTTTGGGAGTTTTAGCCTGGAGACTTTCCACTGTTAAAGTTGACGGAGTTCCGATTTACGACCAAACGGTTCTTTACATAATTTATGCTGTTTTGGCGGTAATTCTTGTCGGACACATCGGAAAAGTTTTGCACGTAAATTTACCGATTTTAAAAGCAGGTGTTCCCGAAAAGGAAAAATATCACTGGGGAAGTGTTGCTGCTTTGAACAGCACTTACTTTGCAAATTTTGGTTCTGAACTGGCAGTAGTTTCAATGCTTCCGATGTTTTTTGAGACTGTTTTCAAAAATCTGGCAGACAGCAGCGGAAATTATGTGATGACAGCAACCTTTGCGGGATTGATTGCTTCTTCGTTTGCTTTTGTGAATTTGTTTGCCCGCCCGCTTGGTGGTTTGCTTTCAGATAAAATGTCCAACCGAAAAAGAGTGATGTTAATTTACATGCTTGGGATAGCAATTGGTTATTTTTTTATGGGAAACATTGCAAAGTACGATGTAGTTGACGGAAACGGAGTGCAGCAAATTGTCCCGATGTTTGACGGAATGTGGTGGCTCGTGGTTTCTGTAGTCATCACAATTGTTTGCTCAATTTTTGTGCAAGGTGCTGAAGGTGCGACTTTTGCGATTATCCCTTTAATCAAAAAAAATATGACTGGCCAGATTGCCGGAATGGCCGGAGCTTACGGAAACGTTGGTGCTGTAATTTACTTGGTGTTGTTTTCGCTTGTGGACGCAAAAACTTTCTTCTACGTAAATTCCGCAGGCGCTTTTATCAGTTTTATTTTTTGCTGGTTTATGCTTGAAGAACCTAAAGGTTCTTTTGCTGAAGAATAAAACACTAATGTTTTTTAAAATTATTGGAGAAAAAATGACTGACCTTACAAAATGGAATCCCGAAGACGAAAAATTTTGGGAAAGTGAAGGAAAAACGGTTGCAAACAGAAATTTGTGGATTTCAATCCCAAGTCTGTTGTGTGGTTTTGCAATCTGGATAATGTGGGGAATCATTACTGTTCAAATGAAAGACATGGGTTTCACTTTTGGAAGACCACCGGAAGAAACAATGTCTCTGCTTTTTATCCTTTCATCAATAGCCGGACTCACCGGTGCGACTCTCCGCATTCCGAGTTCATTTTTTATCCGTCTCGCAGGTGGCAGAAACACAATTTTTTTGACTACATCGTTTCTGATGATTCCCGCAATCGGAACTGCAATCGGCTTGCAGGATAAAACCACATCGTTTGAATATTTTGTTGTGATGGCATTTTTGTCAGGTTTTGGAGGTGGAAATTTTGCATCATCAATGAGCAACATCAGTTTCTTCTTTCCACAAAAACAAAAAGGCTACGCACTTGGAATGAATGCCGGACTTGGAAACTTTGGTGTTACAACGATGCAAATTCTGATTCCGCTCGTGATGGCTTTTCCAATTCTCGGTGCTTTGAGCGGAGAACCAATGCAACTGACGTCAAAAAGCGGAACGATACTTGGAACAATTCCTGCAGGTTCTGACGTCTGGATTTCAAACGCAGGATTGGTTTGGTTGCTGATTTTGATTCCACTCGCTTTTTTAAGCTGGTTTAGGATGAACAACATCAACACTGCAAGCGTTACACCTGATTTAAAAAGCCCGCTCGTTTCATTTGGAAGAATTTCGTGGTTACTTTTTATTGGTTTTGTTACTTCCGCAGCAGGGCTTTACTTCTTCATCAGTTACAGCAAGGTAAGCTGGGCAAAGTGGATTATCCTTCCACTTGTGATTTTTCTGACTGTTTACCTGATGAAACTGCTGTCTCCAAAATCAATAAAAACAAATCTTGACAAGCAGTACAGTATTTTCAGCAACAAACACACCTGGATAATGACTGTAATTTACACGATGACTTTCGGTTCTTTTATCGGCTTTTCTGCAGCAGTTGGGCTGGCAATCAAGTTTATTTTTGGCGTAAAGCATTTAATGGTTGACGGTGTAATGACGCACACTACTCCAAACCCTGATGCACCTGTTACTTTCCTTTACGTTTGGGTTGGTGCTTTTGTAGGTGCTTTGGTCAGACCAATCGGCGGAAAAATCTCTGATAAACTTGGTGGTGCGATTGTTACTCAGGTAGTTTCAATTGTAATGATTTTTGCGACGATTGGCGTCGGTTACTACTCAAAACTTGCCTACCAGTCACCAACACCTGAAGAATTCTTTACACCGTTTTTCGTACTTTTGGTAATTCTTTTCGCAGCAACCGGAATCGGCAACGGTTCAACTTTCAGAACGATTCCGATGGTTTTCAGTGTTGAACAGGCAGGACCAGTTCTTGGCTGGACTTCCGCAGTAGCAGCTTACGGCTCTTTTTTGATTCCAAACATAATTGGCGAACAAATGAAAGCAACAACACCGGAAGTTGCGATGTACGGTTTTGCTGTGTTTTACGCAATTTGTGCTGTTTTAAACTGGTGGTACTACTTAGGACCAAAAGCGGAATTCAAAAACCCTTAGTTAATTAAAGTCTTTCTCAAACAGGGATAAAAAATAAATTATGACAAGCAAAAATATTACAATTATCATCTTAATTGCCTTGGTTTTAGGCACATTAATCTACGCTCAAAGCATTGAACTGAATTTACCCGGCAACAATCAGGGTTACACACCTAAACAACCGATTGAATTTTCTCACAGATTGCACAGCGGAGATTTACAACTTGATTGTCTTTATTGCCACACCGGAGCAGACAAAAGCAGACACGCAGGAGTTCCGTCAGCAAGCATTTGTATGAATTGCCATAATTTTATAACTGCTACCTGGGACGCTACCAAACTTGAAGAAGAACAAGCTAAAAAAGAGAAACGAAACGTGCAAACCGTAATTTCTGCTGAACTGCAAAAACTTTACGAAGCAGTAGGCTTCAACACTGAAAAAATGCAGTACGACAAAAACCTCCAAACAAAACCAATTGAATGGGTTCGTGTACACAACATTCCGGCTTTCGTTTACTTTGACCACAGAAGGCACGTGAACGCTGACGTCGCTTGTCAACAATGCCACGGCGCCATTGAAACAATGGAAAAAGTTTCGCAAAACAGCGACCTTTCTATGGGTTGGTGTGTGAACTGTCACCGCGATGTTAATTCCGGTAAAATTACGGATTTAGCAGGTAAAAATGCTTCTACAAATTGTGCAGGTTGCCACTACTAACTTAGAATTGACAACCAAAACAGGTTTAAAAAAAGATTAATTATTGGAACTAAAATGTCAGAAAAAAATAGGAAAAAATATTGGAAAGGTGTTGAAGAACGAGAATTTACACCTGAATTCAGGCAGACTTTGGAAAGTGAATTTCCTGCAAAACCAGAAGAAATTGAAAGTTTTTTTACTTCCCAAAAATCTGATGTCTCAAGACGTTCATTTTTGAAAATTGCAGGATTTTCAGTCGCAGGTTCAATGATTGCTTCCTGTGTTGGAGGTTCAATTGAAAAATCAATTCCTGTTCTTGTAAAACCTGAAGAAATCACACCCGGAAAAGCTTACTGGTACGCAACAACTTGTGCTGGTTGTAACGCTTCCTGCGGAATTTTGACCAAAAACAGAGACGGAAGACCAATAAAAATTGAGGGAAACACACAACATCTTTTATCAAAAGGCGGAGTTTGTGCAGTTGGACAAGCAATGGTTTTGGGACTTTACGACACTCATCGTTTGCAAAAACCAAAAATTAACGGACAAGACACAACTTCAATTGAAATTGACAAAGCAATTGCCTCAAAGTTAGCAGAAATCAATGACAATGTTTATTTTTTAACAGGAACTTTGTCAAGCCCAAGCACAAAAGCAATAATTCAAAAATTCCTTGCCAAGTATTCAAACTCAAAACACATTGAATACGACGCAGTTTCTTACTCGGCAATTTTAGATTCCCACAAAATTAATTTCGGGCAAAGAGTTCTTCCGCACTACAATTTCAGCAAAGCTGACGTGATTGTTAGTTTTGACGCAGATTTTCTTGGAACCTGGATTTCACCTGTGGAATTTACAAAAGACTACACAAACGGCAGAAAACTCGCCGGTAAAACTCCGAAAATTTCCAAACATTTTCAGTTGGAAGGCAGAATGTCTGTTTCAGGTGCAAACGCAGACAGAAGAATTAAAGTTACTCAAGCTGAAGAAATCGCAATTCTTTTAGAAGTTGCAAAAGAAATCGCACTAAAAAGCGGTTCTGATTTTCCAATTCTGCAAAACACTCAAAAAACAAACCAAAAAATTGTAAACGAAATCGTTAACGAACTTTGGCAGGCAAAAGGAAAAAGCCTCGTTGTTTGTGGAATCAATGACGTAAACGTTCAAAATATTGTGAATTTTATTAATGAAAAATTAGAAAATTACGGTCAAACCATTGGCATCGCAAACCCTTCAAAACAATGGAACGGAAACGACGCAGAAGTTCAGGAATTAGTTGCAAAGATGAAAAATGGCGAAGTAAAAGCACTTTTTGTTGCTGACTCAAACCCTGCTTACACTTTGCCAAATTCGGAAGAATTTAAAACTGCCTTTTCCAAAATTCCGCTGACCGTTTCGTTTGCAGACCACGTTGACGAAACCTCAGGTTTGGCAAAATTTATAGTTTCCACACCTCATTTTTTGGAATCCTGGAACGACGTGGAAGTTGTTTCCGGAACGATGAGCGTTTCGCAACCGACAGTTGTTTCTACCAAAGAAAACCGAACAGTTCGCCAAACTTTAAGTACCTGGCTTGGCGAAGAAACAGACGACCTTAGAATTTTACAGAAATTTTGGGAAGAAAATATTTTTACACGTTCAGTTGAGCTTACAACTTTTCAAACATTTTGGGACAATTCAGTTCACGATGGTTTTGTAAAAATTAAACCTCAGGAAATTGAACTAACCGAATTTATTTCAGGCAAAAATGCTCCCGAAATTCAACCGGTTTCAGCAGATTCTTACGAGCTTGTTCTTTACCAAAAAGTAGGAATGTTAGAAGGAAAACACGCACAAAATGCCTGGCTTCAAGAATTGTCTGACCCTGTAACAAAAGCAGTTTGGGATAATTACGTTTGTCTTTCAAGTAAAACGGCAAAAAAACTTGGCGTTAAAAATGGCGACGTTCTGAAAGTTGATTCTGGTGGAGTAAGTGTAAATTTGATGGCACAAATTCAGCCCGGACAACACGAAAATGTTGTTGCAATTGCTGTTGGTTACGGAAGAATGGGAACAGAAAGATTTGCGAAAATCGGACCGAGGTGGATTGAAGGAAGAAAAACTGTGGAAGAAAACAAAAGAGTTGGTGAAAATGCCTATTATTTTTCACAACAAAAGGGAACCAACATTTCTTTCAGCAATAAAGTTCAGCTTACAAAAACAAGTGAACACAGAGATTTGGCTTTAACACAAACCCACCACACAATCACAGAACCTGAAGAACTTGGAGGCGAAAGACGTGACATGGTTCGGGAGACGACTCTTGCGTCTTTCATCAAAAATCCTGCTTCCGGAAACCCTTCTACGCACAAAACACCTGAGCTTTGGGAACAAGATTTTAAGTACGAAGGTCATCACTGGGCAATGTCAATTGACTTGGGAAAATGTACGGGCTGTTCTGCTTGTGTGATTTCTTGTCAGGCTGAAAACAACATTCCTGTTGTTGGTAAAGATGAAGTTTTTCGCCGCCGTGAAATGCAGTGGCTTAGAATCGACAGATACTATTCCGGTGAAAATGAAGATGAAGACATTGATACTTTGCACCAACCTGTAATGTGCCAACATTGCGACCACGCTCCTTGCGAAGGTGTTTGTCCTGTTTTGGCGACAGTTCACAGCGATGAAGGTTTGAACCAACAAATTTACAACCGTTGTGTCGGAACCCGTTACTGTGCAAACAATTGTCCTTACAAAGTTCGCCGTTTCAATTGGTTTGATTACTGGAATCACGGAGAAAAAGAAAATCTGGTTCTGAACCCGGATATCACAACACGTTCCCGCGGAGTGATGGAAAAATGTTCAATGTGCGTTCAGAGAATCCAGGAAGCGAAAGCAGAAGCTAAAAGATTGGGAAAACCTGTTGCAGACGGTGAAATTAAACTTGCTTGTCAACAGTCTTGCCCTGCTGACGCGATTGTTTTCGGAGATGTAAATGATGCTAAAAGCGAAGTTTCAAAAACAATTGCTGATGCTCGTCATTACACAATGCTTGAAGAAATGAACTTCAGAACAAGCGTTGGTTACTTAACCAAAGTTCGTAATCGTGATGAAGAAATTTCCGACAACCACGACGGACACAAAGGATAAAAATTAAATTAGCGGAGATTTTAAATAAAAATGTCAACTCATTATTCAAAACTTAGAAAACCCATCATTGAGGGAAATAAAAGTCTGAACCAGGTAACTGAAGACGTTGCGAGACCACTTGAGAGAGGACCTACAAAACTTTGGTGGATTGCATTTTTGGTTTCATTTTCGGTTTTAATGGTTGGATTTGTTTCTGTTGTTTACCAAATCAAAACAGGAATTGGAACGTGGGGACTTAACAAGACTGTTGGTTGGGCTTTTGACATCACAAATTTTGTGTTTTGGGTTGGAATTGGGCATGCAGGAACTTTGATTTCTGCAATTTTGTTCCTTTTCCGCCAACGTTGGAGGACTTCCATTAACCGTTCCGCAGAAGCGATGACAATTTTTGCGGTAATGTGTGCGGGAGTTTTCCCGATAATTCACATGGGAAGACCCTGGCTTTTTTACTGGATTGCTCCTTACGCTAATTTTCGTGGTCCTTTGTGGGTAAATTTTCGGTCGCCACTGCTTTGGGATTTTTTTGCGATTAGCACTTACTTCACAATTTCTTTTGTTTTTTGGTACATCGGATTAATTCCTGATTTGGCAACAATGCGGGACAGAGCGAAATCAA
>JADZEA010000220.1 GCA_020850775.1 bacterium
TCATCTCAACACCTTTTGTTTTTAATGAAGGTAAAGATAAAAAATAATGACAGGTAATACTTTTTTTAGTTTACTTTTGAAATAGTTTAAAAAAACAACTTCCGTCGCAAAAACATTGCCAAAATATCGTGTAATTTAGAACAGTTAATAATAAGGTTTTGCCTGCTTTGCCTCACACACTTTTAAACTCTTAAAGTCTTTAGATTTTAATCAACAATTTAACAGCAAAGTTACTTTTGTAAAAAGAACTAAGAAAAATCTTGTTTTGTTAGTATTTTTAAGCTGAGTGAGAACAAAAAACTTTAATAGAAAGTCTGAAATTGAAGATTAAATTTATTGAGTCCAAAAGTTTAGCAGAAGAATCTATGCTTCTTGCCGGCGATAAAATCCTAACAATTAATGGTCAGGAACTAAATGATTTTATTGATTGGGAATACCTTAAAAACGATGATTACTATGAAATTGAAATTTTGAGAAACCAAAAAAGGTTGAATTTTGAAATTGAAAATCCAAATTTTTCAGACCTCGGAATCTCACTTGCAGAACCGGATTACATAACTTGTGAAAATTCCTGTGTCTTTTGCTTCGTCCACCAAAACGCTCCAAAACTCCGAAAAACACTTTATTTTATGGATGACGACTACAGATTATCGTTTTTGTATGGAAATTTTATCACACTGACAAACGTAACTTACTCCGAACTTGATAGAATTATTGAAAAAGGAATGTCTCCGATTTACATTTCTGTCCACGCAACAGACATTGACGTAAGAAGCAAACTTTTGCGTGGAAGAAACAGCGAAGATAACATTCTTGGAAAATTAAAATACATTGCTTCAAACGGAATTGAAATTAATACGCAAGTTGTTTTGTGTCCTGAACTTAACGACAATTTTGTTTTAGAAAAAACTTACTTGGATTTGAAAGCACTTTTCCCAGTTCTCAAAACGCTTGCAATCGTTCCTGTTGGCTTGACACAATTTCGTAAAGGGCTTACAAAAGTCAAAACAGTTGATAAAAATTATGCACTAAAAATGATTGAAACAGTTTCTTTGTGGCAAAAAAATTGCGTAAAAGAACTGAAAGACACTTTTGTTTTTCTTTCTGATGAGTGGTTTATTTTGGCAGGAAAAGAAGTTCCAAAAGCAAAACATTACGGCGATTTTTCACAAATTGAAAATGGAGTTGGGCTTGTCCGTAAGTTTATTGATGATTTTGAAAAGGAGTTTCTAACGCTTCCAAAAGCCATTTTACATAAAAAAACAATAACTTTTGCGACAAACTCTCTGCCCCAAAAATACATCAGACAAGTTGCTAAAAAACTTTGTGAAATTGAAAATTTGCACGTAAAAGTTGAAGTTTTAGAGAGCATTTTTTGGGGAAAAGAAGTAACTTGTTCTGGTTTGCTAACGGGAATTGATTACTACGAAGGACTGAAAAATAAAGAACTTGGCGATTTGGTTGTTTTGCCTCCCGAATGTTTGAGTTTTGAAGGTTTTTTTCTTGACGACTGGACACTTCCGGAGCTTGAAACAAAACTTGGAGTGAAGTTAATGAAGTTTGAAGGTTCGTTTAAGGAAGTTATTTTTGGTCATAAAAATTTATTGAAAGTCAGTTAAAAAAATAAAAATTGGAGTTTTAAAATGTACAACAAAGCAATTGAAACTTATCACAAGCTGCTTGAAAGCACTTTTGAAAAAAACGAAACACTTTACAAAAACTTTTTACCGAGCCTTTTTGAAAAAAAAGTTAGTTACGGTGGAAGACCTTTGTGCAATCACCTGAGACCACAATTTATTTCAAGTTCGGATTACAAAAAAATTAATCACGTTTCAAAAACGATTTCTGATGCACTTGTAAAAATGACAAACACACTTCTTGAAAGTTCGGAGTACCAGGATATTTTAGGCTTAACAACGCTTGAAAGAGAAGTTTTAAAGCCAAATCCAGGTTACGAGCCAATTGGAATTACGACAAGATTTGATTCATTTTTGACCGAAAATTCGTACAAGTTTGTTGAGTTTAATGTAGAAGTTCCCGCAGGAATTGCGTACAACGACGTAATGCTTGAAAATTTTATGGAACTTCCGGCGATGCAGGAATTTCAAAAATATTACAAAGTTGAATATTTTAATTTTAGGCAAAGAATGCTTGACGAACTCTTGAAGGCTTACCACCAAAAGTTCAACAAAGCAAAACCAAACATCGCAATTATTGATTGGGACGGAGTTTCAACTTACAATGAATTTGTGCTGTTCAGGGATTTCATAATTTCTAAAGGTTTTAATTGCATAATTGATGACCCAAGAAGACTTCATTATGAAAATGGAAAACTACTTGCCGGTGATTACGAAATTGACATCGTTTACAAGCGTGTCGTTTCTCACGAATTCTTACAAAAATTTGACGAAGTCCAGGCAATGTGGAATGCTTACAAAGATGGAAACGTTTGTGTCGTCAATTCCTTCAGAACAAAACTATTCCACAAAAAAGCAATTTTCTGCCTCCTGACCGATGATTCCTACGATTTTGGTTTCACAAAAGAACAAACGGAAATTTTACACAAACACCTCCCCTGGACAAGAAAAGTTGTCAGCGGAAAAACAAAGTACGAAGGAAAAGAAGTTGACCTGCTAACTTTTGCTTCTGAAAACAAACACAAACTCGTCTTAAAACCAAATGATGATTACGGTGGAAGAGGAATTTTTATTGGTTGGGAAGATGAAAAATGGGACGAACATTTAGAGTTTGCACTAAAAAACTGTGATTATTTATTGCAGGAAAAAGTTGAAACTCCGCGTGATAAATTTCCATCACTTTACGAAGGTAAAATTCATTATGAAGATTTGATTGTTGACCTTGACCCGTACATTTTTTGTGGTGAAGTTGTTGGATTTTTGACAAGGCTTTCTGCAGGTTCGCTTTGCAACGTTACTTCCGGCGGCGGAAGCGTTCCAAGTTTTATAATTTCTGAAAGGTAAAATGAAAATTACAAGCGTTGAGTTTATTAAAAGTGCTTACAGTCAGAAGGATTTTGTGAAAGAAATCCTTCCGCAAGTTGCGTTTTCCGGAAGGTCTAATGTTGGAAAATCGTCTTTGATTAACAAACTTCTTGGCAGAAAAAACGTCGCAAAAGTCTCAAAAACACCCGGTAAAACACAACTAATCAATTATTTTAAGATTAACGATAATTTTTTTCTGATTGATTTGCCCGGTTACGGCTACGCAAAAGTTTCTGCAAAAAAACGAAATCATTGGGGAGATTTTGTAACTTCTTACTACCTTGAGGAAAAAAATTTAAGGTTCGTTGTTCAGTTGATTGATTCGCGTTTAGAACCACAGGAAAGCGATGTTGAAATGGTTGAGTGGTTTAAACAAAATGAAATTGATTTTATTCTTGTCGCAACAAAAATTGATAAACTCAGCCAAAGTGAAAGAGAACTCAACCTCAGAAAAATCAGGGAAGTTTTTGAAACCGAAAAAATAATTCCGGTTTCAAGCAAAACAGGGTTTGGAATTGGAAAACTGCTTGAAAATTTTCATTTTAAAAGAAATTTTGAGTAAAAATCAACAACTAAAAAAATTAGAAAGAAATGGAATACTTAAAGCCTTTAATGGCAAAAAATTTTATTGAGTACGCTTCTTACGTTATCAAAGACAGAGCAATTTCACAAATTGAAGACGGCTTGAAACCTGTTCAAAGAAGGATTTTGCACTCGCTCAGCGAAATTGACGATGGGAAATTTAACAAAGTTGCAAACGTTGTCGGACACACGATGAAGTACCATCCTCACGGAGATGCTTCAATTTTTGCCGCTTTGGTTCAAGTCGCAAACCGTGAATATTTTATTGAAAAACAAGGTAATTTTGGTAATATTTTTACCGGAGACGATGCTTCCGCTGCCCGTTACATTGAATGCCGTTTAACTCCTTTGGCAAAGGAAGTACTTTTCAGCAAGGAAATCACGGAATTTGTTGATTCTTACGATGGAAGAAACAAAGAACCCGTTTTTTTCCCGTGCAAAATCCCCTACACTTTGCTTGCCGGAATTGAAGGAATTGCCGTCGGAATGTCAACAAAAATCCTTCCGCACAATTTTAATGAAGTCCTGCAAGCACAAATTTCTTACCTGAAAAATGAACCTTACACGATTTTTCCCGACTTTTTACAAGGTGGAAAAATTGACGTCAGCGAGTACGAAAAAGGTAACGGAAAAGTCAAAGTTCGTGCGGAAATTGAGCAAACAGCAAACAAAAACGTTACAATCAAAGAAATTCCGTTTGGTACAACAACCGAAAGCTTGATTGCTTCAATTGAGAATGCTGCCAAAAAAGGCAAAATTAAAATCAATTCCATCAATGATTTTACCGGCGAAAATGTTGAAATTGAAATCATACTTTCAAAAGGCTACGACACGCAGGACGCGATTAAAGCACTCTACGCTTTTACTGATTGTGAATATTCAATTTCCGTAAACCTGATTGTGATTGAAAATGGCAAACCGGTAAACCTGACCGTCAACGAAGTTCTTGAAAAAAACACTGACCAACTTGTTGCAAATCTCAAACTTGAACTTGAAATTGAACTCGTAAAACAACAGGAAAAATTGCATTTTAAGACACTTGAGCAGATTTTTATTGAAAACAGAATTTACAAAGACATTGAAGAATGCAAAACTTACGAACTTGTAAAAAAGGCGGTTTTGGTTGGTGTGAACAAGTTTCGTGAGCTTTTGCAAAGAGACGTAAACGATGACGACGTTGAGAAACTTTTACAAATCCAAATCAAAAAAATCTCACGTTACGACATCGAAAAAAATCGCAGGGAAATCAATGAAATTAACAACACAATCAAAGAAATCCATAAAAACCTAAAAAATATTGTTTTTTACACGATTAGCTTTCTTGAAAATTTAATCAAAAAGTATGGTGAAAATTATCCGCGAAAAACAAAAATTGAGGATTTTGAAGAAATCAGTTTGCAGAAAGTTGCAATCAAAAACGTGAAAGTCGGTTACGACAAAAATGAAGGTTTTATTGGCTCAAACGTGAAAAGTGAGAAACTTCTTGAGATGACTTCTTACGACAAACTGCTTTTGATTTTTAAAAATGGAAGTTACAAAGTGATTAACATTCCTGAAAAACTTTTTGTTGGGAAACAACTGCTTTACTTTGAAATTATTAACAAAAAAACAATTTTTAATTTGATTTACAGGGAAAAAGACACAAAATTTTGCTACTTAAAAAGGTTTAGCATCACACAATTTATTCTTGAGAAAGAATACCAGCTTTTTGACGAGAAAACTAATAAATTAGAGATTTTAAACACTAAGGAAAATTATAATTTTACGGCTGAATTTGAGTTTAAAAAAGGGTTAAAAATTACTTCACAAGATTTTTGTTCTGATAATTTTTTGGTAAAAGGTGTTAGTGCAAAAGGTGTCAGGCTTGCGAACAAAAACATTGTAAAGTTTAAAACACTTTTTGGAAGCTCTCCAAATCAAGAAGAAAGTGATAATTTTACTCCTAACGAGCCTGAAAAAACAGAAGTTAAAGATGAGATTGTTTCCATAACTGACAAAATAACAGAAGTTAAAGAAAAGCTGAAAGTTTCTTTGGACAAGTTGATGGATGGTGAACAGTTAGAATTTTTGTAACTCACTGAAATTTTAGATTTAAAATTTCAGTGAGAAGTTTTCAGGCAGGTTTATTTTTTATCAAGTGCTTTTCTGATTGAGGAAGCAATTTCTGAAAACACAACGGGTTTCATTACAAAATCATTTATTTTTAGTTCTTTTGCTTTTTCTCTTGTAATTCCTTCGCTAAATCCTGTAATTAAAATTATTGGTATTTCAGGCCTGATGCTCAGGATTTCCTGAGCGAGTTCAATTCCGGTCATTTTAGGCATTGTCAAATCGGTAATTAGCAGGTCAAATTCTTTAGGTGTTTTCAAAAATGTTTTGAGTGCTTCCCAACCATCATTTTTTGTTGTTACAGTGTAGCCGAGGATTTCCAGCATTTCTTTGTACATTTCAGAAATCATCATTTCATCGTCAACAAACAAAATTCTTTCGTTTCCGCGGGGCAGTTGTTTTACAATTAAGTTTTCTTCTGTTTTTTCTTCTTTAATTTTTGGCAGGTAAACGTTAAAAACTGTTCCCTTGTTCACTTCACTGTAAACATTAATCAAACCTTCGTGATTTCTGATGATTCCGTGAACGACTGAAAGCCCCATTCCTGTTCCTTTGTCTTGCGGTTTTGTAGAAAAAAACGGGTCAAAGATTTTGTCAATTATTGATTTATCAATTCCTGAACCAGTATCGCTTACAGAAATTTTTATGTAATCACCTTTTTTAAGAGCGGGATAAAAACGGATAGTTTCGTCGTTTGCTTCAAAGTTTGTAAGCTCTACTTCAAGTGTTCCACCTTTTTCCTGCATTGCGTAGTAGGAATTTGTGCATAAATTCATAATAATTTGATGGATTTGTGTAGAATTAGCTAAAATCATTCCACAATCAGGAATTTTTTGTATGATTTCAATAGTTGAAGGAAGTGTTGAGCGGATTAGTTTCATCGCTTCGTTCAAGACAGAATCAATTTGCAAAGGTTTTCGCTCCAAATCTGTTTTACGACTGAATGTAAGTATTTGTTTTACTAAGTCTTTAGCACGTTTTCCTGCAATTAAAATTTGTTCAACGTTGTTTTTAGCCTTTAAATTTGTTTGGCTTAGCTCAAACATTGAGAGTTCAGCGTAGCCGATGATTCCCGTCAGGATGTTGTTAAAATCGTGAGCAATTCCGCCTGCAAGTGTTCCGATAGCTTCTAATTTTTGGGTATGCAGGAATTGTTTCTCAAACCTTCGCTGTTCTGTAACATCCCGCAGAATTCCTCTAATCAGAACGATTTCATCATTTTGGTTTTTAACTGCTGTTGCTGTTTCAAGGACAATCAGTTCTTCTCCGTTTTTATTTTTTAATCTTACTTCGTAATCTTTAATTTGCGATCTTTCCTGGAATGTTTTTTTAAGGATTAATCTGTCTTCTTTGTTTACGTAGAGGTCATTTTCAATGTCTATCGCTAAAATTTCTTCTTTGGAAGCGTAACCAAAAAGCTGCACTCCTGCCGGATTGATGTCAATAAATTTTCCTGCCTGATTGCTAAAAAAGATGACATCTTTAGATTCTTCAAACAAAATTTTGTATTTTTTTTCCGATTCTTCAACTTGTTGTTGAGCATTTTTGGCGTCAGTGATGTCAGTAGCGACTACTAAAAGGCTGAGCTTTTCATTAAAATGTATTTTTCTAACTAATGTTTCAATCCAACGAATTTCACCATTTTTCCTATAAACTCTGTATTGATTTTTTGATAAATCCTCTGTTTTTGCATAATTTTGCTGAATGACGCTTTTGACTCTTTCTCTATCATCTTTATGAATCAGGTTAAAAATTTCTCCTTCTTTCAGAGCCAAAATCTCGGAATTTTCATAACCAACCAATTCTAACATTGCAGGATTTGCAAAAACAACTTTTTCATCCTGAAAAATAAAAACTCCCTGCGAAAAATTATTGATAAGATTTCTATATTTTTCTTCGGAATTTTGCAATAAAATTTGATTTTTTCTCAATTCAGTGATGTTAAGGTGCATCACAACAGCACCTTTGTTTTCACCTTTAATTAATGGTGTAACCATCAGTTTGAACCATCTTTGTTCCGCAGGAGAATGGCATGGATACTCAATCACAAACTGTTCTGCCTGATTTGAAAGAACTTTTCTGATTCCGTCAGAAACAGATTTGGCTTCTTCTGAAAAAAGACCTTCAGCTTTTTCACAAATTTCTAAATATTTTGCTCCGACACAACTGCTTTCACAACTTAATTTATTATTTTTAGCAAAAGTTTTCCAAGGTTCGTTTACGGAAATTATTATTCCATCTTTATCAAGTAAAGCAATGTGAGCGGGAAGAGCGTTTAAAACTCCAGTTTGTCTTTCAGCTAAAATTCGTTGTTCGTGTTCACTTTGTTCTAATTTATTTTGTAGTTCTTTTTTTTCTGTTACATCGGTAGTAATTCCACAAATTCCATAAAAATTTTCTGCTGTATCAAATAATGGAATTTTAAGAGTAAAATAAGTTCTCAAACCTTTTTTAGTTTGCAAGGTTTCCTCAACAGTTATCGGCTTTCTTTCAGTGATAACTTTCAGGTCGTTTTTATGAAAAGAATCTGCAATTTCTTTTGGGTAAAAATCGTAATCAGTTTTTCCAATTATTTTTTCTTTGGAAATCCCAATCACATCTTCGTAAGCCTTGTTGATTAAAAGATATTTTCCATCTAAATTTTTAACTAAAATTATCGTTTCAGAATTTTTCAGAATAGATTGCAGCAAAGTTTTATTTTCGTCCAGAGCTTTTTGTGATTCCAAGTAGTCTGTAATTTTATTCTGAAGCTGCTGTGTTCTTTCCTGGACTTTTATTTCAAGAGATTTATTTAATTCAAACAATTCGTCTTGTAATTGCGCATAATTTTTATTAAGTTGAAAATGTAAGACCGCATTATCAATTGAGTAAGGTAATTTTGTAAGGTAATCATCTTTTTTGATAATGTAATCGTAAGCTCCTAATTTAAGTGCAGCAACAGCAGTTTCTTCATCACCTTTGCCTGTAATTATGATAAAAGGTAAATTAATTTTTTGATGCTTGGCTGTTCTTAAAATTTCAAGCCCGTTTAAATCAGGCATTCTTAAATCTACCAAAGCCAGGTTAAAATCATTTTGGTGTTTTAATAAATTAAATGCTTCTTTAGCCGAATAAACAGCTGTAATTTTTATGTGAGGTGCTTCTTTTTGACAATGCCTCAAAGTCAGGTCAACATCCATCTGATTGTTTTCAATGTAAAGAACTTTGCATTCATGGGTAAAAGACAGATTACCATATTTTTTCATTTTTTTGTTTTGTTCTACAACATTTTGTAGAATGTCAGGCAAAGTTAACAAATATTTTTCATCTTTAGCTACGTAATCGGTAGCACCAACACGAAGTGCCTGAATGACAATTTCCTCGTCACCCATTCCGGTAACAATTACAACAGGAATAGAATTTTTCTTACGAACAAGCCTGTTGATTACTTCAATCCCGTTCAAATCCGGCAAACGATAATCAAGAAGAAGTGCTCCAAATTCTTTCTTTTCTAAAATTTCAAGACATTTTTCACCTGAATCAACTATTTCAAGTTCAAATTCAGGTGCTTTTTTTTGAAAAAATACTTTAGCTAAATCGGCATCAAATTCATTGTCTTCAGCGTATAAAATTTTTATTTTTTCTTTCATTTTTTCTTACCTCAAGCTAAAAGGCGGTTCATTTATCAAAATCCAGTAAACTTTAATTGTCTGAACAACTTCAAGAAAAGAATCAAAATCTACAGGTTTTACAATGTAGGAATCAACTCCAAGTTCGTAAGCTTTATCAATATCTTTGTTTTCTTGTGAGGTTGTAAGAACAATAAAAGTTACTTGTTTCCAATTTGGTTGTTCTCGGGCAAATTTCAGAACGTCTAATCCACTAAATTTTGGTAGTCTTAAATCCAATAAAACTAAAAGTGGAAACTTTGGGTCTGCCGGTGAATTATGTTTTTCAATAAATTTTATGGCTTCTTCCCCGTCTCTGCAAATCAAAATTTTGTTTGCTAATTTATGTTTTTTAAAAGCTTGCAACGTCAAATCAATATCCATTGGATTATCTTCTACAAGCAGTAATGGTTTTAATGAAATGTTTTTTTTATTTTTTTCTATTAACACTAAAATCTCCTTTTAACTTAGTTTTAAACTAAACGAAACGCGGAAAAAATTCCAAAAATTTTTATTATTTTGAAATTGGAATTTTTACAAAAAAGGTAGAACCAATTCCTGTTTCCGATTCAGCCCAAATTTTTCCGTTTAATTTGTTTACTACCTTTTTCACTATCGCAAGTCCTGCACCTGTTCCTTCAAATTCATCCTGACGAACCAAACGGTTAAAAAGACCAAAAATTTGGTCGTGGTAAACCATATCAAAACCAATTCCGTTATCAGAGATCATAAATAAACAATTATCTTCTATTATTTCTATTTTTATTTTGATTTTTGGTGGTTTTGAATGCGAACTGTATTTTAATGCGTTCCCGATTAAATTCCTGAAAATGTGCAAAACTCCTATCTCCCAACACTTGAATTTAGCATTCGGGATTTCAGTCAGGATTTCTGCTTTTGTTTGTGTGATTTCATTTTCCCGTTCACGAAGCACCAAATCTACAGTTTTATCTAATTCAATTTCAACCAAATTTAAAGTTCTCGTTTCAATTCTTGAGTAATCAAGTAAACTGTCTATCAAATTATTAAGGTTTTTTGTGGCAGAATTAATTTGCCCTAAACAAAAAATACCACGTTTATTAATTTTTGATGCGTGCTGCTCAGTAAGTTCCTTTGCGTATCCTGAAATGCCTCTGAGCGGTGCTTTCAAATCGTGTGAAACTGTGTAAGCAAAAGTTTTTAATTCTTCATTTTTAGATTTAAGTAAATTTTCTGCTTGTTCGCGCTTTTCAATTTCTTGTCGCAATTCTTCGTTTCGTTCTGAAAGCTCACGCGTTCTTTCTTTAACTTTAGTTTCAAGATTTTCATAATATTTTTGCAGTTCCACTTCTGCTTTCTTTCTTTCTGTAATGTCTCTGAAATTTGTTAAAATACCTTTAATAATTAAATTTTTTGATAAATCTGCAGAACGACTTTCAATTATCGTGGTGGAGCCATTCTTACACAGCATTTTTCTCTCAATCAAATCTGAAGTTATTTTTAGTTCGCCAGCCATAATTTTGGCAAGCCGTTCTTTGCTGATTTCTCTCTGTTCACCAGCAACAAAATCAAGAACACTGTTCCCAATCATTTCTTCAGGAGTGTAACCAAAAAGAACTTTTACAGAAGAACTGGCGTAATTTATTTTCCCGTTTTGATCAATTATCATAATTCCATCAAATGAATTTTCCAAAATCGTGCGGTAAAATTCTTCGTTTTGTCTTAATTTTTCTTCAATTTCTTTCCTGTCGCTGATGTTTTTAACATAATTTAACCAGTAAAGTGGCTTGCCGGATTTATCCTCAACGATAGAAGAATTTATGTAAACCCAAATGATTTTTCCATCTTTGGCTACGTAACGTTTTTCAAAAGCAAATGTTTTTTTACTGCCTTTAAGTGCATTTTCAAAAAAAATTAAATTTTCCGTTAAATCTTCTTTGTAAGTGATTTCCTGAAATGTTTTCGTCAGCAGTTCCTCCTCAGTGTAGCCAAGCATCTCGCAAAAATTTAACGGAACTTTTATAAAATTACCTTTAAGATTGACCAAAGTCCGCATCACAAACGAAACAGCTTCAGTTTTTTCAATTCTTTCACGATTTTCAGCAATCCTCTGCTCACGCTTTTCCAATAAAAAATACAAAACCAAAGTAGTCAGCAGGATAAAAGCAGTTCCCTTGTAACTCCCAACCTTAAGCAAAAGCTCAGAATTGTTTCCAACAAATTGAAAAAGCAACCAATCCGAACCAAAAATCCAAAAAAGACTGACTAAAAAATAAGCAAATGCAATTTTAAACGATGGAAACTTTTTTAAAGAGAAAAAATCTTCCTTTACTTTCATCTTAAAAATCCTCATTTATAAAAAACAGGTTTGTTTTATAGCTTTAAGTTAATGTAATAAAAAAATAATGAAAACTATTCATAAATTATCGCAGGGAAAATTACTTTGAAAATACTGCCCTTGCCAACCTCACTTTCTACAGAAATTTTCCCGTTGTGCTTCTCCACAATCCATTTTACAATCGAAAGTCCAAGCCCTGTTCCACTTGATTTTGACTTGTCAGACTGGTAAAACCTTTGGAAAACTAACTCTTGTTCGTTTTTCTCAATTCCAACTCCTGTGTCTTCAACTGTAAAAATTACCTCTTCACCAATTTTTTCAAGTGCTAAAATAATTTTCCCTTTTTTTGTGTACTTCAAAGCATTGTCCAAAAGGTTGATTACAACCTCAAAAAGTCTGTCCGAATTTCCAACAATCTGAACGTTTGGCGAAATTCTAAAATCAATTTCAATGTTTTTTTCTTCTGCGTTTTTGCTGAAATTTTTACCCGTTTCAAGAACAAGTTTTGAAAAATCCACGATAGTTTTGTCAAAAATCTCTTCGTTGTTATCGCTTCTCGCAAGGTCTAAAAGACTGTTAATAATTCTCGTAAGTTTATTAATTTCTTCGTTACAACGTGCTAAAACATCCTGGTAATCCTGTGAATTACGCTCTTTACTCAAGCTAACTTCAATTTCGCCTTTAATTATTGTTAGCGGAGTTCTAATCTCGTGGGAAACGTCAGCTGTAAATTGTTTCATTCGCTTTACTGAATTATCAGTTTTATCAAGTAAATCATTGATTGTTTGTGAGAGTTCGTCAAGTTCATCCTTGTTTTTACTGACAGGAATTCTTGTGTGTAAATTCTCAACAGTTATTTTTTTAGCACTTAAAATAATTGCTTCAATTGGATTTAAAGCATTTTTTGCCATCATTTCACTAAAAAAATATGCTACAACTAACCCAACCAAAAAGCTAAAACCAAACACCAGCTTAACAAATGAAATCCACGTAATCGCACTTTGAGAGTACGAAACTTGTAAAATCCAACCACAAATTCTTTCGTTTACCAAAATTGGTGCAGAGTAACACAAAATTTTATGGCTGCGATGCTCAAAAATATTAAAAAATTCTTCGTGAGTCAGAAACTCTTGCCAATTATTAAAATTTTCAAAGTTTGCAGAGTTTGCAATTAGTTTTTTATTGCAGTCGTAAATCCCAACCTGAATAGAATTTCTTTTGTTTAAAGAATGTTCACTTTCTCTCCATTCGCCTGAAGTTGTGTCAACTAAAACAATTTTGTAATTTTCAATCTTAATTGACGGAAGAAAATCACTCACTTCTCCTCTAAAATGCTCTTTTCGGTCAACTACCAAAAATGCTTCAACCACAAAAAAAACAAGCGATAAAATTACAAACAAAATGCAGGCAATTAAAATTGTGTACTGCATTACTAACTTTGATTTTATTTTCATTTGGTTACCTGAAAAAATTAAGTTTTCCACTTTACAGAATTTAATCTAAACTTTAAGAAAAAAGTTTTGGTTTTTACTTATTTTTTCACTTAAATTCCTCAAAAACTAAAAACGGAAGAAACCTATGAAAA
>JADZEA010000221.1 GCA_020850775.1 bacterium
AAGCTGTAACTGTTCTGTTAAAAGGGCTTGTGTAGTAATCTCTTCCGCCAACCATCGCCAGAATTTTTCCTGTTTGTGGTTCAATTGCGACGAGAGCTGCCTGTAAGTATTGTTTTTTTTCCTGTTGAGTTGCTTCTGTGTAACCTGGAAATTTCAATTTTTCATCGAGTAAAGTAATTTGTTTTTGGATGGAAAGTTGAGCTTTGACTTGCATTTCAGTTTCAAGTGTCGTGTAAATTTTCAATCCGCCGTAGTACAAGACTTGTTCAGCGCTGCTAACCGGAATTTCGTAATCTTTTGAAAGAATCTCAATTGTTTCTTGCTTGACAAAATCAACGTAGTAAGAAGCAATTTCAGCGGTTTTGTTCAGGCGTCCGAGTTTTAGCGGGAAATTTTTAGCTTCGTCAAACTCTGCCTGAGTAATCATTTTTTCTTCAAGCATTCGTGTTAAAACGACTGTCTGACGTTTTTTTGCTTCTTCAAAATTAACGTAAGGACTGTACTTCGCGGGCCATTTTGGGATTCCTGCGATTAGCGCGGCTTCAGCGAGGTTCAGGTCTTTTGCGGATTTTGCGAAATAAATTTCGGAAGCGTACTCAATTCCGTAAGCACCAGAGCCTAAGTAAATCAGGTTACAGTAATTTTCAAGGATTTCCATTTTTGAGAATTGCTGTTCAATCTGAAACGAAACAAATGCTTCAGCAATTTTTCTGTCGTAACGTTTTTCAAAAGTAAAAAATAAATTTCTTGCGAGTTGCTGAGTAATTGTGCTGGCACCTTCGCTTTTATTTTTTGTGATATTTTTCAGGATTGCACGCAAAATTCCGAGTTTATCAATTCCGTGGTGGCTAAAAAATCTTGCGTCTTCAATTGCAACAATTGCATTTTGAAAATGCGGGGAAATGCTTCCGATTTTCACGGATTTTCTTCCACCTAAAGTGGTGATTAATTTATTTTTAGAGTCATAAATTTCAGTTGGTGGAGAAAGCATAATTTCATCAAGTTTTTTTGGTAAACGAGGCAAAGTTTTAGCAAAAAAATAAAATCCAATTGCAAAAACACCAAAAATTGTAAGCAAAAAAATTACAATTTTCCGAACAAAACTACTTTTAGAAGCATTGTTTACCATTTTTCAGCCCTAAGATTTAAAAACTTTGCCAAAGCATAAAAACTATCACAACAGACATAAAAAAATGTTCAAAACCACTAACCCAATAATAAAATTTTGCGTGTGGAATTGCTTTTTTGAAATCTTCCTTTTCATCCTCAAAAATTCTCAAAATCCTGTTCCAGGAAGGTTTTGTGAGTGTAAAAGTGATTAGGAAAATAAGCAAAGTAATTCCTAAACTTATGAAAATTCTTACTGGTGTTTCGCTAAAACTTTCAAAACGAGCAAAAATCAGCAAAAAACCTGAAAGCAAAGTTACAATTGAAGCAACAAAAACAATTGAAGCGGAACGTGCAATCCCTGTAAAAACTTTAGCGAAAATTTCTCTGCCATTTTCCACTGCCTCGCTTGTTCGGGAAGGCAAACTCAAGGCTAAACCAAACCAGGTTGCCATTGCGATGACGTGAACAATTTTTAAAACTTCTACGTACGTAGGCATTAACTAACCTTTTTTTAAAAAAATAAATTTACGACTAAAGACAAGATTTTCTAAGATTTTTT
This sequence comes from bacterium, assembly GCA_020850775.1. Taxonomy (GTDB): domain Bacteria; phylum CLD3; class CLD3; order CLD3; family CLD3; genus JADZEA01. The sequence continues at coordinate 1,670 of JADZEA010000221.1, forward strand.
AGTTTTGCGAGGAATATTTTTCGTTAGAGCCAAAATTTTAAGTAAGTTTAAGCGTTTTTTAGAAAAGAGAATTTATGCAAAGAGACAAGAATTACAAGTGGATTGTTTTAGGCGGAACGATTTTAGCGATTAATGCAGGTTTCATTAATTCTGTAAGTTTTTTGGGAATGTACCACCAGGCAGTCAGCCACACAACAGGAAACGTTACAAGACTTGGAATTGAACTTGCAAACCTGAACAAACAGGTTTTAGTATTGTTTTTTATGCTTTTATCGTTTTTATTCGGAAGCATCGTGAGTGGTTTAATCATCAGCGGAAACAGTTTGAAACTCGGAAGACGTTACGGAATTGCACTGATGGTTGAGGCTTTTTTCTTGTTTCTTTCAATATTTTTTTTGAACAAACAAAATGTTTTTGGTGAGTATTTTGCTTCCGTAGCTTGTGGTTTACAAAACGCGATGGCAACAACTTACACCGGAGCAATTCTTAGAACAACTCACGTTACAGGAATTTTAACTGACATCGGAGTTTTAATCGGACACTTTTTGCGAAAAATAAAAAAAGAAACCTGGAAGCTAAAACTTTATTCGTGTTTATTTTTTGGTTTTTTGTTTGGTAGTTTTCAGGGAAATTTCTTTTTCAAAATTTTTAGTTACAACGCCTTGCTTTTTCCTGCAAGTATTTGTTTTTTAGTAGGTTTCTTCTACTTTGTCTGGAGACATTTTTTCCATTTTAAGAAATTTTAAAATTTTATGGATTATTCAAAGGTAAACGAAATTACAAAAGCAAGTAACACAAGTTTTTACTACTCTTTCAGCTTGCTTCCAAAAGAAAAACGCAATGCAATCCACTCTGTTTACGCTTTTTGCAGAATTTCTGACGACATCGCTGACGGAAACGAAAACCAAAAACTAAAACTTGAAAACCTGATTTTGTGGGAAAAAAGTTTTCTTGAAGCACTGAAGAACAAAACTAACGATTCGGTTTTAGCTCCTGTTTGCTACTCAATTGACAAGTTTAAAATTCCGGAAAAATATTTTTTAGAACTTCTTGACGGAATGAAAATGGACTTGCAAAAAGTTCGTTTTGAGACTTTCAGTGAACTCTACGATTACTGTTACAAGGCTGCTTCAACTGTTGGTTTGATTTGTGCGGAAATTTTTGGCTACAAAAACGAAAAAATGAAAAAATACGCTGAATTTCTTGGGATTGCTTTGCAACTGACAAACATTCTTCGCGACGTCAAAACCGATTCACAAAATGGAAGAATTTACCTGCCTCTTGAAGATTTACGAAAATTTGGTGTTTTGGAGAACGAAATTTTGAGCCTGAAAGAAAGTAAAAACTTAGAAGAATTATTAAAATTTGAAACTTCACGGGCAAAGGATTATTTTGTAAAAGCATTGGAAAACCTTGTTTCAAGTGACAGGAAATCTTTTTTTGCTGCGGAAATTATGCGGGAAATTTATTTTCGTTTACTTTTGCAGATTGAAAACAACAATTACAAAGTTTTGAGTTTTAAGCCTTCG
>JADZEA010000222.1 GCA_020850775.1 bacterium
ATTCCACGATTTGAGCCTTACTTTTACTGTTTTGCCACTTTGGTTTGATGTTGATGATTTTGTTTCACTGGAAAAACTCGCAAAAAGATTAACCCCAAAACTCTGCAAAAAAACTGAAAAATTCATTTTAACTTGTAAGTTGCAAATTTTTAAAACTTTTACGAACAAACAGCTACTTAATCCCAAGTTCCTTCAAAATCAGGTGAAGTTGCGGTCTCGCAATTTTTGCCGCCTGCGCAGTTTTTGCTACGTTTCCACCATTTTTTTCCAAAAGTTTACTGAAAAATTCACGCTGCAACTTGTCAGAAAAATCCTTTTGTGCTTTTTTAATGTCTTTGTAACTGCGAACTTTCCCAAAATCCAAATCTGTTTTTTGCACTTTGCTTTCCGTTTCCAAAAAGTCCAAAGCTAAATCTTTCACGTCTAAAATCCCCGTTTTCGAAAAAATTGCCATTTGCTCAAGTGAGTTCTCAAGTTCACGAATGTTTCCGGGCCAGGCGTAATTTACCAACTTATTCAATGCCTCTTTTGTAATTTCCAAACGCAAAAACTCGTAATCCTTTTTGAACTTTTCTAAAAAATAATTCACCAAAAGTGGAATGTCTTCTGTTCGTTCTCTAAGTGATGGAAGCTCAATTTTTGCAATGTTTAACCTGTAAAAAAGGTCTTGCCGAAAAGTCCCTTTTTCAACCGTTTCCAAAAGGTTTTTGTGTGTCGCAGCGATAATTCTGACGTCAACTTCAATTTCTTTTTCACCGCCAAGCCGATAAAATTTTTTCTCCTGAATTACACGCAAAATTTTCGCCTGAGTAAGCAAAGGCATGTCTCCAATTTCGTCAAGGAAAATTGAACCTTCGTTTGCTAACTCAAACTTGCCCTTTTTACGTTCGGTCGCTCCTGTAAAAGCACCTTTTTCGTAACCAAAAAGTTCGCTTTCAAGCAAAGTTTCCGGCAAAGCAGCACAGTTTAAAATCACAAGTGGTTTTGCTTTTCGTTTGCTTTCGTAGTGAATTGCCTTTGCGACAAGTTCTTTTCCTGTTCCCGTTTCTCCGTTAACCATTACAGTAATGTTTCGCTGTGCAAGGATTTCAATTTTTTCGTAAACTTCAAGCATTTTTTGTGATTTTCCAATGATTTTTCCAAAACGAAAACGCTCCTGAAGTTGTTTTTTCAGCGTTTTGTTCTCGTTTTCAAGCAAAGAGTAAAGCCTCGCATTTTCAATTGCAATTGCTGATTGTGAAGCAAAAGCCTCCATTAATTTCAGTTGGTTTTCTTGTAAAATTCCCGCTGAGAACTTGGAATCGACGTAAATCACGCCTAAAACTTGTTCCTTAATTTTTAGCGGAACACACAAAATCACTTTCAAATCAAGGTCAAGAATGCTTCCCTGTTTGGAAAGGATTTCGTCCTTTGGAATGTTGTCAGCAAAAACTGATTTTCCCGTTTTAAACACCTGGTTAACAGTTGTTTGGCTGATTTCGAGGCTTCCTTCCCGTAAATCCTCTCTGTTAAAATTTCTTGCAACTGCAAACTCAAGCTCGCCGGACTCGTTTTTCATCATCAAAAAACCGCGTTCCGCACTCGTAACTTCCAAAGTTTTGTCAATTATTAACGCAAGCAGTTCGTCAATATTTTTTGTTGTGTTGACAGCAGAAATCACTTCTAACAACTTTCCAAGGTTTGAAGAAGCAACAGAGCCAACACTTTCATTTTTTAGGTTTTCTTCCACAAAATTCCTCAAAGTTTTGTTACCAAAAATTTCGGCAACAGAAATTAATTTTTTTCCTGTTTCCTCAAGTTTGGTTTGGTTGTTTGTCAGCTTGAAAATCCTGAATTTTAGCTCTAAAATTTCTAACTCTAAGGTTTTAAATTTAGTTCCTTCAATCGCAAGGTTAAGATTTTCCAAAGCAAGTTCAAAATCTTTTCGTGCAAAGTAGCAAAAACCATACGCAATCAAAGCCTTTGCCTGAACTGTGTCGTTTTTCAGCGAAATCCCAAACGAGTAAACTTTATCAATTAACTTTATGTTATTGTTAATTTTAGCAATTTCACACAAGACTGAAACTTCTAAAATCCTGTTTTGGATTTTTGCACAATTTTCAAACACTTCATTAAACAGTTTTAGCTTTTCGTCTTTGTCTGGAATGATTTTTCCAAGTAAAATTTTACTTTCATTTGTGTCAAATCCCTTTTCAGTTCCAAGTTTAATTGTTTCTTCGCAAAGTTCTTTTGCTTTTTCGGTTTCACCTTGAAAAAACAATTTTTCCGCCTTTAGTTGCAAAAAAACGAACCTTTCGTAAGGAGTTTGAGCTTCTGTTTTTTCAAGTTCCTCAAAACAAAGTTCAATTTCTTTTGCATTTCCAAGCTGAAAATTAAGTTTTGCTTTTGCAATTAAAACAAAAAATACAAGGTCAGAACGTTTGATTTCAGTTGCAATTTCAAGTGCTTTCTCAAAATTTGCGAAACTTTTTTTGTAGTCGTTTGAAAATTCAATCAAAACTTCTGCAATGTTTACTAAAGTAACTGCTTGAAAATATTTGTTTTGCAATTTGTTTGCAAGTTCAAGCGATTTTTCAAAACACTCCAAAACTTTTGTGTAATTATTCCTTCTCAGGTAAACCGCTCCAAGATTATTAATTACTAACATTTGCCCACCCTGAAAAGCAATTTTTTCGTAAGTTTGCAATGCTTTTTCAAAAAATTCTTCAGCCTTCTCAAAATTGTTTTGCTCAAGATAAATTCCTGCAATGTCGCTAAAAATTCCGCCAACTTGTTTGTTTTCGTCAAGCTCCTGAGCTGTTTTTAGAATCTCAAAGTAAGTTTCAAGTGCTTCTTTTTGGTTTCCAAGTTCCAAAACCATCATCGCAATAAATTTTTTTATGAGCATTTTTGCAAAAATCAGGGCTTGTTTTTGCTCAAAAGTTTTTAGCGTTTCAACCCAATTTGAAAGGATAATTTTGTTGGATTGCGTAACTCTCTTTTCAATCCAAATTTTAATGATTTCCAATGCTTTTTCAGGTTCAAAAAATACTAAAGTTTCAAGTGAAGTTTTATAAAGTTTGATTGAATCATCGAAAAATCTCACCTGAAAGTAGTTGTTTGCCAAAGAAAGTGCGTAAAAAAGCATTTTTTCAAAAACCATTCCTTTGCTTGCGTGATAAAAAATTTCCTCTTCACTGTATTTTTTTTGCTCAAAATAAAAAGTGATTTTTATGTGCTTTTCTCGTTTTTCCATCAAATTTAAGTTGTTGTAAAGTAGCCTGTGCAACTCTTCTTGCGTGATTTTGTAGGATTTTTCACTTTCTTTTAGAATTCCGCTAAACACAAGTTTTCCAAGTGTTTCCCAAAATGTTTCAGTTTCAAGTTCGCTCAAAAATAAAATGTCCTCAGCTTTTGCAGGCTTGTTTAAAACTGAAAACCAGGTGAGAATTTTGCTTTCCGTTTCTGAAAAATCCTGAATTTTTTTGCTGAAAATTCCTTCAAGCCGTTTTGAAAATTTGAACGAGCCAAACTTTTCAAAATCAACAAACCACGAAAAATTTTTACGGAAAAACACATCGTTCCGCACAAGTAGTTTGATGGTTTCAAGCACAAAAAGTGGGTTTCCATCGGTTGCTTTGTATATTTTTTCGGAAATTTTTGGAGTTAAAAATTGGTCTCCAAAAATTGAAAAAAGGATTTTCTCAACTTCGTTTTCTGCCAAACCTTTTAGAAAAATCCTGTTTTTTTCAAGTTTTGGAGTTACTGAACTTGCTAAAAATTTGCAGTTTGTGTTGTTTACAGAAATTTTTTTTATCAAGTCTAAAGACTGAAAATCGCAGAGGTCAAAGTTTTCAAGCAAAATCAAAAACTTTTTTTCAAAAGTGTTGAAAATAAAATTCACAGCTTCTACTAAAAGTTTTTCTTCTTCAAAGTGCGAAAGTTCAG
>JADZEA010000223.1 GCA_020850775.1 bacterium
CAAAAATTATTTGTTAGAAAAATTCATTTTGAGGTTAGAAAAATGCAAAAACTTATTGAGTGCGTCCCAAACTTTTCCGAAGGACAAGACTTAAACGTAATCCATCAAATCACTGCAAAAATAGAAGAAATTGAAGGCGTAAAACTCCTTGACGTTGACCCGGGAAAAGCAACAAACAGAACAGTTGTAACTTTTGTCGGGAACCCGGAAGCGGTTGTTGAAGCTGCTTTTCAATCAATTAAAAGAGCTTCCGAACTGATTGAAATGGCAAAACACAAAGGTGAACACGCAAGAATTGGAGCAACTGATGTTTGTCCGTTGATTCCAATTTCAGGAGTTACAACTGAAGAGTGTGTTGAATTTTCTGAAAAACTTGCCAAACGGGTTGGTGAAGAATTAAAAATTCCCGTTTACCTTTACGAAAAATCAGCGAAAGCCAATTACAGAAAAAGCCTTTCAGACATCCGTTCAGGTGAGTACGAAGGTTTACCGACAAAAATTAAACAGGCAGAATGGAAACCGGATTTTGGCAAAGCGGAGTTTAACAGCAAAAGTGGTGCAACAGTGATTGGAGTTCGCGAGTTTTTGGTTGCCTACAACATCAATTTCAACACAAAAAATAAAGATTTGGTTCACGAAATCGCAAAAGAAATTCGTGAAAAAGGGCGTTGGGCAAAAGACGTGCAAGGCAACTACATTTTTGATGAAAAAGGCAATCACGTTTACGCAAAAGGGCTTTTTAAAGAAGTAAAAGCAGTTGGCTGGTTCATTGAAGAGTACGGAATTGCCCAGCTTTCAATCAATTTTACAAACTACAAAATTACTCCGGTTCACATTGTTTTTGATGAAGTTTGCAAGCAAGCGGAACAACGTGGTTTGCGTGTTACGGGAAGCGAACTTGTTGGGTTAATCCCGAAAGATGCAATTTTAGATGCGGGAAAACATTACTTACAAAAACAAGGGCTTTCAACAGGAGTTAGCGAAGAAGAACTTGTTCACATTGCCATAAAATCACTTGGACTTAGTGACATCACTCTTTTTGAACCAAACAAAAAAATTATTGAAAACCTTGTTTTTGCACAAAAAGGTAAATTGGTTTCAATGGATTTGCGTGAATTTGCAAACGAAACTGCTTCAGAATCGCCTGCTCCCGGTGGTGGAAGTGTTTCAGCACTTGTTGGAAGCATTGGTTCAGCACTTGCGACAATGGTTGCAAACCTGACTTTTGCTAAAAAAGGTTTTGAAAACGCAAAACAAAAAATGGAGCAAATTGCAGTCAAAGGGCAAAAACTCAAAGACGAACTTTTGGTTTTGGTTGATAAAGACACGGAGGCATTTAACGGAATTTTAAATTCAATTCGTTTGCCAAAAAACACTGAAGAAGAGAAAAAAGCACGTTCCAAAGCGATTGAAGAAGCCACAAAAAATGCAATCTTGGTTCCTTTGCAAGTGATGGAAAAATGTTTTGAAGTGTTGGAACTTTGCGAAACAGTTGTCAGGGAAGGAAATCCAAGTTCAATGAGTGATGGAGGAGTTGGTGCTTTAGTTGCAAAAGCAGGGCTTGACGGCGCTTTTTTAAACGTAAAAATTAACCTGAAAGGTTTTAAAGACAAAGTTTTTGAGAATGAAGTCTTAGCAAAAGCAAACGAACTTTCTAAAAAAACTAACCTTGTTCAAAGTAGAATTTCCGAGTTTATCAACAGTAAAATTTAGTTACCAACAGTTTTTCCACAAGTTACCCACAACTTGTGGAAAATACAGCATTTCCAAACCTTTAAGGTTTGAATTAAGTTTAAGTGCTTTAGCCGTTAAAAACTTTTTCTATTAATTTTAATTTTCTAATTCAATGTTTTCAAGCAATTTACGATACCTTTGGTTAGGACAGTTCATTTCTTTGCTTGGCGATTCCGTTTCTCACACAGCTTTGCTTTTTCTTGTTCTTGAACTGACAGGCTCAAACTCACAAACAGGGTTTTTTTCAATGTTTATGGCTGCTCCACAGCTACTTTTTGGGCTTTACAGCGGAGTAATTGCCGATAGATTTAACAGACAAAAATTGATGATTAGTGCGGATTTAGTTCGTGCATTTTTGATTGTTTTAGTGCCCGTTTCTTCATTTTTTGGTTTTTTGAACGTTTGGCTTTTGAGTGGAATTGCCTTTTTAGTAGTAACTTTCACGACAGTTTTTGACCCATCAAGAGACGCTTTGGTTCCACTTTTGGTAGAGGACAAAAAAGAACTTCTGAAAGCCAATTCGTTTGTTCAATCTTCGGGGCAGTTTGCAAGGTTTTCGGGGCAACTTGTAGCGAGCAGCTTAATTCGTTTAATCGGTTTGGTAAATTTATTTTTTATTGATGCTTTGAGTTACATTTTTTCAGCAGTTTTTCTCTCAAAAATCAAGCTGAAAAATGAGGAGAAAACTCGCACAAACGTTACTTTTGAGAAAAAAAGTGAACAGTTCAAAGAAGGTTTCAGGTTAGTTAAAAATAATCCGGTTTTATGGAAAATCCTGTTTTTAACTGTGCTAAACAATATTTTCATAATGGGTCCGGCAATTGTCGGGCTTCCGATTTTTGTAAAAGACGTTCTAAAACAAGGCGCTGAAGATTACGCTTTAATTCAGTTTTGCTTTTTCGGTGGAATGATTTTGTCTAACCTTTTGATTTTGGCTTTTGCAAAAAAAGTCCCAAAAGGGAAGTTTTGGTTGATTGGTTTGTTCCTTGACGGAATTACTTACATTCCTTTAATTTGGATAACTTCGTTTTGGGGAACTTGTTTTGTGATTTTTCTTCACGCAGCAGCAGTTCCAATCTTGGTTGTTCCGCGAACTGCAATTCTTCAGGAGCAAATTGAAAACAAACTTTTAGGGCGGGTTTTTAGTTTTTTTAATGTTGCAGTAAACGGAGTTACTGCGGTTTCAATGGGTTTAACAGGTTTTTTTGCTGATTTTTTGTCAATCAACATTATTTTTGGGGTAATTGGTGTTGGTGGAGCTTTGTGCGGAATTTCAGGTTATTTTTTCAAAGATTTGCGAGAAATAAAATGATTTTTTTTTAAACCTTTAAATTTTAATTAATCCAAAGGTTTAGTAAAGAAGAATTTCCAAAAGCCTGCACTCAAGGTCCCCGTTAAACAAAACGTGTCTTTTAGTTACTTTCAGGCCGATTGATTTTGTGAGGATTCCCTGTTCGGTCAGCAAGTAAGCGGAAAGCCCTTTACAATTTTGCTTTAGAGTGTCTCCGATTTTTTTGTAGGTTTCTTTTAATTCGTCAACTTCGTAAGTTCGTTCTCCGTAAGGCAAGTTTGAAACAATTACACCTTCATTTTTTTTAGGAGTAAACTCTCTTGCGTCTTTTCTGGTTAGCTCCACAAATTCCAAAACCTTTGCATTTTTTGCGTTTACGTGAGCATTGGAAAGATTTTTACTGTTCACGTCAGAGCCATAAAACTTGTAAGGCAAAGAAGATTTTTTGAGTTTTTTAGCTTCGTCTTTTAGTTTTTGCCAGATTTTCGGGTCAAAATCATTCCAGGTTTCAAAGCCAAATTTTTGTCTGAAAATTCCTGGTGCAACGTTTAAAGCGATGTGAGCAGCTTCAATCAGAATCGTTCCGCTTCCACAAGTAAAATCGTAAAAATCCGTTTTTTTGTCCCAATTACTAAGCAAAACCAAACCTGCTGCCAAGGTTTCTTTCAGCGAGGCTTTTCCTGTTTCGGTTCTGTAACCTCTTTTGTGGAGCGAATCGCCTGAAGAATCAAAACTCAAAGTTACTTCGTCTCTGAAAATCCTGACATTAATTCTCAAATCAGGAGAAAATGTGTCAATTGAAGGTCTGTTTCCTGTTTTTTCACGAAATTGGTCAACGATTGCGTCTTTAATTCTTCGTGCAACAAACTGCGAGTGAGTCATTTTTGAGTCTTTTAAATTTACGTCAACACAAAAAAAACTGTCGTTAGTGATGTGTTTTTGCCAATTAATTTTTCGTATTTTTTCATAAAGTTCCGTGTCGTCGTAAGCAAAAAACTTGTCAACAATCAATAAAATTCGGTTTGCAGTTCGTAACCAAAGGTTGGCTTTGTAGCAATCCTCAAAAGTTCCTTTAAAAGAAATTCCACCAACGTCAATTCGTAAATTCGTAATTCCAAGTGATTTTAATTCTTCAGCTAAAACTTGTTCGAGACCCTTTGCACAGGTAACAAAAAAAATATTCATAAATTTTCCAAATTTTTTAGTTATTTTTATTGAGATTACAAAACTCAATTTTTACGGAATTTAATCATTAAACTAACGAAACACTAAATTTTAATTACCAAAATGCCAATTGTAATTTTTGAAGACAGATTTAACGAAAACCTTTATCCTTTAACACACTTGCGGGCAAGTTTTGAGCTGAAAACGGGAATTTTTTCGCTCAAAGAAAAGATTGAAAGGCTTTTTCCAAAAGGTAAAGTTCACCTTGTTGTTCGGAAAACGATTGAAGAACTGGTGAAAGAAAAATTTCCGCTTGTGAACACTGCCGTGAAGGGGAAAACGCTTTTCGTTAACGGCAGAGTTTTAGCTTGCGAAGAACTGAAACCGAACTCTAAGGAAGGTTTTTTTAAGGTGGAAAAAGACGGCGTTTTGCTTCTTGCTTTTTGCAACCTTGAGGAAGAGACAATTTTTCCGAAAAAGGAACTTTTAGACTCGCTTCCAAACAAAGAGTTTGAACTGAAAGTTGTAAACTTTCCCTGGGACTTGGTTCGTTTTAACGCTGAAGAGATTGAAAACGACGCTCAAAATTTTGAACTTGGCAAAATCAGGAGCGAACTTTGTAAAAACGTTTCGCTGCTTGAAGAAGAAAACATTTTTATCGGGGAAAACTGCACGGTAAAACCCGGAGTCGTTCTGGACGCAAGCAAAGGCGTAATCGTGATTGACGACGATGTCGAAATTTATCCAAACGTTGTGATTGAAGGACCTTGTTACGTTGGTAAAAAATCAAAAATCAAAGCAGGTGCAAAAATTTACGAAGGAACTTCAATCGGTGAAGTTTGCAAGGTCGGAGGCGAAGTTGAAGAGTCAATCATTCACGCTTACTCAAACAAACAACACGATGGATTTTTAGGGCATTCTTACGTTTCTGAGTGGGTAAACCTTGGTGCAGACACAAACACAAGTGATTTGAAAAATGATTACGGGAACGTAAAAGTTCAGGTTGGTGGAAAAAATATTGACACAGGTTTAAAATTTGTTGGTCTGACGATTGGCGACCACTCAAAATCGGCAATCAACACGATGTTTAACACCGGAACGGTTGTTGGAGTTGCAAGCAATGTTTTTGGAGCAGGTTTTCCACCAAAATTTATTCCTTCTTTTTCCTGGGGCGGAAGCGAAAAACTTGTTGAACACGAACTGAACAAGGCTCTGACAACGGCAAAAACAGTGATGGAAAGACGAAAAATTTTTATGAGTGAAGCGTACCGGAAAGTTTTTGAAAAAGTCTTTGAACAAACACAGGAACAGCGAACCGCAACTTACGAAAAGCTAAAAAGAATTGGAACGAGAGAGTAAAAAAAATGTCTTTGTTTTCACCTGACACTCTTTTTTTAGAAACCAAAAGGCTTTACCTGCGCTGCCCACAGCTTACCGATTGGGGAAACTGGCGGGAAGTTTACACAAAAAATTGGGATTGGCTAACTGTTTGGGAACAAGAACGACCTGAAGACTACCTGATAAATTTTTCCCATTTTTCAGAACTTGTAGAAAATGCAGAGCTTGATTTTTTTGATGATTCGGGTTACAAATTTTTTATCTTTGAGAAACAACAGAACTTGCTTCTTGGTGGAATTTCGCTTTCAAACATTGTGAGAGGCTGTTTTCAGAGTTGCCACTGTGGCTACTGGATGAGACAAGAATTTGCCAGACAAGGTTTTATGAGTGAAGCACTGAAAGAAATCTTGATTTTTGTTTTTCGTCATTTGAAACTTCACAGAATTCAGGCATCTTGCGTGCTTGAAAATTTCAGGAGCAAAGGTTTGCTTGAAAAATTAGAATTTAGAAACGAAGGAATTGCTCAAAAATATTTAAAAATTAACGGAGAGTGGAGAGACCATTTTCGGTTTGCGATGACTTTAGAGGATTTTTTAAACAAAAAGGACTTTGTTTAGTAAAAAACCGCTCAAGTCATTTTTAATCAATTAAACTTAACAATAAAAAAAGGAGTTTTTTTATGAAATCATTTTTCAGACTTGGAATTTTAGTGTTGTCGCTTGCAGCTTTTGTTGGTTGTGGCGATGACGAAGAAAATCCGATTGACCCAAGCCAACTTGACCCGCCAAACAGTGTTACGTTGGAAAACCTTGGTAAAGTTACGACTGCAAACGGTTCCATCGGTTTTGCTGTCAAAGTTACGTGGGCAGCAAGCAGCGATGAATCAAGCAGCGGTTTTAAAGGCTACAACGTTTACAGAAACGAAGAACCTCTTCCTTCTGACACAACAAAAACTTACCTTGACGGTTTCAAGGCGAACGCTTCAGAAATTCCAAAAGGAACTCTGACTTTTACAGACACTTTGCTTGTTAGCAACACAAACTACTACTACCACGTGAGAAGCGTAAACGACGACGGAATCAGTGTGGCTTCTGACAACGGAACTCAACCCGTAGAAACTTACCACCTGATGCCACCAACAAACATTTTGGTTTCCAATACAACCGACGGAAACGGAAAAACTTTGAAAGTTACCTGGACAGCAAGTGCAGACGCAGATTTTACGGACTGCAACAAGTATCAGATTTGGCGTTTGGAAAGAACTTCTTACGTAGCAGGTTCAATCACTGTTGACTCAATTGCTGCGAAAGGAACGATGGTTTCAGAACTCAGCAAGACTTCAACAGAGTTTACCGACGACGCACTGACAATTTCTGCCGGAAAAGTTTACTACTACACAGTTGTCAGCACAAACACTTCTAACGACCTTGGACACCTTGAAGGTTTTGAGTTTAATGCAATCGTTACTTTTGGCAGCAACAAAATTGTTTACGAAGCAGCAAACCCAAACCCAAACGACCCAAGTGCTTTCAGTTTTGCACTCGGAAAAGTGATTTCGTTGCAGGCAGCGAACAAGGATTCCATTGATTTTTATCTTGGAACAACAAACGACACAGCAAACGACACGGACTTAAAACTAAAAAGTCCAAATTTGGCTGCTTCAGGAAACTATGCAGACAGAGTTTCAGGTTTCCAGGTTTTGGGAGCCGATTGGAATGCAGTTTCTACACCAATAAGTGGTTTTTCAGATTCACAAGATTGTTTAATTAATAATGTTTACTCAATTAAATTTACTAACAAAGCAACCGGTACCGGCGAAACTCACTACGTAAAGTTCCAAATCACAGACCTGACAAGCACAGCAACAGGAACAACGGGAACAATCACTTTCAAGTACAACCTTCAAACTGTTCCTGGTTTACCAAGATTCTAATTTTTAATTCCAAGAACTTGTCAGAAAAAAAACTGGCAGGTTCTTTTTACAAAAAAGATTGAAAATGCCGAACAAAATTGATTTACTTAAAGAATTCTTGGAACAGGACTCTAACGACTCTTTTTCACGTTACGCACTTGCTTTGGAACTTGTCAAGATTGGTGAGTTTGAAAAAGCAGTTTCCGAGTTCAAAACAATTGAATTAAAAGATGAAAATTACGTTGCAACTTACTACCACTTAGGAAAGACTTTAGAGCGTTTGAGAAGAAAAGAAGAAGCGGTTGAAGTTTACAAAAAAGGTGTAAAAATTGCTCAAAAACTAAACGACAGGCATTCTGAAAGCGAGTTGAGAGATGCTTTTCTGAACGCTACGATGGACTTCTGAAAATTTTTCCAAGAAATTATTTGACACTACTAAAAAAACTTCCTAAATTTATTGCCCGTTAAGGACTTTTGCGAGAGTAGCTCAGTTGGTAGAGCGCGACCTTGCCAAGGTTGAGGTCGCGGGTTCGAGTCCCGTCTCTCGCTCTTTTTTGCAATCCAGCTTCAAAAAGCTGGATTTTTGATTTGTGTGGCAACGTACCCAAGCGGTAAGGGAGAGCTCTGCAAAAGCTTCATGCATCAGTTCGAATCTGATCGTTGCCTTTTAAAAATGCCGAAGTGGTGGAATAGGTAGACACAGCAGACTTAAAATCTGCCGAACGTAAAAGTTCGTACCGGTTCAATTCCGGTCTTCGGTATTTTTTTATTGGGGAATTAGCTCAGTTGGTTAGAGCGCTTGCTTGACATGCAAGAGGTCGTTGGTTCGAATCCGATATTTCCCACCTTTAACGTAAGAAAAATTAAAGTTTAAAAATGAAAATTACTTTTCCAAATGGTTCCAGCAAAGATTTTGAAGCAGGCAGCAATGCTTTGGAAATTGCTAAGTCTTTGAGCAACAGCCTCGCTAAAAGCTCAATTTCCGCTAAAGTAAACGGCGAACCTTACGACCTGACAAGACAAATTTTCAAGGATTCGGAAATAGAAATCCTGACTGCCGATTCAGAAGAAGGATTGGACGTTCTCTGGCACTCAACAACTCACCTGATGGCTCAGGCAGTCAAAGAACTTTACCCAAACGCAAAACTTGGTGTTGGACCAACGATTGAAAATGGTTTTTACTACGACATCTACCTTGAGGATTCGCTTTCAGTGAACGAACTGGAAAAAATTGAAGCTAAAATGCTTGAGCTTTCCAAAAAGGATTACACGGTAACACGCAAAGAGCTTTCTAAAGCTGAAGCCGTAAAATTTTTTGGAGAAATGAAAGAGGATTTTAAGGTTGAACTGATTAACAGTTTTGAAGACGAAAACGTTTCCACTTACTCGCAAGGCGGTTTTACAGACCTTTGTCGCGGACCTCACGTTGTTTCAACAGGAGTAATCAAGTATTTTAAACTTTTGAACGTTTCAGCAGCTTACTGGCGTGGCGATGAAAAAAATGCAAGTTTACAAAGAATTTATGGGATTTCTTTTCCTAAAAAACAACAACTTGACGACTACCTTTTCAGGCTTGAAGAAGCAAAAAAACGCGATCACAAAAAACTCGGTAAACAACTTGGGCTTTTCAGTTTCCACAACGAATCGCCAGCGATGCCTTTTTGGCACCCAATGGGAATGAGAATGCTCAACCAAATTATGAACTACTGGAAAGAAATTCACTACAAACACGGCTACTCAGAAGTCCGAACACCGTTCATCCTTGACGAAACGCTTTGGCATAAATCCGGGCATTACGATAACTACAAAGAAAATATGTACTTCATAAACATTGACGAAAAAGAGTTCGCAGTAAAACCGATGAACTGTCCAGGTCATTGTTTGATTTTTAAGAACGAAAAACACTCCTACAAAGAATTTCCAATAAAGTTTGCGGAACTCGGGATTGTCCACAGAAACGAAAAATCCGGTGTTACAAACGGACTTTTCAGAGTCAGACACATCACTCAGGACGACGCACACATTTTTTGCACACACGAACAAATTGAAACAGAAGTTTGTAAAGTGATGGACTTGCTTGATGAGATTTACAAGGATTTTCACTTTAACGAGTTTAATGTTGAGCTTTCAACTCGCCCTGCAAAATCAATCGGGACTGACGAAATGTGGCAAAATGCTGAAGGTTCACTTGCAAACGCATTAAAATCCAAAGGGATTAACTTCAAACTGAACCCTGGTGACGGCGCTTTTTACGGACCAAAAATTGACATTCACATCAAAGACGCACTCGGAAGAAGCTGGCAATGCGGAACTGTTCAGCTTGATTTTTCAATGCCGGCAAGGTTTGAGCTTTCTTACATCGGCGAAGACGGAAACGAACACACACCTGTAATGATTCACAGGGCGATTCTTGGCTCAATTGAAAGGTTTGTCGGAATTTTGATTGAACACTACGCGGGCGATTTTCCGACCTGGCTCGCTCCGGTTCAGGTAGGAATTATTCCTGTTTCGGAAAAATTTGAAGGTTTTGCAAAAGAACTGAGCGAAAAACTTGAGAAAGCAAAAATCCGGGTTAAATTTGACAACCGAAGTGAAAAAGTTGGTTACAAAATTCGTGAAGGTGAACTGGAGAAAATTCGCTATCTTTTTGTGATTGGTGAGAATGAAGTTGGTTCTAATATTTTTTCAATTCGTAAAAGACATTCTAATGAACTTTTAAAGCTAACTGCTGAAGAATTTATTGATTACATTCAGCAAGAAATTATTGATAAAAATTAAGGAGTTGTAGTTATTCTTAGAAAACCAAAAGTATTTGAAAAGAGAGAAAAGGCGGAACCAAGCCTAAAAGTTAATGAAAAAATTAACGCACCGGAAGTCAGAGTAATCGGACCTGACGGAAGTCAGGTTGGAGTTATTGAAATTGTTAAAGCCTTAAAACTTGCAGAGGAGTATGAATTAGACTTGGTGGAAATCTCGCCAACAGCAAATCCTCCCGTTTGCAAAATTCTTGATTCAGGAAAATATTTTTACGAACTACAAAAAAAGGAAAAGGAAAATCGTAAAAAACAACACAATGTTTCAGTTAGAGAAGTAAGGTTTGAACCTTACATCGCAGGACACGACCTTGAAACAAAAATCAAAAAATCTCAGGAATTTCTTGAAAATGGAGACAAAGTTAAGTTTACAGTTATGTTTCACGGAAGACAACTTGCCTACAAAGATAACGGAGTGGAATTGCTTAACAGTGTTGTTGAAATGCTTGGTGGAAAAAATGAACTCAAATTTGACAAAGAAATTGGAATGGAAGGCAACAACCGAATGACAATGATTGTGCAAAAAAACAAGTAAACCAAAAATAGATTGGAGAATTAAAATGCCAAAAATGAAAACTAACCGTGCCGCTGCTAAAAGATTTAAAGTTACAGGCACAGGAAAAGTGAAAAGAAAACATGCTTTTATGAGACACATTCTTACTTCAAAATCTCCTAAAAGAAAACGCAATCTTGATTTAGCTACGATGGTTGACAAAGTTGACCAACCAAGAGTGCTAAGAATGCTTGCTTTAAAATAAACTAAAACACTGTGGTAGTAAGGTTTAAAAGTGCAATTTTGCCCCTTTCTGACCCAACTTTAAGGATTTCTTAAAATGCCTCGTTCTACAAACAACCCTGCTTCAAGGGAAAAAAGAAAAAAATACCTCAAAAGAGCCAAAGGTTTTTATGCAGGTAGAAGCAAGCTCATCAGAACAGTGAAAGAAACTGTTGACAGAGCCTTAGTTTATGCTACAAGAGACAGAAAAACTCGTAAAAGAGAGTTTAGATCTCTTTGGATTATCAGAATTAATGCGGCAGTTCGTGAACACGGATTCAGCTACTCAAAATTTATGTTCGCACTAAAAAAAGCTGATATCAGCCTTGACAGAAAACAACTCGCTGAAATGGCTGTAATGGACCCGGAAGGATTCAAAAGCTTAGTTGAAAAAATAAAATAAAAGTTTTAACACAACCTTTTAAAAGCCGTGGTTTTCACTACGGCTTTTTTTGTTTTGCAAAACTCAGTTTTCAAAAATAGTTTTAAAAAATTAATCTTTTTTTATTAAATTTTAAAGCCACGTAATTTAAAGTAGTTTTACAGTCTTTTTAAAGTTTCTCAAGGATAAAAATGGAAGTCTCTCTCTTAATTAACGAAATTAAAAAACATTTTGAAGCCGATATTCTTCTTTTTGCCGAAGGTAAAATCAAACACGATGATTTAAAAAACAAGTTTCTTGGAAGAAAAGGTTTGCTTGCCGATGTTTTTGCTAAAATGCCAACTTTCACAAACAAAGCCGAAGCAGGAAAACTTTTAAATTTGTTTAAAAATGAACTGACTGAAAAAATAGACTCTTTGTCTCAAAATTCAGTTGTTGCAAAAAATACAAAAAAATTAGATTTGACTTTGCAGGGAAGAAAGCCAAACCTTGGCTCGCTTCACTTGTTAAACGAAACGCAAAGAGAAATTGAGGAAATTTTTATTTCAATGGGTTTCGAAATCGCAAACGGACCTCAGGTTGAAACTGATTTTTACAATTTTGAAGCACTAAATTTTCCTGACGACCATCCCGCAAGAGAAATGCACGACACATTTTTTGTTGAAGGAGACGTTTTGTTGAGAACCCATACTTCAAACATCCAAATTCACGTAATGCAAAATCAAAAACCACCGGTGAGAATTATTGCTCCCGGAAAATGTTACAGAAACGATACTCCTGACGCAACCCATTCACCTGTTTTTGCACAAATTGAAGCTCTTTACGTTGATGAAAATGTAACTTTTACAGAACTTAAGGGAACTCTTGACGCATTTGTCAAGGCTCTTTTTGGCAAAGAGACAAAAACACGTTTCAGACCAAGTTTTTTCCCTTTCACAGAGCCAAGTGCTGAAGTTGACGTAACGTGTGTCGTTTGCAAAGGAAAAGGTTGTCGTGTCTGTAAAAATTCCGGCTGGATTGAAATTCTCGGTTCCGGAATGGTTGACCCAAATGTTTTTAAATCAGTTGGTTACAACAGTGAAAAATACACAGGTTTTGCTTTTGGACTTGGAATTGAAAGAGTTACAATGCTTAGGTACGGAATCCCTGACCTAAGGCTTTTTCTTGAAAATGACGTAAGATTTTTAAAGCAATTCTAAAACTTGGAGAAAAAAATTGAAACTCTCTCTTAATTGGCTAAAAGACTTGGTAAAAATACCTTTTGATGTTGAAACCTTAGTTCAAAAATTAACCTTTTCAGGGCTTGAAGTTGAAAGCGTAACTTCGCAAATTCCAAATTTCGATAAAAATATTGTAATTGGTTTTGTAAAAGAAAGTGCTAATCATCCTGATTCTGACCATCTTTCACTTTGTCAGGTTGATGTTGGAAACGAGGTTTTGCAAATCGTTTGTGGTGCAAGCAATGTTAAAAAAGGACAAAAAGTTCCTGTAGCTTTGATTGGTGCAGAGCTTCCCAACGGAATAAAAATGAAAAAAACTAAAATTCGCGGACAGGAATCTAACGGAATGATTTGTTCAAAATCAGAACTTGGGCTTGCGGAAACTTCCGATGGAATTTTTGTCCTGGAAGAACACGCAGAAATTGGAAAACCATTTTTATCCTGCTTTAAAGATTCAGACACAACAATTGAAATTTCCGTTTTGCCAAACAGACCTGACGCACTTGGACACTTTGGAGTTGCAAGAGAAATTTCTGCTTTGCAAAACCAAAAAATTGAAAAACCAAAAATTGAACTTTCAGAAATTGAAAAACAAACAAAAGATGAAATTGTTGTTGAAATTGATTTTCCTGAGGCTTGTCCACGTTACAGTGCAAAAATTATTGAAGGAATTAAAGTTGCACCTTCCCCGGCGTGGCTTGTAAAAAGGCTTGAAACTATTGGACTTCGCTCAATTAACAATGTTGTTGACGTTACAAATTACGTAATGTTTGAACTTGGTCAACCAATGCATGCTTTTGATTTTTCAGAAATTAAGGGGAATAAAATTGTCGTCGGAAAATCACAAAAAGGGCAAAAATTTACAACTCTTGATGGAAACCAAAGAGAACTTGACGAATCAACAATTTTGATTTGCGACGCCGAAAAAATAATTGCACTTGGTGGAGTTATGGGAGGTTTGAACTCGGAAGTGAAGGACGAAACCACAAAAATTTTGCTGGAATCGGCTTACTTTACACCTTCTTTTATTCGTAAAACTTCAACAAAACTTGGCTTAAAATCCGATGCTTCGCACCGTTTTGAACGTGGAACTGACCCAAATTCAACCCTTTACGCACTTGAAAGGGCAGCGCAGCTTTTGGCTGAAATTGCTAATGGAAAAGTTTACGCAGGAAACGTTGATGTTTACCCAAAACCAATTTTACCTAAAGAAATTGAGCTTCGTCCTGAAAGAATTGAGAAAGTTCTGGGGATTTCAATTCCACAGGAAAAAGTTGAAAAGGCACTTGCAAATCTTGGAATTAGCAAAGTTGCTGAAAATATTTTTCTTGCACCAACTTTTCGTCCTGACCTTGAACGGGAAATTGATTTGATTGAAGAACTTGTAAGAATGATTGGTTACGATGCTTTACCATTAAAAAAGACTTCTCAGGTTGATTTTAGCAGTGCAAGTGTCAGAAACAATTTTAAAAGTGATTTTAGAAAATTTCTTGCAGGGCTTGGACTAAACGAAATTCTCACAAACTCAATGACAACAGTTGAAATTGCACAAAAATTTAAGGAAAACAACGAAGCAATTATTCTTGCAAACCCTTTAAACAGAGAGTTTGCAGCTCTCAGAACTTCACTTTTTCCAGGTTTTCTTGAAGTTTTGAGAATCAACCTTTTTAAAAAATCAACAACTTCTTTCAGGTTTTTTGAAGTTGGTACTGTTTTTTGGCGTGATGAAAATGTTTACAACAAAGCCAAAGAAACGCAACGCGGAATACTTTTGTTTGCAGGGAACAGGAAAAACCCTGACCTTTTTTGCCAAAATGAAGAGTTTGATTTTTACGACGCGAAAGGTTTTGCGGAAGTTGTTACGGAGTTTTCAGGTTTTAAACAAATCAGGTTTAAAACTGGAACAAGACCTTATTTTACAGAAAATTGTCTTGAGGTGATTGGAAACGGCAGAACAATTGGCTTTGTTGGTGAAGTCAGTGAAAAAGTTTTGAAAGATTTTGATGTTAGTTGCAAAAATGTTTTAGTTTTTGAATTTGATTTTGAAATTTTTGAAAAAACTTATTCGGTTGTCAGCAAACTCTCACCTTTGAACAAGTTTCCTTTTGTTGAAAGGGATTTTGCTTTCACGCTTGAAAAATCAGTTCAAGTCGGTGAACTTGTGCAAAAGATTGAGGCAAGCAAGGTAAAAAATCTTGTTTCAATTAATGTTTTTGACCTTTACGAAGGTAAGCCTTTGACAGAAAACCAAAAAAGTGTTGCATTGAATTTTAGGTTTGAGAGTTTTGAGAGAACTCTGACAGACGAGGAAGTCAGTGAAGCAATGGGAAAAATCCTGAAAATTTCGGAAGAAAATTTTGGAGCAGAACTTAGAAAATAAGTTTGGGAATCGCTTGGACGAGATAAAAATGCTTGTTGAGTCTTTGCTACGCGAAAATGAGAAGCAAAGATTGAAAGCTGAACATCTTGAAAGAGAGAACGAAAAGCTAAAAAAACAGCTTAAAAATCAGGAAATTGTAAAAGACCAACTTTACAAAATTCTGGAAAAAATAGAACAGTTGTAAGAGGAAGAATTAGTTTGTCAAATTCTGGTACAGAAACCAAAAAAGTAGAGATTTACGGAGTAACTTACCCGTTAAAAGTTGATACTGAAAGCTCAAAAGAGATGGAAAAAATTGCAGCGCACGTTGATTTTGAAATGAAATCTTTAAATCTGAAGACATCAAACATGACACAAATTGCAGTTTTAGCCGCATTGAACATAACTTCAACACTCTTTAAGGAGAGACGTAAAATGCTTGAATTAGAAAAAATGGTTGAAACAAAGACAAACGAAATACTTGATTTACAAAAAAAATTTAACACTAAAAATTAATAGGGCAGAAACTTTGCCAAGCTAAAAATTTTTAGGATTTACTCAAGAAGGATTTATGGAATTTATTGAATTTGGAATTGGAATTGTTTGTTTAATTGTTGGTTTTGGTTCAGGTTGGTTTTTATTTCAAAAATTTGGAAATGAAAAAATTGCGAAAGCCGAACAATCAGCTCAAAAAATTATTGAGGAAGCCTACACAGCAGTGGACGAACTAAAGGAAAAAGCAGCTGAGGAAATGAGAAAAGAACTTTCTCAAAAAGAAAGAAACCTTCAGCAAACTTTTAACAGCCTTGAAAAAGAACTTGATAAACGTGAAGAACAAATTGAAAAAGAAAAACTTAATTTTCTAAGAAAATCAGACCTTTTGGATAAAAAAGAGCGTGATTTGAGGTCTTTTGAAGGGAACTTGAAAAAAAGAAACGAAACTCTTGATGAAAAAGAATCTAAGGTTAGTGAACTTTATAAAAAACAGGAAGAAGAGTTAGAAAGAGTTGCAAGCCTTACAAAAAAAGAAGCAATTGAAATTCTCAAAGATTTGATGAGAGAAACTGCCCGAATCGAAGCAGGTAAGGAAATTAAAGAAATCATTGAAAATGCCCACCAAAAAGCTAAAAGTGACGCTTCAAAAATCATACTTGGAGCAATGCAAAAATCGGCTGTCAGCCATTCAACTGAAAATTGTGTAAGTGTAATTAACTTACCAGGCGATGAAATGAAAGGCAGAATTATTGGTCGTGAAGGTAGAAATATTCGCTCTTTTGAAACAATTACAGGAGTTGAAGTAATCATTGACGATACTCCAGGCGTCGTAATGCTTACAAGTTTTGACCCTTTCAGGCGTGAAGTTGCTAAAACGGCACTTGAAACTTTGATTGAAGACGGAAGAGTCCATCCTTCAAGAATTGAAGAAGTCGTTGAAAAATGTGAGAAAGAGCTTGAGGAAAAACTCTCAGTCTTAGGTTCAGATGCAGCTTTTGAAATTGGAGCAGTAAACGTTCATCCCGAACTCCACAAGTATCTTGGAATGCTGAAATTCAGAACAACTTACGGGCAAAATATTTTGCAACACAGCATTGAAGTTGCTTTACTTTCCGGTTTAATGGCAGCAGAACTTGGTTTTGACCCGATTTTAGCACGCAGGGCAGGTCTTCTGCACGACATCGGAAAAGCAGTTGACAGAAACCTTGACGGAAACCACGCTTACGTTGGTTACGAACTCGTGAAAAAATACAAAGAAAACGAAGAAATTTTACTTGCAATCAAAAACCACCACGACGAAACAAACCTTTCAAGTCCGATTGCTGTCTTAGTTCAAATCGCAGACCTGATTTCTTCCGGCCGTCCTGGCGCAAGAAGAGATGGAATGGAAGAATTTTTCCAACGAATGGAAGACCTTGAAAAACTTGCCGAAAGTTTTGACGGAGTTAAAAAAGCCCACGCAATTCAGGCGGGAAGGGAAATTCGTGTAATTGTTGAGCCAAACATTGTCAACGACGATGAAAGTGAAGCATTGGCAGTTGAAATTGCCAACAAAATTGAAGAAGAATTACACTATCCGGGTCAAGTTCGTGTTACAATCATTCGTGAGTACCGCTCAATTGATTTTGCAACTTAAAAACACAGATAAAAATTTTGAAAGTTTAGTTTGTTTTAAGCCTTGTTTATCAAAGGTTTTTACCTTAAATTTTTAAAACAAAACTTTAGAAGGGGGAGAAATCTATGAAACTAATCAAGTATTTTTATTTGATTTTGGGCTTTGTTTTACTTGGTTTTTCTGTTTTGCAAGCAGAAAGTCCATTTAAAGAAGATGATATTTTAATTCAACTTAAGCCTGACACAAACATTGAAGGTTTTGAAAAAGACCTTGTTTTGATAAACTTGAAAAATGTAAAACTTCTTTCACGTGATTTAAGCATTTACCTGATGACTTTCGACACTCGTTCAGTCAGTTCTCAAGACGCTTTGTTTCTCGTGAAAAAAAACAAAAACGTAATTGAAGCACAGTTTAACCATTTTGTTACGCAAAGAGTAATCCCAAACGATACTCAATTTTCTTCTCAGTGGGATTACAACAACACAGGACAAAGTGGCGGACTTGCTGACGCAGATGTTGATGGACCAGAAGCTTGGGACCTCGTTCAGGGCGGAATTACAACTACAGGCGATTCGGTAGTCGTTGCAATCATTGACGGTGGATTTTACCTGCAACACCAGGACATCAAATTTTGGAAAAACTACGCTGAAATTCCAAACAACGGAATCGACGATGACAACAATGGCTACGTTGACGATTACAACGGCTGGAATGCTTACGACAGCAACGGAAACATTCCTAATGACAGTCACGGAACTCACGTTGCCGGAACTGCTGCCGCAAAAGGCAACAACAACCTTGGAGTTACCGGCGTGAACTGGAACGCAAAAGTTATGGCTGTTGCTGGTTCTTCAGGTCAGGAATCAGAAGTCGTTGAGGCTTACGGTTACGTTCTCGCAAACAGAAAACGCTACAACCAAACTAACGGTACCGCTGGAGCTTTTGTCGTTTCAACAAATGCTTCCTTTGGAGTTGATTTCGGGCAACCTGCAAACTTTCCTTTGTGGTGTGCAATTTACGACTCTTTGGGAAAAGCGGGAATCATCAGTTGTGGAGCGACTGCAAACCTGAACATTAACATTGATGCCGAAGGAGACATCCCAACTGCTTGTCCAAGCGACTACCTGATTTCAGTAACTAACACAAATCACAACGACACAAAAAATAACAGCGCAGCTTACGGATTAACAACAATTGACCTCGGCGCACCGGGAACAGGAATTCTTTCAACTTTGCCAAACAATACTTACGGAAATCTAACCGGAACTTCAATGGCTACTCCTCACGTAACAGGTGCAATTGGTTTACTTGCTTCGGCTCTTCAACCGTCAACAATGCTTCACTACAAACTTTTTCCCGATAGCATCGCCTTAAAACTAAAAGAATTTGTGCTGAACGGAACTGACCCAATCAATGCTTTAGACGGAACAACCGTTACCGGCGGAAGGCTAAACATTCACAAAAGTGCTCAATTTGCACAAAGTTACTTGCCTTTTGACCCGCTTGACCCTGCAAAACCAACAAACCTTACTGCCTTTTCTGATTACCAAACTCCAAACTCAATGCTTTTAAACTGGAACGACCCCGATACTTTGTTAAACGGAACTCCGATTTCAAACTTTGTAGTTAAAATTTTCAGGGACGGAGCTTTTGTCAGTGAAGTCAACAGTGGAATTGAAACCTTTACGGACACAAACTTAACCGACGGAAACCTTTACTCTTACTACTTAAAAACTCGTCTGACTTCTAATGACAGTTTAAGTTTTGCAAGCGAAACTGTAAGCTGGAACGCCGGCGGTTCACAATTTCCTTCAGAACCAACAAACCTCACGGGAACTTTCACTACAACAAGTGCTACTTTGTCCTGGAACGACCCGACAACTCAAATTGACGGAACTTTTCTTGACGACATTTCAAAAATTTTCGTTTACAGAGACGGCGTTTTAATTGACAGTGTTTTGGCAGGAGTTCAAACCTACACACAAAATCCACCAACAGGAGAATTTTACACTTACTCTTTACGGGCAGTTGACAACGAAACTCCAAGGCATTTTAGCTCTTTCAGTAATTCTTACCAGGCGTTCATCGGTTCTTCAGTTGCTTTACAGGGCAGTGTTCTTGACGAAATTAGCTTTACTCCCGTTTCTGCAAAAGTTCAAATTTACACGACAATTTCGGGACAGCAAATTCTTAAAGAAGTTTTTACAGACGCAAACGGTAATTTTTCAATTTCACAAATTCCGGTGAGCCAAACAGGAGTTTTCGTTTACGATTCGGCAATCGTAACGCCGTTTAGTCTGAACCACAGAACCACTACTTTTTCTGGTGAAACACTCACGGGAACAACAATCCAAAAGAATTTTTACGTCTCAAGAATTGATTTTCTGATTGTTGACGACGAGGCGGGAAATTCTGAACAAATTTATCAGGATGCTTTAGCAGCTTCCGGGCTTACTTACAAAACCTGGAGCGTTGCTCAAAAAGGCGAAATTCCATTGGATAGTTTAGTTGCCTCTTTAGTTCAAAACGTGATTTGGACAAGTGGTTACGAACAAAACACAGGTCTGACAAGCGAAAATCTTGTTACGTTGGAGGCTTTTTTGAATCAGGGCGGAAATTTATTTTTGAGCGGAGCGGAAATTTCCAATTCTGTAACGGGAACAGCTTTCGCCCAAACTTACCTTGGAGCAGCAAAAGACCCGACAGGCATCACGAACTCGTTTCTCAAAGGATTAAGCACTCATCCTGTCGGAGCGTTAAAAACTTACAACATTGCAACTCCAAGCCAGTCTTACAAAGATGCTTTAGTTGTCAGTTCGGGAACTTCGGTTGCAAAGTACGGAACAGCAGGAACTTTAGGAACAGCAATCGCGTCAAAAACAGGAAACGGTTGGAAAACAATTCTGACAGGTTTTGAAGCAGCAGGAATTTCAACTTCTGGTGGAAACCCAAACCTTACACCTTTAGACACACTTTTGCTAAAAATTGCTCTTTGGTTTGACACACCAACAGGAGTTGAAGAACTTGATTTGAACGTTCCGGTTGCTTACTCACTAAAACAAAATTTCCCTAACCCTTTTAATCCGAACACAAAAATCAGTTTTGTTTTGCCAAAAGAAGAAAAAGTTATTCTTTCAGTTTACAACACTCTTGGGCAACTTGTAAAAACACTTTTTGATGGAAAAGGAAAATTTGGTAAAAATTCTGTTGTTTGGAACGGAACAAACGAGCTTGGCAAACAGGTTTCAAGCGGAGTTTATTTTTACAGGCTTGAAAGCGAGAATTTTAGCGAAACAAAAAAAATGGTTCTGCTAAAATAATTTTAGTAAAAACCCGATTTTAAAATTAAACCTTCAAGGCTCAAAAACCTGAAGGTTTGAAAAATCAGAGCAGGTAATTTACAGACAATTTTTTTAGCGGTTAGTCTTTACCTGAACCAAAATTCCCAACTCAGCACTAAAGCAATAAGTCCTAAAGTAACAACAGAACTAACAGTTTGAGTTTTGCTAAATTTTTCGTAGTAAATTGCCACGTCAGAGTGTCTGAAACGGATTGTGTCAGGTTTTGCATCTTTTTTTTCCCAGACAACCGCAACAAAAACAGAGTCATTTTTTTCAAGAACTTCGAAAGCCTTAAAATTACTTTCTTTGTCGTAAAGGACATCGCCAATTGAAACATTTTCAAATTTTTCCCCTTTTGGGAATTTTTCGCCAAAGTCTTCCTTTCCAACAAAAATTCTTTCGCTGCAGGCAGGTAAAACAAAACACAAAATCAGAATTAAAATTTTCATTTTCCTACCTTAAAATTTTGGGGTAATTCGGGTTTTCCTGCGTCAGTCCAAGCTGTAAAAATCAAACTTCCAAGAACGTCAGAAGCCTTTTCAAGCCTTTGGATTGCAATTTTCCAGGTGTCGTTGTAGAGTTTTTCGTAGTAAGGTTCAAAGCTTTTAAATTCGTCTGCTTTTGGCAAAAGCCTAATCATTTTTTCAGAAAGAAGCTGTGTTGCAAGCGAGTCGGTTTTTAAAATTTCGTTTGCGTACGGAAAACTCTCAAGGACGATTCTAAACCCTTCAATTAATGGTTCATCGATGTAATGGGCGATTGTTGGCTGGAAATCAAGTTCGTTTTTGTGTTTCTCAATCATTAAACTTTCAAAGCGTTTGTGAATTCCGTTGTTACCTGAAAGCTGTCCGTCGTAGTTTAGGCAAGTGTGAAAAGGAACGTGGGAATCGGCAACGTAATGCCCTAAAATTACTGTGTTCAGAATGATTTTTTCCCAATCTTTTTTCTTAAAATTTTTAGTAAGTTCCGCTTGAAATTTTTCAATTTCCCAGGGAACGGTTCCGTAATCATTAAGTGTTTTTTCGGTAAATTTTGCTTTTGCTTCTTTGTAGTTTCGCGGAAGCTCTAAAAATGGATATTTTCCGTAGAAATCAATGTCAATGTAATGCCTTGAAGGTTCTGCAGCGTCTTTTTTCTTCCAGTGGTCCGGGTCAGAAGCATGATTTTTCAGGTAATCAATGTTTTGTAAATAAAAATTTTGTAGTTCTTTTGGCAAAGTTTGGATTGATTTTTCAGCAACAAAACTGTGTCCAAGCGTTCCCCACGCAAGGCAATTTTCTAAAATCAAAGCTAACAAAAGCAAGGTTAATGTTTTTTTCATAAAATTTTTTTCTGTTAAAAAGTAAGGTTTCTGTTTTTAAAAGTAGTTTCCGCGATTTTTGAGTGAAAGCTCAACACAACTCTTTTTTGTCGGGAAAATTTTTCCGGGATTGCAAAGGTTTTCAGGGTTGAAAACTTCCTTTAGTTTTTGCATTGCCAAAAGGTCATTTTCAGAAAAAAGCCTGTTCATAAAATCCATTTTTTCCAAACCAATTCCGTGTTCTCCTGAAAGTGTTCCACCAAAATCAATGCAAGCAGTCAAAAGTTCTTTGCTTGCCTGGTGAACGGCGTGAGTTTGTTTTTCATTTTTTGCGTCAAACAAAATGCAAGGATGTAAGTTTCCATCTCCTGCGTGAAAAATGTTTGCGATTTTCAGGTCAAATTTTTGTGCAATTTCGTAAATTTTTTTAAGCATTTCAGGAAGTTTACTTCTCGGAACGACTCCATCTTGAGTGTAATAATTTGGCGTAATTCTTCCCAAAGCACCAAAAGCCTTTTTTCGTGCAATCCAAAGTTTTGTTCGTTCTTCAACTGTTGTTGCAAAACGAAAACTTTGTGCGTGATTTTTTATGCAACAAGATTTGACAATTTCAGTTTCAGGCTCAACATTTTCAACAAAACCATCAAGTTCAACAATCAAAATTGAGCCGGCATTTTTAGGAATTTCAAGTTTAAAAGCTGCTTCAAGTGCTTCTAAAACTTGTGAATCCATCATTTCAAGTGCAGCAGGAATTACACCACTTGCGATAATTTCTGAAACTGTGTTAATCCCGTCTTCAACAGTTTCAAAAAACACAAGGAAAGTTTGGTAAGTTTTCGGCAAAGGAGTTAGTTTGCAAGTAATTTCCGTAACAATTCCAAAAGTTCCTTCCGAACCAACAAAAACTCCGGCTAAATCCAAACCTTCACTTTCTGCAAACTCGCTCCCAAACTCAACAAGTTCACCGTTTGGTAAAACAACTTTCAAAGCAAAAATGTGATTGCTTGTAACTCCGTACTTTAGAGTGTGAGGTCCGCCGGAATTTTCAGCAACATTCCCGCCGATTGTGCAAACAAACTGGCTTGAAGGGTCAGGAGCGTAGTGTAAACCAAATTTTTCAACTTCTTTAGAAAGATGAGAATTCACAACTCCGGGTTCTGCAACTGCGAATTGGTTTTCAGTGTCAATTTTTAGGATTTTGTTCATTTTTGTGAGCGAAATAATTATTCCGCCTTCAGGAGTTACACAGCCTCCGCTAAGCCCTGTTCCTGCTCCTCGTGGCGTGAAAGGGACTTTTTCTCTTGAAAGTAGCCTGACAATCTCTTGAACTTCCTGTGTGTTTTCAGGAAAAACAACAGCTTCAGGAATTGATTTTCCAAAAGTCAGACCATCACTTTCAAAAACAATTAATTCTTCTTTTGAAGAAACAATGTTTTCTAAACCAATGATTTTTTCAAGCTCAAAAATAAGTTCGGAAAAATTTTTCATTTTTCAGGTTAATTTCAGACCAAGTTATTTTAACTTTTTTGTGGAATTTAAAAAAAAGCCTAAACTAAAAAAAGGAGAAAAAAATGGTAACGATTGGAATGAATTATTCTGTCCTTGCAGGAAAAGAAGAAATTTTTGTAAATGCTTTTCGCGGAGTGATTGAACTGATGAAAACTATTGGCGGACACACACAAACTAAACTTTTCAGAGACCTTGACAGACCGAATGATTTTTTGATTGTTTCCGATTGGAACTCAGAGCAAGAGTTTAACGATTTCATCAAGTCGGATACTTTTAAAAAAGTTGCGAATTGGGGAAAAGAACAAATTCTCGCAGGTCGTCCAACTCACACAGTTTACAAAATTTAGGATGCTTTTGCGGTCAAATTTTTTGGTTAAGTCTTCAAGGTTTTCTTTAATCTTAAAGGCTTTTTGCAATTTTATTTAACTTCAAAATGTCGGTTTCCCACTTGAAAATCCTATTTCAAAAACACCATCTTTTTGGTTTGAGAAAAATTTTCGCTTTCAAGTTTGTAAAAATAAACTCCGCTTGCGACACTTTTTCCGTTAAAATTTGTCCCGTTCCACTCAACAAAACTGCTTTGCTTTTCAAGTGAAAACTCTTTCACAACTTCGCCGAGAACGTTGAAAATTGTTAGTTTTGCCTTTTGATTGTTTGGCAGTTCGTAAGCAATTTTTGTCGTTGGATTGAAAGGGTTTGGGAAGTTTTGGTTTAGCACAAAATTTTTCAGGGTTGGATTTTGGTTTTTTTGTGTTTCAAGTGTAAACCCGAAATCATTCAAAATTGCATGTAAAATTTTCTTTGAAGAGGCAAGCGTTGGCGAACTTGCAACAACCGAAGCAACATCAAAACCTAAAAAAACTGCGTTGTTTCCCAAAGTTTTTGTTGCTGCAATTCCTTCTCCTCCGTTTCCGCCGTAACCTGCAATTTGGGTTGAATTTCCTGAAATCAAAATTTTGTCTTTTGAACTTTGTAAGTTTTCATTGTTAATTCCTAAAGTCTTAAAAAGCCAGCCTGTTCCTCCATTTGAAAAAATACTTCCATTGTTTCCACGAACAAAATCTGAAACTCCGGTAAAATTTCCACCAAAACTAATTCCAATTAAATTCATCAAATTTCCACCTGTCTCACTTTCCAAAATATTTTGTCCTGAAAGAACAAGTTTTCCGTTTCCGTTCAGGTAGTCAACCAAAAGTTGTTCTTCAAAATTACTCAAAACATCCCCTTGTTTTTCGTCTGTGTACCAAATCACAACTGAAGGCTGTGTTAACAAACTTAACTGTGAAAGTGTTGGAAGCGTTGCCGTTTCGTTCCAATGAAAAAAATCAAGTCCTGTTGAGCTTAGAATCTCCCGGTAAACCGTGTCAACTGCCTGTGAATTGTCTTTCCCAAAAAGTAAAATTGTTGAAGGTAAGTTTGAGTAATTAAAAACTTGGTTTTGCCCTGAAACCAAACTGAACTGTAAACCTGTTTTTTGTGGAAAAGGGAAGTTTGGAACAAAGTCAAGTTTGTAGTTTTCTTCAGGTAAAATCAATGAAAAAGTTCCGTTTGAGTTTGTTAGAACTGAAGCAAACAAAAATTCTGTTAATCCTGTGGTGAAAATTCTGACTTCTCCTGAAACTGCGTTTCCGTTTGTGTCGTCAAAAGTTCCTGAAATTGTTCCTGTTGGTTTCAGCGAAAGACTAATTTGCAAGACAAAAGGTGAACCTGCAACGAGTTGCGGAACGTTTAAGGTTGTAGTTTGGTAACCAAAAGCTGAAACTTCAAGTGTTACAGAGTTCACAAGTGGTTTTAAAAAGTAGCTTCCGTCAACTGCCGTTAAAGTTTCCTGTTTTGTTTGGTTGATTTTTATTTTTGCAAAAGGAATTGGGTTTCCGTTGTCAGTTACGTTTCCTGTGATTGCAAAAGGCGAAAATTCACTTGCAGCTGCTAAAACATCAATCCTTCCTCTTCCGTAAGTGTTGTCGTCTCCCGGCGAACCAAGGTCAACCGTTGTGTTTAAAAGAGCAAGTTTTACTTCTTCAACCGTTGCTGTTGGTTTAATTTGTTTTAAAAGTGCAATTGAACCTGAGACAAGGGCAGTTGAGAATTCAGTTCCGCTAACAATTTCAGTTCCTCCACCAGTAGTTACACCTTTTGCAACTTTGATTTGTGAGCCTTGTGCAACGACTTCCGGTTTGATTTGAAAAGCTAAGTTGTGAGGTGGAAAAACAATGTTTGAGTTTGCACAACCGGAAGGACCTTTTGCACTGTAAATCCAGGCAGAAGTTTGGTTTGTGTTTAAAGCTCCAACTGAAAAAGTGTGCGTTTCAGAGATTGCTCCGGCAGCGTTTTCCCAAATTGTTTTGTTGTTTGGTCCATCGTTTCCTGCTGCCCAAACTGTTGCAATTCCCATTGTTTCGATGATTTCATAAATTTGATAATTTCCTGAAGCGGAGCAACCACCAAAATTTTCACCGTAAGAATTATTTATCACGTCAAGTTTGTCAAGAACGTTTGCAGGTAAGTTTGCAATCCAGGTAAAGCCTGCAAGGTGTCCGTTTACGCCTGTGTTCGGTCCGCCGTCGTTGTGTTTTGAAGAAATCCACCAGGCATTTGGAGCAACTCCAATTGTGTCAGTTATTGTTTTTCCGACCATCAAACTCATTGTTGCTGTTCCTGTTGTTGGAATTGCGAGGTCTTCGGGAAAAGTTGAGTTCTGTCCGACTGCGTCGTACCAAGCATTGTTCCAACTAACGTTTGGTTGTAAGCCGTACCAGTTTTGAGCAAGGTAAGGATTGTTTCCATCAACTCCTGTGTCGATGTTTGCAACAATTCTTCCTGAACCGTCAAAACCTAAAGCCCAAAGTTTGTCAGCATTAATTGTTTTCAGAGCGTCAGAAACTTCGCTGACTTGTGGAATTGAATTTTTGCGAGTTGTTTTTACCGGAAAGAGGGCTTTTTCTAAGACACTAACTTCACTAAAATTTTTTAATGAGTGAAGCAGGGAAGGTTTTGCCTTTTCAATAAAAATCAAGTTTCCAAGGAAGTAAGATTTGTAAGAAAGGTAGGAATTTTTGTTTTTTTCAAGAAAGGAAATTACATTTTTTTGGGAACGATTTGCAATTTCCTGAAGTTTTGGGACAAGAATATCTCGCTTTTGTGAGTTTGTAAGTTGTTTTTTGGCAAAACTTTCTTTGAAAGGTTTTAGGTCAGGTTGTTCTGAAAAGTAAACGTAAACAGTTTGGTCTTGAGTTGAAGAGAGAAGTTCTGTTTCAAGCTCAGTTGAAAAATTACCTGCAAAAATATTTTTTTGTGCAAAAAACAAAATTATACAAAATCCAAATTTGGCAAATTTTAAAAGCATTTGTTTTTCCTCTTAATTTTTCGTTTTAATTTAAACCTAAAAAAAAGCTATTTCAAGAAAAGAAATCAGGCTTAAAGTTCAAACTTCACTATTTTTTTTAGTTAATTTTTAATGAAGCAGAAGTTAACTTACCTTTAAGTGCAACTCAATTTTTAGTGGGAATCTGCAATTTATTTGTTTTGGTCGTGAGTTTTAAATTTTTACTTGTTTTTTCTACTTTTAATGGCTTTTATTCATTCAAAACAAACTTTTCATTTTTCTTAATTTTCAAAGGAGATTTTCAAATGAAAACACTGAAATTTACGCTGGCAAGCATTTTTTTGCTTTTTACAAAATTAGTTTTTGCTCAAACAGTTGTTGAGTGGAGAACTTCGATGGGAAATTTTCGTGTTGAACTCCGCGAAGACCTCGTGCCAATTACTGCAAACAATTTTATCACTTTAACTAACAACCATTTTTACGACGGATTGATTTTTCACAGGGTGATTGATAATTTTATGATTCAGGACGGCGACCCTTTGGGAAACGGAACCGGCGGTCCGGGTTACACGATTCCTGACGAGTTTACTTCACAACTCTTACACGACAGCGAAGGCGTTCTTTCAATGGCAAACGCAGGTCCAAACACCGGAGGTTCACAGTACTTTATCACTTTAGTTCCAACGACCTGGCTAAACTACGTTCACTCAGCTTTTGGCAGAGTGATTAGCGGAATTAACGTTGTGCAAAACATCGGCGACGTTCCAACTGACGCAAACGACAAACCACTAACCGACGTTGTGATTGACAGCATCAGAGTTTTAGGAATAATTTATCCTCACGTGGATTTGGCTGAAAACGAAATTGCTGAAAGCTCAGCAAACAACGACGGAGACGGAATTTTAAATCCGCTTGAAACGGGAAAACTCACCGTAAAACTAAAAAATTGGGCAACCTGGCAAAACGCTCAAAACACAACCGGAACACTGACCTGCGACGACTCAACAGTAACAATTCTCAACGGAACAGTGAACTTCGGAACGCTTGCTAACGGTGATTCCGTTTCCAACGAACTGAACCCTTTTCTTTTTGCAAGCAGCACAGCAAAAACTTTAACCACAAACCTCAGGCTTAAAATTACAGCAAACCCAACTTCCGCAAATCCTTACGAAGTGAACTACACAATCCCATTTTCAATTACTTTAAATCAGGCAGGTTTTCCGTTTACGGTGGTTTCAAGGTCTTCAGCTTTGATTTTTGACCTTGACGGAAACGGAAGCAAAGAACTCGTTTTTGGGGACGACACCGGAAAACTTCACGCTCTAAACTCTGACGGACAAACTGAACTGGCAGGTTTTCCCGTAAACTTGGGAACAAGCAGCATTCGTTCAGCCGTTGCAATCGGAGAAATTAACAACTCTCCAAACGCAGAAATTGTTGTTGCAAGCCTTACAGGAGGGATTTCACTTGTTGATTTTACGGGAAACATCATTTTTAACCACTCGGTTAGCGGTTTGCTTTACAGTAATCCAATCATCGCTGACGCTGACGGAAACGGAACAAACGAAATTGTTGCAGTTTCAAACACCGGACAAATCACTGTTTTAAACGCAAACGGAAGCAATTTTTCAACCTTTCCACTTGCAACAGGACTTTCAGGAGTTCTTTCTTCGCCGACTGTTGCAGACTTGAACAACGACAACAGCCTTGAAATTATTTTTTGTTCAAGTGCTAACGGAGGTTCTTTGCACGCTTTTTCAACTTCTAACGGACAGGAAATCGCGGGTTTTCCTTTTGTTTTGGGAAGCGTAACAACAAACGGGACGATTGTTTCAGACCTTGACGGGAACGGAACAGACGAAATTTTGGTTGGTCTGAACAACGGAGACCTGAAAGTTGTGAAAAATGACGGAACTTTATTTTTTACAAAAAACACAAGTACAGCAATCAAAACTTCGCCACTTGCTTACGATTTGGACGGGAACGGAAGTGTTGAAATCATTTTTGTAAACAACGACGGAATGCTTTTCGTTACGAACAATCAGGGAAACGACATTTTTACAACGGACACTGGGGCAGGAACGGAATGCACGCCTGTTTTGGCGGATTTAAACGGGAACGGAACAGCGGACATAATTTTTGGCGATGCTGATGGCTTTTTACAGGCGATTGATTTTAATGGAGCAAGCATTCCGAACTTTCCGGTTTTGGTTGGAAGCAACCTGAAGTACAGTGCAACGGTTGGCAAGTTTGACGGAGATTCAGACACAGAAATTGCAATTCCCAACAATGCTTCCTACTACGTAATTGATTACAAACAAAGTGCAAACGTGAAGTGGAACTGTTTCAAGGGAAATTCGCAACGAACGGGAAACGCAGGTGAAATTTTTACTTCTGTTCCGCAAAACAAGATTTTGCCACAAAAAAATTACCTTGCTGACGCTTTTCCGAACCCGTTCAATCCGACGACAAAAATTACTTACGAACTGCAAGCTAACCAAAAAGCCAAACTTACTGTTTTCAATGTTCTGGGTGAAGTTGTGCGTGAGTTTGAACTCAAAAAAGCAAACGGTTTTGTTGAATGGAACGGAACAAATTTTAGTGGCAAACAAATTGCGTCAGGAGTTTATTTTTACGAGTTGAGAACAGAAAATTTTAGCA
>JADZEA010000224.1 GCA_020850775.1 bacterium
GGAAAGAAACAATCTTAACAGGTTGAACAACGAAAAATTAGACCTTTGGCAGGCAAACCGGAATGTTGAAAACTTAGAAAAACTTAATGCTTTGTTCGTTTGCTGGCTTAACAAAATTTTTACTGATGAAGATGACTTGTTTTACGTTGTAGTTCGAAGAATTCAACTCAAAATGCTGGAAACCTTAAGACAAACGTCTAACGAAACCGATGAGCAGATTTTTCAAAGAATTGGTTTAAGGCTGGGAAAATTTGACGGTGACCCGATTGTTACTAACGATTTCAGCAAAGTTGATGAATTTTCAAAAGAGCTTGATTATCAGGAGGAAAAAATGAATGCAAAACTGCGTGCTTTAAGATAGGAGTTTCAAAAATGTTTTGTAGGTGTGGATGGGAGTTTGACGAGGCAGCTGATTTTTTTTGTTCAGGTTGCGGGAAAAAATTTGCAAGACTTGAAAGACAGCCTGAAAACGAAAACTTAGTTTTGTTTCAGACTTTGCCGATTGTTTTCAGGATTAAAAACGTTGGTGAAGTCGCAAACGAACTAAGTAAGATTGAAACAGAAGTAAATTTTAACGGAGTTGCAGACCTTCCCAAAGTATTAGAGAATGGTAAGGAATTTAATTTTTCACTTGATTTTCCTGACGTAACACTTCACCAGCAGTTTACACTAAAACTGAAAACAAAAGCTGAAACGCTGACTTACTTTCTGAACGTTCAGGAAAAACCAGTTTTTAGTTTTGAGTTTGAAAATGCTTTTGAGAAAGGTGGAGAGGTCTTTTTTGACCGTGGAACGGGAAATCTCAGAGGAAGACTTAACAACTCTGCGGGACTTAGATGGAACAGCCTGAGTATCACAGGGGAAAACTTTGTTTCAAACGTGGATGACCAAACTTTTCAAATTGTTTTTGGGTTAAATCCATCAGTAACGCTTGAAGCAGATTTTCAGGAAACCGGAACGCAAAGTTTTACTCTGGAACTAAAACCTTACGACGTTTCAAACTTAGAAATTACTTCAAGTGTTTCGTTTGCTGGCGGGAACGATTTTGTGATTTACCAAACAGGGCGGGAAAGAAAATTTAACCTTGTACTTTCAAACTCAAGAACTGGCAGAGCAGTTTCACCCTTAAGAATTACACACGTTGTTTCTCAAAACGACTGGTTAAAAATTAACTCAGCAGTTGAAGAAACAATCTTGAACGATAAGGAAACAAAAAAAATACAGTGTGGAATTTTTCCAAACCTTTTGCCGGAGTTTGGTGAAAAACAAAAAAATTTTGAAGGGAAAATTGCTGTTACTTACGAGGACGTTGTTTCAGGTGAAGTAAAAACTCAGGAAAAAATAATTGCCGTTACCTGCAGGAAACCTGAGGATTTAACGGTACCTTTAGTGATTGATTTTGGAACGACAAACTCCTGTTTTTCTTTTTACAACAGACTGACAAACGAAGCTGAGGTTTTTGTTCTGGAGAATCATGGAGACTTTAACCTGAACGAAATCCCGACCGTTCTGTTTTTTCAAAAATTTAGCAATCCACACCACACAATTGAATTTGGACAAGCAGCATTAGCAAGAAGAAGTATTAATTTTAAAAGCGTCGCTTTTGGATTTAAAAAACTCCTGAAAGAAAATCCGGATCTGAACTTTTTAGACGAAAAGGGTAGTGTCAGAGGTTTTCAGCCAACAGAGTTAACTCAGATTTTTTTAAAGGAAATGATTGAAAGGTTTCAAAATGAAAATCCTTACAAAGCACAAAGAGTTTTGGTAACTTTTCCTGCTGTTTTCAGGGAAGAGCAGAAAGAAAGAATCAAACAAGCTGTGCAAGATTTGGGTTTTGCTGCTAATGATGTTTTGATGGAAATCAGTGAACCGGAAGCATTAGCTTTGAACCACGTTCTTCAGATGGATTTAGAGGAAGGAGAAGAAAAAGTTTTTGCAGTTTTTGATTGTGGCGGAGGAACAACCGATTTTACGGTTTGCAAATTCCATAAAAACAATGATGAAAAGTTTTTTAAAATTTTAGCCACCGACGGAGATGAAGAACTTGGTGGTGAATTTCTTACTTACCTGTTAGCTAAAAAAATCTACGAACTTGCCAACTTAGACAAGGGGAAATTCCCGTTTCCGCAAGATTCTCAGAGTTTGCACACGGCTGAAGATTCAGCAAAAAAAATTTATCGTGATTTTAGAGAAAAAGCTGAAAACCTAAAATGCAATCTTCAGGGCGACTTAGATAAATTAGAAAAAGATCAAAGTTCAGACCTTACTTTGACAATCGTTGGAACAGACGGTCAAGCACAGAACGTAACGGTTAATTTGACTTACGAAAATTTTAAAGAAGCGATAACTCCTTCAATTACAAAGGGTTTTGACAAGTTAGACAAAATAATTAAGAGGCTTCACACTAAAGAAAGGCTAAACGTAGCTAATTTAGATTTTCTTCTTTTAGGCGGAAACTCAAGCAAGTTGGGATTGATTTTGGAAACTGCAATTGGAAAAATTAGTGCAACTAAACATCTTTTAATGCCAGAAGTGAAAATCGGAGTAGTAAAAGGTGCTGCTTACTTTTCTGGCGAATTTGCAGGAATTAGAGTTGAAGGAACGCAACAACTTTTGTATTCAATCGGTTTTGAACAAGGTGGAAAATTTAAAATTGCTTTTGAACAGTGGACAAGCTCGGAAAAATCCAAAAGTGTTTACTGCAGAAGGTTTAAAGTAACACAAAGTTTAAGGAATTTTTCAGTTTTTGAAAATCAGGATTGGGAAAACGAAGAACCACAAATTATTGGAAATCCACAAGTTAAGTGCATTAGAGAAATTCCGGTTCCACAAGAATTATCTGGAAAATTTGTGATGGTTGAGCTTACACTTGCAAAGGACGGTTTGACCTGGAAGTTGTTTGTCAGCGACACGCAATTTGGAGATTACACAGAATTTGTTACTCAGACAAAGGACTAAGA
This sequence comes from bacterium, assembly GCA_020850775.1. Taxonomy (GTDB): domain Bacteria; phylum CLD3; class CLD3; order CLD3; family CLD3; genus JADZEA01. Next base: position 2,961 of record JADZEA010000224.1, read on the forward strand.
TTAATTATTAAAGAAGTGGAGGGCTAAAAATGAAAAAGATTTTACTGTTTGTTTTGATTTTAACTGCAAGCCTTTTTGCAGAAAACCTGCAGGCTCAGGCAAAAAATGACAAAACTAACAAACAGATTCAGGCAAAAAATGACACAACTAACAAACAGGTTCAGGCAAAAACGGGCACGGCAAAACAAGAAAAAAGTAAAGACAAAAGCAAAACACCGGAGACAACAGAAACTGACACAACAATCACAACAATCAAAAAGGAAGAACTCAGGAATTTAAAAGAAGCTGAAAAAGAATTAGGAAAACTTACTAATGAAAAAAATCAACTGAAAACTAAAGTTGATTCGCTTGAAAAAGTGTTACCAAAAAATCACGTTGAACTTTCCTGGTGGAAAAACAACTGGCTTCCTTTGTTGATTGGTTTTTCTTGTGGTTTAGGTTTAATTTTGCTTGCTTTTTTGGGATGGAAAAAATGGAGCGAAAAACAAAACGAAAAGTCTCTAAAACCAGAAACTGGAAACGACGGGGTTTCAGCAGGAAGCCAGAGAAAAGAAAACGGCGTGGTTCCAACAGAAAAAGAGGAGTTTCCAAAACTTTCAGATTTGGAAAGAAAAATTAATGAGTTAAAAACAGTTTTACAAAATGAAAATCAAAAACAAACTGCTGAGCTAATGAAAATTTCTACAGAACTTTTAAAACAAACTGAACTTTCTAAAAGATTTTTAAATTTGGAAGGAAAAGTTCTTGTAGTAAGTGATTTAGCAGAAGACCTTAAAAGAGAACTTGAAAACTTACCTGACCGTAAAAAAATTCAGCTCACGGAATCAGAGAAACACCAACTTAGAGAAAGTAAACGTAAACTTGAAAGTTTAAACTCAGGACTAAAAGAACTTGATGTTTATTTTACAGTTAACCAAAATGAATGGAAAAGGCAGCGAAGAGACAAAATTGAAAGTTTGTTAAAGGCTTCAGAACAGTTGCTTGCTGAACCGAGCCAAAACACTTTGGTCAGGTTGCTTTCTCACCTGCAAAATCCTGAAGAAAACGATTTTGGTGTTGAAGAAATTTTAGAGAAAACAACCGACAGGAATCTTCGCGATACTTTAATTTCTCTGGCTTTTTACTTAGACAAAGAAGAGATTTTTGAAAACGAAATTTTTAATCCTTTAATCAGAGAGTTTGGAGCAGAAGTGATTTATCCGGAGAAAAACTCTTCCTTCAACCAGCAAACAATGGAACCGACTACAACTCGGACAGTTCAGGGAATTGACAGAAATTGTGTCGTTTCAGTTGAAAGACGAGGCTTTAGAGTTGGTAACGAAGTAGTGCAAAAAGCAAGAGTGGTTTTAGGGAACTGAAAGTGAGACTTTAAAATTGGTAAAGTTGTAGTGCAAAAAAATTTTTGGAGTGTAAAAAAATGGCAGTGATTTTAGTATTTTTTCTGACGGGAACAGTTTTTGGTCAAACGGATGTTTTTTCACCAACGAATAATTTCTTCTTCCTGTTTATCGGAGGAATGTTTGCGATTGGATCTTATTTTATTTTTAAATCCTTCAGCGGATTAAGTTCACAGAAAAAAATACTAAAGGATAAAAATTTAGAAAAAGGTTTTTTATTAAAGTGGCGTGTGATTCTTGAAGAGAGAGAAAACAACAATCTTGAAACGCATCCTGAAATTTTGGAAGATGCTTTGGTTTCTGTTGTTGCTGGTTTTGACAATCTAATTCGTTTTTGCATTGGAACTTCTACGCTTTTGGGTTTGCTTGGGACTTTTTGGGGGATGAACCAATCTGTTTCAAACATTGCAGAAATCGTAAAAAATACTTCAGACGGAAAGAACATTGCGGAGAGTTTTAAGGTTTTTATTGAACAGATTAATCCTTCAATTGCAGGAATGGAAACGGCATTTTGGACAAGCATTTTGGGAATTTTAGCTGCTTTAGTTTTGGGGATTTTGTTTGTTTTGTTTCAAAAAAGCAGAGAAAAATTTTACCACGAAGCACTTGAGTACGCGAACACTGTTTTAATTCCTGAGTACGCACCGCCAGGAATTGAGTATGCTTTCAAAAATGCTTTGGAAGAAATCGTTGCAGACTTTCAGGCTACTACAGAAAGGCTTTCGCAGTCTTTTTCTGTTTCCCTATTGGATTTTAACAAGCATTTTACAAATTCAATTACAGCGAATTTTAACGCCTTGCAAGAAAGACTTGCCAAAACTTTAGAAACAAATTTTAATAATTTTCAGCAAAGAAACGAAGCCCTTGTAAACAGAACGATTAACAGTTTGCGTGAACAGGCACAGCAAAACCACCAAAATTTTGCGGAGCTTTTCAAAGAGCAAAAAAGAGAGTTTAAGGAAATTATCAGAGATTTTCGGTCTGTTTTAGGCAATTTAAGTACAACGCTTGCCGGGAATCTGGAAACAATCAAAAGTTTTACTGAACAGGAAAGAGGCTTTGTTAACAGACTTGACGAAGGAGCAGCAAAGATTTCTGCAGCTTGTGGTTCTTTGGAAAACTCAGCGGTTACTTTTGGAAATTCAATGGAAAACATTTCAGAGCTTAACCAAACGCTTGAAAAATTGATTGGCTGGGCAACGGAAAAAGTGAATGACTGGCATTTCCAGCTTGAAACTGTAGTTTCAAACCTTGTTTTACTAAGCCAGCAAACTACACCTGAAGGAGAAAGATTACAAACTGTTTTCACTAATCTTGATACTTCAATAAAGGGTTTAAACTTGAAATTGGAAACGAGTTTAGGTGCTGTTCAAACAGAACTTCAGAAGCAAACAACAGAACTGAGAACAGAGTTCACAGGCTTGACAAGAGAACTTCAGAATCAAACTGTTGAGTTCAAAAAACAAACAGCAGAACTTGGAAGCAAAATCCCGATTTTTAGTGAATTTACAAAGTTAGAAAAAAACTTGGAATCTTTGGAAAAAATCCAAAGAACTGTTTCAGAACTGAAAGAACAACTTGGAAAACTGAACAATTTGGATGAAATCAAAGAACATCTTAAAGCAATCAGGGAAAAAACAACAAGCCAACCAAAAAACATTGAAAAACCGGAAAAACCTTTACCGGAAACAAATCCCGAGGAAGACCTAACAACAGGAAAAAAACCTGCAGAAGGTTCACCGGTTGAGGCAGTAGTAGAAAGTAAACCTGAGAAGAAGCCCTGGTGGAAGCCTTGGAGTTGGAAAAGATGAAAATCAAAGATAAAGACGAAATTTTTAACGTGTGGGTTTCTTTTACAGACTTGCTGACGGGAATTTTTATGGTTTCGCTTTTTGTTTTTTTGATTGTTTTACTGAAAGATTTTATCGCAATCAAAAGATTGGAAGAACTTGAAAAAGTGATGGAAAAAATCAAAAAAGAACAAGAAGATTTAAAAGAGTTAGCAGGGGACAACGTTCAGGTTACTGACGATGGAAGAATTATTCTTGCTGCCGATGTTTTTTTTGACTTAGGGCGTGCAGATTTACGAGACAGTGCTAAGATAATTTTGCAGAATGTTGGGAAAAAACTTTCTGAATTTTTACGTCAGGATGGGCGTAAAAAAAGATTTACTGTGATTGTGGAAGGGCACACGGATACGGTTCAAAGCCATTTATTCAATCAGAACCTTTCGTTTCAAAGGGCAAAAGAGGTTGTAAATTTTTGGGAGGATGGTGTTAGTGGCTTGAACAGTTGGTGGGATACAGGTTTAGATTTGTTTCCTGCCGGTTTTGGTGAGACGAGGTTAAGGGCGAAAACGCCGGACAACACGCCGAATGCGGAAAACAGGAGAATTGAAATCAGAGTAGTTCCCAAGTTCAATGAGATTTTAAAAGATTGGACGCAAACAAACTGAACCGTAAAAGTGATTTTTTTCCTTAACTAAAATATTTTAAAAAGGTGGTTTTAGTTTTTGTCAGGTAAGTTTCAGGAAATTATTTTCAATTTTTACGTTAAAATTTATTTCTGCTTTCTAAACTGTTTCCCTTTGACTGGAGAAGAAAACAACTTGATTAAGATTTTATTGAACTAAATTAGTTTTTGAAAAAGTTTTTTTTTAGTTCGGATTTTTGGAAGAATTAAGAAAGTTTTAAAAATGAAAAATTTACAAGCTAAGAAAAACAGAAAACGACTTACTGTTTGGGCAGTTTTGACAGTTTTAGTTCTTATTATTCTTTTGGTTTTTCGGATTACAAAACCCGGCTCTATGGATGAATCATTTCAATTCATCGCGTTGATTCTGATAACTGGATGTATTTTTGAATTATGGTTAATTCTGAAAACAAACAACAGAACTTTTCGCCTTGCCTTTTTTGTGGGTTTTTTCAGCCTGCTTTTACTTGGGTGGGTAAGTGGTGCAGTCGGAATCATCGGAAGTGAAAACAACCCTGAAAATCAGTTTTACTGGGGTGTTCCGTTAATAATTTTTTTCGGTTCATTTCTCTCACGTCTCAAGCCTGAAGGAATGAAATTTACAATGATTTCAGCAGCAGTTTACCAATTTTTGATTCCTGTTGCAGTGCTTTTCAATTCTCCTGAAGTTTTCTGGGGAAATGCCGGAGTTGTTGGAGTTTTCATTTTAAATTTATTCTTTTCGGTGTTGTTCATAATTTCTGCACTAATTTTTAAACGTGTCAATTAATCAAAACTCAGCTCGAAGGTTTTAGTGGTGGTGTTACAGGTTTACATTTTGTCCGTAATCTCCCTGAAGCAATCCGGTAAAAGATAAATCTTCATCCAAATCTTCCCAATGAATGCCGGATGGAGAAATTTCTACGTTGTTTAACTGTTCGGGAGTTCCTTTGGAAAGACGTTTGTTTCCACTGACTGGAAACTTAATTTCCACCCCGCTTTCCATACGGATAAAAATGTATCCATTTTTGTAAAATGCAATAATTTCATTCTTAACTATGGTGTTCATTCCATTTCTCCAAAATTAGTTTGTGATTTTCTTTTGCAAGTTTCAGTGCTTTTTTTAATTCACTCATTTTCATATTTTTAGACTCTCTTAGTTCAATGGAGTCTTCAATGGAAAAAACTGCTTCACCTCCACCACGGCGAACATGAATGTGTATTGGTAAATGTTCATTACTGTAGAAGAAAAACTTATAACCATCTTGCTCAAAAACTGTTGGCATAAATTGTATCCCTTTTGACTGTAAAAAAAGTATCTTTCACAAGATTCATTAGTTTAACAGCATTCATTAAAAATTTCTTTTAAATTTTATCTGATTTGATACACCACAGATTTTTAGTGTTCTCAAAATTTCCATTCATTTTTCACCATTGTTTAGCACAGTTCCGCCACGTGGGTTACACACACCTTTCCACTCTAACTTCAATTTAGTAAGTAGTCTAAAAAAAGCCAAAGGGAAATTTCGCAGTGAAAAACTGTGGAAATAGGAAGCCTTTGTTTTTAATTTTTTTCCGGAAATTGTTACCCATCTTTTCACAAAATTACAGACCGCTGAACATCCAAGTTCAACCGAAGCGAAACAGCGTAGTGGTTGAGCAGTCGGATGGGAATGGCTTGTTAACCCTATTACAATTCTTCGTTTACAGGTTCCATAGGAACTGGCACATCTAAGTTTTGCTGTTCTGGAGGAGGACCAGGCTGTCCAGCAACTTGTTGGCGCTGCGGCATCTGGCCTACAACTATTTGCTGCTGCGCTTGCAGAATGAACGTTGCCCCGTTGTGGTTCTGAATAATCTTGAAGGAAGGCGTGCTGGATAAGGTATGGAAATATATGTGGTGAATAGAGAGAACGATGTCTTGCAGCTTCTGATCCGACTCAAGCGCCTTAATGGTAAGCCCGATTTCACTGCATTTCTTCATCGAAAGATGACGATTATGTGCAAAATTAACCGAATGATCTCCGAGTTCACGCAGAACAGTTGCAATTGCTTCTTGAGACCCTTCTGTGTCTTTAAGCATATTTCTGCCAAGCCAGGCCGCTACCAGTGAATTAGACCAGTCGAGCGCCTTTTTGCATTCCCCAATAAACGCTGGCGGGTACTTTGCCAAAATGGGTTGCCAAACCGGAATTGTTCGGGGATCGTCAACAATTTCTCGATAGGCGCGCTCAAACTCTTCTATGACCCCGTGAGCCGGGATGTTTCCGAATTGTGGATCGACTGGGCCAAGAGAAGAATGCTTACCCATCCATATTTCTTTGCAAGAGCAGGCAATCATTGTGCCTGCGGACATCGCCATCTGGGGAACGAAACAGCGAATGTCTCCTTTAAATTTTTCCCATAGGTAGTCAACGATGGATTCCGTAGCAGCAGTGTCACCGCCGGGCGTATGCAAGATTAGGTCTAAACCTTTAGTAGCATCCAAGCCGTTGATGGCGGTCATTAAACCATTCTTATCTGTATCATTTACGGCACACAGCGCTCCAAGCTCAGGCTTTTGCAGCCACCCACTGTAATAGCAAATGACGTTTCGCTTGGTGTAGTTGTAAAGCCTCTTGGTATATTTTCGCCTTAGCACATCATAGCTACTACCGAGTTGGCCGAGTTCACGAACCAATTGAGACCAGTCAGACATTCTTAACTTCCTTTGAAATCACCTTAGCTTCACCGTTGCGGACAACCACTGTTTCAACGGTATAAGATGCTGGCCCCTTATGCTCGTCATTTACTAAGTTAATGGCATGCATGACGCTCTTGATAGACTGATAATCTAAACGAAATAAGGCGAGCTTTTCCTCAATATCTTTCATGTTTCCCCTTTTTTGCCAAACATAAGATTAAGTGTATCAATGAAAATATCAATTTTTCCATTTCATCTTCACCTAATCTTTTAGTTGAGCGTTAATTGTTATTTATTTAATATTATTAAGTTTAAACATAATTTTTTCTTTAAGTTTCCTTCATCAGTGTTGTTATTCATTTTGGGCAAGCTAATCTAAAAACTTGCAAGAATTTTTACACCTTTGCCACTCTCTACCTGAGATTAAGGAATTTATTTTTGTTTGTCAACGTTTTTTTTACTTAAAACACACAAAAATCAGTTTCCTTAACTTTTCTGAAATCTTTCTTCCACAAAAAAACGCAATCTTAAATTAACTTAAATCTCAATTTTTTTAAACAGGCATTTCTTTACTCTATAATTTCAGCACTTCACCGCAAAACAAAAACCACACACACCTTTCCACTCTAACTTCAATTTAGCAAGTAGTCTGACAAAAGCCAAAGGGAAATTTCGCCCTGAAAAAACACAAGCCCGCTATTTTTTTGATTGCTTTGCTGAAAAATAACACGAAAGATTTTTACCTTAATTTTGTATCAGTAGCGTTAATTAGATTTTGATACAAAAACACTAAAAACAGGAGACAAAATGTCTGCAATGACTGAAAAATTGCCTTACAAAATTAAAGATATTTCTCTTGCCCGCTGGGGTAGGGAAGAAATTCAACTCGCTGAAACCGAAATGCCAGGTCTTATGGCTATTCGCGAAGAATTTAAAAATGAACAACCTCTAAAAGGAGCACGAATCGCTGGCTGCCTTCACATGACTATCCAAACTGCTGTACTGATTGAAACGCTCAAAGCTCTCGGTGCTGAAGTTCAATGGTCGTCCTGCAACATCTTTTCTACTCAGGACCACGCAGCAGCAGCAATTGCACAAGCTGGATTTCCCGTTTACGCCTGGAAAGGAATGACCGAAAAAGAATTTGACTGGTGCATTGAACAAACTCTGTTTTTCCCAGACGGAAAGCCCCTAAACTTGATTTTAGACGACGGCGGAGACCTGACAAACATGGTTTTGGATAAATTTCCTGAACTCGTAAGCGGAATTAAAGGGCTTTCCGAAGAAACTACTACAGGCGTTCACAGGCTTTACCAAAGAATGGAAAAAGGAACACTTCCACTTCCCGCAATTAATGTGAACGACTCTGTTACCAAATCAAAATTCGATAACCTCTACGGATGCCGCGAATCACTTGCTGACGGAATTAAAAGAGCTACAGACATTATGATTGCCGGAAAAATTGTCGTGATTGCTGGCTTCGGAGATGTTGGAAAAGGTTGTGCAGACGCGATGAAAGGGCTTGGTGCAAGAGTAATCATCACCGAAATTGACCCAATCTGTGCTTTACAGGCTGCGATGGAAGGCTACCAGGTTATGAAAATGGATAATGCTTGTAAAATTGGCGATATTTTTGTTACCTCAACAGGCAACAGAGACATCATCGTTAAAAGGCATCTCGACGCAATGAAAGACAAAGCCATCGTTTGCAACATCGGACACTTTGACCTTGAAATTGACATGGCTTACTTAAACTCACGTGCCGACATTGAAAAAATTGAAGTTAAACCTCAAGTTGACCGCTACGTTTATCCTGATGGAAAACAAA